>CP144169.1:2717865-3035731 GCA_039636785.1 Micrococcaceae bacterium Sec5.7 | reverse complement strand
GCATCCTGGCTGTTGCAGGATTCGCTGCTCCTGCCAATGCCGCACCGGCCAAGGACACGGCTGTCAGCACCTCCACCGTCTACTACACGCAGATCGGTTGGTGGCCCAACTAAGGTTGGCTGCCACAATCAGCGTGATGTAAAGATTGCCCCCGGACCACAGGTCCGGGGGCAATCTTTCTTAAGGGCCTGCCCGCGGCAGGCGGGCCGACACCGTAGTTCCTGTTCCCAGCGTGGAGGTGAGCTCAAGCTGGCCGGAGTGGCGGCTCATGATGTCGTGGGCAATGGCCAGGCCCAGGCCGCTGCCCGGAATGGCCGCGGAGGAGGCATTGGAGGCGCGGAAGAAGCGGTTGAAGACCTGCTGGAGTTCCGCCTCGGGGATGCCGCAGCCCGTGTCCTGCACCTGTACCAGCAATCCAGGGTGGCCGTCCGCGTCCGTTTCAGCCGCGCCCGTGATGGTGACCCGGCCGCCGTCGGGGGTGAATTTGATGGCGTTGGCGATGATGTTCGTAAAGACCTGTTCGAGCTGGCGTTCATCGGCGCTGATTTTCAGGTCCTCGGCGTCGTCGGCGAAGCTGATGGCAACGCCCCGGGAATCTGCGAGCGGCCGGAGTGTGGCAACGACGATCTCCAGCAGTTGTCCGATGTCCACCTGGGTCAGGTTGAGAGTGGTGGCCCCATCCTGCTTCGAGACTGTCAGCAGGTCCTCGATGAGGCGGCGTAACCGGTCTGAATTCCGCGAGATGATTTCCACCATGCCCGCAATACCCTCGGGCACCGGGCCGCCGGTGCCGTCCCGGATCATGTCCAGATAGGCCGTGATGGAGGTCAATGGGGTCCTGAGCTCGTGGTTCACATTGGCCAGGAAGTCCGTTTTGGCTTTGTCGAGTTGCCGCAGCTGCTGGAGCACCTGCTGCTGGGCGCTGATGAGGTGACCCTGGATCAGGCCGTGTGCCACATTGCCCGCAACGTGCTGGATCAGTGAGATTTCGGCGCGCGTCCACTCGCGCGGCTCGTCAACGTGGCCGATCCAGATGACTCCGAGGGCGGAATCCCCCTCGCCTACCGGAACCACCACCGAGGCCCGGGGGTTCGGCTCTCCGCTCCAGCTCTGCAGTTCCTGGGCGAAGGGCGCGTAGTGTTCCTGATGGTCAACGATGGTCAGCACCTCGGCCTGCTGCCACAGGCGGTTGGCGACCCGGTGGGCGCGGTCCTCTAGCAGCCCAAGGCGCGATGGAAGCTTGGATAGGCCGGGCCGGCGCCATTGCGCCCTGATCATGGGGACGCGGTCATCCCGGAAGGTACTGAACCAGACCCTGTCCGCGCCAAAGGATGCCCCGAAGCCGTTCACCAGGTGCTCTGCGATCAGTTGCGGATCGTTGGTGGCGCGGATGGCCGCGGAAACGTTCCGGAGGCTCTCCCGGAGGGCTTCTGCGGCTGACCTGGTGCGCCGCCGTCCCCCGGCGCGGCCGGTGAGCGACTTCACCCGGTGGACCAGCTCTTTCGCGGCGGGAGGCTTGGCGATGTAGTCGGAGATGCCCCACGCGGCAATTTCAGCGAGCCGGAATGGCTTGTCCAGGTCCACGAGGAGCAGTACCGGGGTGCCTGTGCCCGTATGGCTGTGGCTGAGGGAACTGTCCAGGACCACGACGGCGGGACGGTGGCTTTTCATTAGACCGGCCAGTTCAGCGCCGTCCTGGGTGGTGACAACCGAGAATCCGGCATGGGCGAGCACTGCGGCTGTGTCAGCCAGCCTCAGAGGATCCGGGTCCGCGACCATTGCCACACGCAGAGCCGACGGCGTATCCGTCCCGAGTTGACCCACAACGCCCCCTGACATGGTGGGCGCACGAGTGCAGCCACCCACGATTTTGGACTCACCCTATCAGCGATCCATGCTACTTAGTTGCGTTCGGCTCCGAGATGCGTTGAGGTGTGAAGTCGGCAGCCTGTACCTTGATACGTGTTCCACCAGCCATCGCAGAGGATGCAATTGTGAATGCCAATGAAAGCGGCCAGAGTCCTGACGCGGCGCTGTTTGATTTAGAGCTGGACCCGGCCGGATATCTCCGCCTGACCTGGCTCCGGGACGCCAGCATCTCGGAGGCCGACGCGGAGACCGCCATGGCCCAGGTCAACCTGCTCTGCGGGGAAGACCGGCACCCCATGGTGGTGGACATGGCCACCACCGCAGATGTCAGCCGCGGAGCACGTGCCGTGTTCGGCAGGCCGTGCCAGGCATCGAGGATCGCATTGCTGGGTGCCTCCCCGGTGGACCGGGTGATCGCCAACTTCATCCTGGGGATCAACAAGCTGCCGTGCCCCACAAAGTTCTTCACCTCCGAACGCGAGGCCCTGTCCTGGCTTGTGTCCCCGAAGTGATCCACGTGTTCGCGGCGCTAAAAAAGTACCTGATTATCCCCAAGCTGGTGCGGCTCTCCGCGGCTGCGCCCAAGGATCCGCTGGCGGCCTGGGACCAGTACTGGGGCAAGGTGCAGACCACCGGTGCCCGGGGCGAGGTGCTGTGGGACTCCGGGGATGACCACGAAATGCTGGGGTACGTGCAGGCGCTGAAGACGCACTTGGACCCGGAACTTCCCATCATCGATGTGGGCTGCGGCAACGGCACCTTCAGCCGCCGGCTGGCCAGGTACTTCCCCCACGTTCTGGGCGTGGATGTGTCCGCGAATGCCGTTGCGCGGGCACGTAAGGACTTCGACTCTCGCACGCCGGACGAGCCGGACAATGTGTCTTATCTGGTGTGCGACATGACCGCCAGCGGTGCGGGAGCACCTGTGGCGGCGGCCCTCGCGGCGGCAGGCGGAGGCAATGAAGCCAATATCTTCATCCGCGGTGTGCTGCACGTCCTGGACAGGTCCGACCAGGCTGCGCTGGCCCGGAATCTGCGGCCCTTGATGGGATCCAGGGGGCGGATCTTCCTGGTCGAGACCAACTTTCCAGGGAATGCTGTGGAATATGTCAGTCACCTAGGCGCAACGCCTCGGAAGATTCCTGCGCCTTTGGAGGCCGCCATCCGCGGGCTGCCCATGCCCGGCCGTTTCGGGGCGGCGCAACGCGAAAAGGCGTTCCCCGCCTCCCACTGGGACGTCATTGAGGACGGTCCGACGACGATCGAAACAGTCCCCATGAAATCCGCCACCCAGGCGGAACTCATCCCGGGATACTTCGCCGTGCTCCGGGCTACCGCTGGTTGATCCCGGTCCGCTGGTAGAGCTTGTCGAAACCGAGCCGTCCGCTGGTTGAGCTTGTCGAAACCGAGCGTCCGCTGGTTGAGCTTGTCGAAACCGAGCCGGTCCGCTGGTTGAGCTTGTCGAAACCGAGCCATCCGCTGGTTGAGCTTGTCGAAACCGAGCTTGTCGAAACCGAGCCGGTCCGCTGGTTGAGCTTGTCGAAACCGAGCGTCCGGTGTCAACCGCCGGCGCCGGGCATTGGCCTGGATTTGCTTGATGACAGCGCTGGCAATGACTCGTAGCTCCCCGCAATCAGGGCTTCGCGCTTGGCTCGGCTCCACCCCTGTATCTGTTTCTCCCTGGCATATGCCTCATCGATGCGGTCGCGTTCCTCTGCCCATACCAACTCAACTGGGCGCCGACGCCGCGTGTATGCCGCTCCTTCTCCTGTCTCGTGTTGGGCAAGCCTGATTTCAAGATTTCTTGTGCTGCCGACGTAGTAGGAGCCGTCCGAGCATCGAAGCATATAAACATGTGGCATCCACTGAGCATTTCGTCCGGGGGCACAGCCAGCAAGTAACGCAGGCGCCTATGTGGATAAAACCGGGGTTGGTTTCGACAAGCTCAACCAGCGGGGCTTTTGTTTGACTCACGCGGTTTCGACAAGCTCAACCAGCGGGGCTTTTGTTTGACTCACGCGGTTTCGACAAGCTCAACCAGCGGGGCTTTTGTTTGACTCAAGCGGTTTCGACAAGCTCAACCAGCGGGGCTTCTGTTTGACTCACGCGGTTTCGACAAGCTCAACCAGCGGGGCTTTTGTTTGACTCACGCGGTTTCGACAAGCTCAACCAGCGGGGCTTTTGTTTGACTCACGCGGTTTCGACAAGCTCAACCAGCGGTGCTTTTGTTTGACTCACGCGGTTTCGACAAGCTCAACCAGCGGGGCTTTTGTTTGACTCACGCGGTTTCGACAAGCTCAACCAGCGGGGCTTTTGTTTGACTCACGCGGTTTCGACAAGCTCAACCAGCGGGGGTTTGGGCAGGCTCAACCAGCGGGGGTTTGGACGGGCTCAACCACTAGGGGTTTGGACAAGCTCAACCAGCGAGGCCGGCACCGGGCAGGAGCTCCACCGCACCCAGAGAGTCGGCGACGAACGCGTAGTCCCACGCCCGTTCGCGCCACTGCACGTACCGGCCGGAGGCGCCGCCGTGGCCGCCGTCCATCTCGATCTTCATTATGATCGGCTCGGATCCCGTGGTGGCGGACCGCAGAACCTGCACCCACTTGGCGGGCTCCACGTAGAGCACCCGCGTGTCATTAAACGAGGTAACGGCCGCGATCTTCGGGTACCTGACCGCGCGGATGTTCTCGTAGGGCGTGTAGGACTTCATGTACTCGTACACTTCGGGGTCCGTGATGGGGTTGCCCCATTCCTCCCACTCCAGCGCGGACAGCGGCAGCTCCGGGTCCAGGATGGTGGTCAGCGCATCAACAAACGGCACGGCAGCCACAATCGCCGCGTACTTCTCCGGGGCAAGGTTGGCCACGGCACCCACCAGCAGGCCGCCGGCCGAGCCGCCCATGGCCGCAATGCGGTCCGGTGAGACCCAGCCGGACTGCGCAAGCCAGTCGGTGGCGGCCACGAAGTCCGCGAACGTGTTCTTCTTGTGGAGCTTCTTGCCGTCCTCGTACCAGTGCCGGCCCAGTTCGCCGCCGCCCCGGATGTGCGCTATCACGAACACGATGCCGCGGTCCAGCAGCGAGAGCCTTGGAATGCCGAAGCCCGGATCCATGCTCAGCTCGTAGGAGCCGTAGCCGTACACCAGCCCCGCCGCGGTGGAGTCGCGTGCAACGGAGGCGTGCCGCAGCACGGACAGCGGGATACGCGTGCCGTCGGCAGCCTCGGCCCATTCGCGGGTGGCCACGTAGTCTGCGGCCGAGTAACCGCCCAGCACGGGGCTTTCCTTGCGGAGCAGGAGCTCGCCGGCGGGCTGCGCCGGAGTAGGCAGCACGAAGTCGTACACGCGCGACGGCGTGAAGTAGGAGGTGTAGCCCATCCGGATCACCGGAGCCTCGTAGTCGGAGCCCGCCACACCCGCCGTGTACAGCTCCTCGTCGAACGCCGGCTCCACGGGCCCGCCCTGCGAAGGCGTTCCCAGCCCGGCCAGCGGAAGCACCTGGACGCGCTCAATGGTGTCCTTGCGGACCGAGACGATCAGGTGCGTGGAGGTGACCCCCGCACCGTTGACGCGGACGTCGTCGGAATGTTCGACGACGGTGGTCCAGTGCTGCTCGGCCAGCGGCTTGGCGAGTTCTGCCGGGTCCGCCAGCGAGACCATGGAGTTGATGGCGCCACGGTTGTGGGTCAGCAGGATGGCCTCGGCCCTCTGCCCGTCAAGCCCGTCCAAGAGGAACGGCTCGGCCTCGTAGAGGACGTGTTCGTCGCGCAAAATCACGGTGGTCAGCCCGGCGTCGTACGCGTCAAAGCGCAGCAGCCGCGTTTCGCTGAACTCGGAGCAGCCGATGCTCAGCACCAGGTGGCGCCGATCCGCGGAGATCTCGAACCCCAGCCACATGGCGACGTCGTCTTCCTGGTAAATCAGCTCATCCTCGGTGACGGGCGTGCCCAGCACATGGGACTTCACCTGATACGGCCGCCAGGCGTCGTCCACCACGGTGTAGAAGATCCGCGTGCCGTCGGGGGAGAAGGAGATGCCGTAGAAGACGTTCTCGATCACATCGGGAAGCATTTCGCCGGTGCGGAGGTCCTTCATGCGCAGGGTGAAGCGTTCGTCGCCGGCGTTGTCCACGGCGTAGGAGTACAGGTTCCCGTCCACGGTCACGGCGGAACCGCCCACGGAGAAGAACGGCTTGCCTTCGGCTTCCACATTGCCGTCAAGCAGGACTTCCTCACCGGGGATTTCGACGCCGGCCTTAACCGCGGGGGGAGTCCAGTCGGCCACGGGGTCGCCCGTGTTCCGGGCGCGGACGCGGCACTGGATGCCGTATTCCTTGCCCTCCGCCGAACGGGTGTAGTACCACCAGCCGTCCTTGCGGTTTGGTACGGAGAGGTCGGTCTCCTGGGTGCGTCCCTTGATCTCCTGGAAAATGGCTTCGCGGAGCGGTTCCTGGTGCGCCGTGACAGCCTCCTGGTAGGCGTTCTCGGCCTTGAGGTGCTCCACCACGTCCGCGGATTCCTTCGCGCGCAGCCATTCGTAGTTGTCCACAAAAGTGTCGCCGTGGTGCGTGCGTTCGGTGGGCACCTTTTTGGCAACGGGCGGGGATGCGGGGGCAGCGGCGGAGGTGTTGGCGGAGTGCTGCAGCGGAGTCTGGGTCATGGATTCAATATATAGAGCTGCACCGACAATAGAGCCGGCGTTCGCTACTGGGGTAGCCGGGGCAGCGGGCCGGGTTGCGAAATATTCGCGTCCACTGTTGCGTACGTCACATTCCGGGCTAAAGTTATATCCGGTCGCAGCGTCGCGGCCGTGCTTGACGGGAGAAGTACTTGAACAACAAGCTTCGTGTTCTGGTCCGGGTAGATCTGGACTGCGGTGAGGCCCAGGTGGCCGCCCAGGGCCATGTGACGGCCCAGAGCCTTCAGGCCCTTTATGTGGTGATGAAGCGCGCCAACCACCTCAGGCAGGGCCTCAGGCTCGTGGTCGATGTGAGCCAAGCGAGGGTGGAGCCTTCCGCCCTCGAGCAGCTCCGCGCCTGCTGCGCATCACACCACCTGCCCGCGTCGGTTGATCCGCAGCAGGCCGACTGCCAGCTCAGCCTCCTGGCGCCAGAAGAACTTGCAGCTCCCGCAGAGATTGCAGTTCCGGCCGGGCCGGCAGCCCCGGTAGCAGTCGCAGCGTAAGCCAGCACCACCGGATACGCGGCTACACCTCCGGCGTCAGCACCTTGGAGAACAGTACGGCTCCGTTGGCATTCCGCAGGCTCGCGGTGAATGAGTTGTCCGCGCCCAGTTCCACGTGCCCGAAGAACTGGTTTTCGCCGTCGCGCGGGGATTCGCCGGCGAAGCGGCCGGCCTTCGAGAAGACCACCTCCGGGCCGAAGGTCCCGTCCATTGCGTTGGGGCCGAAGGAGCCGGCGGCAATGGGGCCGGCCACGAATTCCCAGAACGGATCGAAGTCCGTGAAAGCTGCGCGCTCGGGGGAGTAATGATGGGCTGCGCAGTAGTGCACATCGGCGGTCAGCCACACCACGTTTTTCACCCGGTTCCGCTTGAACGCGCTGAGGACGCCGGCGATTTCCAGTTCGCGGCCCAGCGGCGCGCCAGGCTCCCGGTTGGAAAGGCTCTCCTGGTTCACCGGCCCGTCCGGGACGACGATCCCCAGGGGAAGGTCGGCGGCGATGACCTTCCACGTGGCCTTGGACTTCCGGACCTCGCCGACCAGCCAGTCCACCTGCTCCTGGCCCAGGATGCTGGTTGCGTAGGGTTCCTTGCCGTCCGTGTTCGGGGATTTGAAGGTGCGCATGTCCAGGCAGAAGATGTCCAGCTGCGGGCCGCGTGAAATCTTCCGGTAGATCCGCGCCGGCTGGTGCTGCCCGCCGTCGAACGTTCCCGGGCGCCACAGTGCCGAGCTGTCCGCGATGGGCATGTTCTCCTGCCACGCCTGCCGGCCGCGGGCGGCGAGGACGTTCACGTCCCGGACGGTGTAGCGGGAGTCGTCGATGATCTGGCCGGGGTACCAGTTGTTGTGCGTCTCGTGGTCGTCCCACTGGGCGATCACCGGGACGTCGGCGAACATGGCGCGCATGTTGGCGTCCATGGAGTTGTAGCGGTGCCGACCCCGGAACTCCTTGAGTGTCTCGGCCACCTTGGAGACTTCCTCGGTGACCAGGTTCTTCCAGATCCGGCCGTCCTTCTCCGCAACAGCGGCGGCGATGGGGCCGTCGGCGTAGATGGTGTCGCCGGAGTGGATGAAGAAGTCCGGGCGGGTGCTGTGCATGGCGCGGTAGCCGCGCATGCCGCCGATTTCCTCGTTGATGCCCCAGCCCTGGCCGGCGGTGTCGCCGCTCCAGACGAAGCTCTGGGAGGACGACGACGGCGAGTCCCCGCGGAAGCGCCCCTCGCCTTTCCCGCGGCCGCCGCCGTTGGCGTCCGGTGCGGTGCGGAAGGAGCCTTTCACGGACTCGCCGGCCGCGCCGTCGCCGTCGTCGAAGCTGAGTTCCAGGGCAAAGCGGGTGTTGGCCGGCAGCTTGTCCGCGTGGATCTTGGCGGTGAAGTCGCTGCCCTGGGTGGCCTGCGGGCCGCGGATGGTGCGGCTGAAACCGTAGCGTCCGCGCAGCACCTCGCCGGCGTCGTCCACGGCCTGCAGCCTGGCGGTCAGGCGGCCGGGGCCGGAGGCGCGGGACCACAGCACGGCCGAGTCCGAGGTGACGTCCCCGGTGGCCATGCCGCTGGGCAGGGTGAGCCGCTTGCGGACCAGCGGGACCGCGGCAGGTCGCGCCGCGCCTGCTGCCCCCGTGGCGGCTGCTGAGGCCGCGGCGGCGCCTACGGCGTTGAGGCCGCCGGCCAGGGCCATGGCGGCGAGGGAGCTCTTCACAATGCTGCGGCGCGAAATGTCAGTCATGGCTCCTACTCTGGCGCCCTGCGGTAAACGTCAGGTGAGCCGGGCATGAACCGCCAGGGACCTTCGGGGGTTCCGAGATGTTCTAGTAACGGGTCCCTGGGATAATAGTGTTGGTTATACTGATCACTAACGTACATAGCGTTCAGAATAACGGACACTAAAGGATTGTCATGGCCAGGACACCTATCCCGATAGCACGCGCTCTGAATCAGCTGGGCGAACACATCAGTACTTCCAGGAGGTTGCTGCGGATCACCTCGGAGCAGCTCGCAGACCGGGCAGGCATTTCACGCGGGACGCTCAGCGCGCTGGAGAACGGAACCGGCGGGACGAGTGCCGAGAATCTGCTGCGGGTCACGCGTGCTCTAGGTGTCCTCGATGCGTTCGTCGCGTCTGTGGATCCATACGCCACCGACGTCGGCAAGCTCCGCGCGGACGAGATTCTCCCTCGCCGAGTCCGCCAGGATAAGCAATGAGTGCCCGTGAGGCGATTGAGGTCACCGTTCAGTTGGACGGCACGGACATCCTGCCGGAACGCTGTGATTCCACGTGCGGCGAAAGCAAAGCGCCACGTTCAGATACACCGGTGCCTACCTGGCCCATCCTGGATCATACGACCTCGATCCGGCGCTGCCTCGGTCAACCGGCGTTTTCCAGACCGATGCCCGCCTGACGATCTTCAATGCGTTCTCCGACAGCGGCCCCGATCGCTGGGGTCAGAACCTGCTGCGCCGGGAAGAACGGGAGCGCGCCACGGAAGCCGGGTCCACACCCAGGGAGCTCCTTGGCGCCGACTTTCTCCTCGGCGTCCGTGACGATGTGCGACAGGGGGCGCTGCGCTACCGGGACCCCGGGTCTGGAAAATTTCTCTCATCGCACCACGGAGCTGTTCCGAAACTGATGGACGTTGCTCGGCTCCTGGGGGCAGTGGACAAGCTTGATGCTGAATTGCCTTTGGACCGCGACATCAAAGATCTCATCGATGCCGGCGGATCCCTGGGCGGCGCACGGCCGAAGGCCGCCGTGACAACCTCCAGCGGGGGCCTCGCCATTGCCAAGTTCCCCCGAAAAGGCAGCGATGAATGGGATGTCATCGGCTGGGAGTCGCTCGAAATGGAGCTGGCGGCGAAATGCGGCATCCATGTCGCCGCCACGTATCTGGTTGACGCCGGGCCGCGGAAGGCGCTCATTGTGGAACGGTTCGACCGCAAGGGAAGCCGGCGCATCGGGTTCTCCAGTGCATTGACGATGCTGGAAGCTGCGGACGGTGAGCAGCACAGCTATCTGGACATCGTCGACGTCATCGAACAGCACTCCAGCGGCGCCGGGCGCGACCTGGAGGGACTTTTCCGGCGAGTTGCGTTCTCCATCCTCACCGGAAACACCGATGACCATCTGCGCAACCACGGGTCTCTGCGTGCAGTAAGCGGGTGGGCGCTGTCCCCGGCGTACGACCTGAACCCTAACCCCGATTCGCCATCCAAGATGAGCACCACCGTCGGGTATGGCGATGACGCGGCGGATCTGGAACTACTGCTGTCCACCTCTGGCTATTACCGCCTCAGTGATGCCAAGGCCAGCAGCATCATCTCGGGAGTGGAATCTGCCACCCGGAACTGGCGCAAGGAGGCTCAGGCCAGGGGCATGCCGGACGGACAAATTCAACGGATGGAGTCCGCCTTCGATACCGCTCAGTGAAAGGCTACGGTATCGATGGGGTGAAGTCAGCTCAGTCCGCAGGCGTCAATATAGGGCGTTGTGCCGGAGGAAAACGTCAGTTCCCGTCCTGGAGCTTGTTGGCCGTGATGTGCTTGCCCAGGGTGTCCGCCGTCAGGGCTGCGGCCACCGCGGCGATGGCGGCGGGGTCTGGCAGGACAATGGACTGTCCGTCCGTGGCGAATCCTGTGCCTGCGGTGGGCAGGGTGAAGAACACGGCGTCGCCGGCTCCAAGCCCGCGGAGGCTGAAGGCAAGTCCGCCCAACGTGGCTGCGTTGAGACCTTTGTCCACGCTGATGAACGGTGCGATCGAGCTGACCGCATTGTGCAGGGTGAATGGATTGGCCAGTGTTCCGGCTCTGAGGCTTTTACCCAGCACCGCTTTCAGGAACTTCTGCTGGTTGCGGACCCGTTGGTAGTCGCCGTCGGGAAAGGCGTAGCGCTCGCGGACGAACTCCAGCGCCTGTGACCCGTTGAGCAGGTTCCGGCCCTTCTTGAAGTGCACGTTTTCATGAAGGGACGAGAACGGCGCCTCAACGTCCATTTCAACGCCGCCCAGCGCGTCCGTGAGGCCCTTGAAGCCCTCGAAGTCGAGTATCACCACGTGGTCGACATGCTGGCTGAGGAGGGCCTCCACGGTCTGCACCACCAGCGGCACCCCGCCGATGGCCAGGCTCGCATTGACCTTGGATTGTCCATAGCCGGGAATGTCCACCCAGAGATCGCGCATGATGGAGATGCCGTAGACGTTCCGGCGGTCCGCGGGGAAGTGCAGGAGCATGATGGTGTCCGCGCGCTGGTCGGCCACACCCCCGTTCTCAGCAGCTTCGGCTGCGATCTGTTGGGCGCCAACGCGGCTGTCGCTGCCCAGCACCAGGATGTTCATGGGGCCGGAGGGCGCGAGGAAGGTGGGCGTCGCCGTGGGGCTGGCGGCCGGCACCGGTCCGGGGTTGGCAGCGGGCGTGGGCAGCGCATTTTCAATGATGGTGGCCTGCGAATCGAAAATCCGGCCCAGGTTGTAGAAATAGCCGCCGGTCACCACCAGGGTCAGGAGAACCATTCCCAGCAGCACTTTGACGGCGGAATAGAGCCTGCCGTTCCTGCCCCGGGCAAGGTGCTCGCCGGGAACTGTTCCCTCCGGATCCGGCGGCGCCACCATGATCGGACGCTACCACCAAAACCTGGGGAAACAATGGGGGACTCCGCGGAAAAACCACCTGATTGCGGCACCCACGTCCGACGGCGGTGCGGTCAGCTTTCCGGGGCAGCGTTCAGCCGGGCGTAACGCAGGATGGAGATGATTGCGGGGGCCAGTTCGTCTTCCATCTGGCGGTAGTGTTTCTTGCTGCGTCGGTACGGGTCAATGACGTCGTTGTCCGCCGCCTCACCCGCCAGCGCCAGGTGCCGCACGGAGGCGGCCCGGGCAGGCAGACCGCGCCACAGTTCGCCATTGTGCGGAGACTGCGCGGTGCCGGCGTGGTGCTGCAGTGCGTCACGCTCCTCCAGGACGTCCAGCATCCGCGCGAACTCGCGGATGGTGAACGTGCGCTTGAGCAGGGAAGCGTCCAGCTGGAGCACTTCGCCGCGGTGCCCGGTGGTCATGGTCAGGACAATGTCAATGTCGCCGAGAATCTCCCCGGTCAGCTGGCGGGCGGCAAATCCGTGGGCGCTGCCGCCGAAGGTGCGGATGATGTCCGCGGACAGCGGCTGGATGGGATCCCCCACCATGGCCCGGGTGCCCGCGCTCGATACGTGGAAGCCGTGCGGCAGTACCTGGTCCAGGCCGGCCTGCAGGAGCCGTTCCGCCACCGGGGAGCGGCAGATGTTGCCCGTGCAGACGGTCAGGATTCGGACTGGTGAAGGCGATTCCACGGTGTTGGCTCTTTCCGGCTGGTGTGTCGGATCGGGACGATCCCCCCACGGTTCAACTTAACACGCACGGGCCACTAGGCGCCGCGGAGCCGGACGGAGAGGCCGCGCAGAAAACCGCGCAGGATTCAACGGGGAGGCTCCCAGCGGCAGCAATTAACACTAGGACTGGCCTGTATGAATATGTCAGTCTCACCCAGCGCCGGCTCATGGATCCCGCCGCGGTCATCGCTGGGCTGCCGCCGGACACGCGTCCGCTTCCGTCGATCGGTGTCTATGACGAGCTGCTGGCCAAACGCACCGAAGACTCAACAGCAACAGCAACAGCCACAGCCTCGAAGGAGAACATTTCATGAGCCCCACCGCATCGGCCGCCACCATTACCCCGACGCTGCGCCGGCGGCGCGGCCTGACCGAGCAGGCCGCCGTCGCTGCCGTGGACCAGGCCTGCCGCCGGCTCCGCCTGCCCACGATCCGGGCCGTGCTCGATGAAGCCCTTACCGTCGCAGCGAAGGAACAACTCTCTTACCAAGGCTTCCTGGCCGAACTGCTTCTGGCAGAGTGTGATGACCGGGACCGTCGCTCCTCGATCCGCCGCGTCAACGCGGCCGGCTTCCCGCGGGACAAGTGGCTCGGGGATTTCGATTTCGACGCGAACCCGAATATCAACCCGGCCACGGTCCACACTCTGGCCACCGGGGACTGGATCCGCAAGGGATCGCCCCTATGCCTGATTCGTGATTCCGGGACAGGGAAGTCCCACCTGCTCATCGGCCTCGGCACCGCCGCGGCCGAGAAGGGCTACCGCGTCAAATACACCCTGGCCACCCGGCTCGTTAACGAACTCGTCGAAGCCGCCGACGAAAAGATGCTGGCCAAGACCATCGCCCGCTACGGCCGCATAGATCGATGAGCTCGGTTATATGGAACTGGACCGACGCGGCGCCGAGCTCCTCTTCCAGGTCCTCACCGAACGGGAAGAGAAGAACTCCGTCGCGATAGCCTCCAATGAATCCTTTTCCGGCTGGACGAAAACCTTCACCGATCCGCGACTCTGCGCCGCGATCGTGGACCGGCTCACCTTCAACGGCACCATCATCGAAACCGGCACCGACTCATACCGGCCCGCTGCCACACTCGCCCGACAGGGCTCCCACTAGCGACCGGCCAGCATCGCGGGAGTCCGTCAGTGGCCTCAGCGCCAAGACCCGCCAATTCATCACCGGCTGGAACGACCGATGCCGCCCCTTCGTCTGGGCCAAGACCCAGGAACAGATCCTCGCGAAAGTCAACCGTCCCACAACTTCAGGAACGCGACACTAGATCCGAAGCACCCCTACTGTTGGGCTACTGTAGAGCTTCGGGGATGCCGAATCGCCTCCCAATGAGTACGCGAATGGCCGCGACTAAAGGCTGATCTTCTAGCTCAACGCCCTCGCCCCCGTAATACACGCCCGTTTCGTCGGCCACTGCATCGATGTCAAAAAGGTTGAGGATCTCGCTCACGCGAAACTGATACTCGGTGGCGGTCATTTGGCGAGACGCACGAACTGGAATTGTGCTGAGTGTGCGCGCGACCTCAGCATCGATGGATTCAGTCATGCGAAGTTCGCGTTCCCTCCGCACCAGTCGGTCACCGTCCGGATGTTTCCAGCGCTTTCCACCCTCCAGTTTACTGTCCTGGTTCCGTAGTTGAAGGAATGGTCAAAGCCGCCGAAGTCCGTGTAGCGCCGGGCGGTGCCGGAGAAAAACGTGGCCTGTGCGCTGTACTGAGTCACCACTGATACCCACACGACCTGACCTACGGGGCAGCTGAGCGAGCCGCTGACGCTCGTCGCTGATGCCTGCGCGGGCAGCGCGGATGCCGCTACCAATGCCATTGCCGCACAAATGCCGATCGCGCCGACTTTTCGAGTTTTCAATGCTTCCCCCTGAGCGTCCGGACTGGATTTCGGTGCAACCGCCGCCACTATTCGTGCACTCTTGCATGACGTTCGCCATTGCACAAGGGAACCCTTCGGATCTAATACGGGAGTATGAGGCGACGTCAGGCATTGGCTGGGGTGATGGTGACGCTGTAGCCGAGGCTCTGGAGCTGGCGGATGGCGCGGTTGGTGGCCTTCTGTGGGTTCGCGAGCGGCTCGGGATCCTCGTCGAGGTCCTGTTCCATAACTCAACTTCACTCTTGACCCATCCCGGCCTTCCTGAACTTGACCTGACATTGATGGGACCAAGGCCCGCAGGTGGGTACCGTTCAAGCCGTCCTAGTGGGCTCCGATCAGGTTGACACAACCACCGTATCCCGGCAAAGCATTCATATTGACTCGGGGCGACGTATTGATCCATTTCCAGACCTGTCACGCTTTGGTGAATTCGGGTCAAGCCTCTACGCCCAGTCCATTCGCCGCACCCGAAATTTTCCGGTCAATGTTCATTCAATGGGATAGCCGTGGCACGACAGCTACTGCTGTAGGCCCGTGCGGCCGTTCCCTGGGCTTCCGGTGCTTGACGCATCTCCGGGCGTCCGCATATCCTGAACGAACGGTCGGTAATTACTTATTGAGATACGCACGGTCTATGTATAGGAGCAACCATGGCATCGCAGAATCTGCAGTCAGTGCCCGCGGAGCTGACGCCGGAACGGCAGGAAGAACGCCGGGCAGAAGCAGCACAGCGCGAGGCCGACGGCCAGGCGAACTTTGACCGCGTGATGGCGGATGACTCCCGGATCGAACCCAGGGACTGGATGCCGGCGGCCTACCGCAAGACCCTCCTGCGCCAGATCTCGCAGCACGCGCACTCGGAAATCATCGGCATGCAGCCTGAGGCCAACTGGATTTCCCGGGCTCCGAGCCTCAAGCGCAAGGCCATCCTGATGGCCAAGGTCCAGGACGAGGCCGGCCACGGTCTCTACCTGTACTCCGCTGCCGAAACACTCGGCCAGCCGCGCGACCAGATGATGGACGATCTTATTGCCGGCAAGGCACGCTACTCCTCCATCTTCAACTACCCTGCGGTCACGTGGGCGGACATGGGAGCGATCGGCTGGATGGTGGACGGCGCCGCCATCTGCAACCAGGTGCCGCTGTGCCGCGCCTCCTTCGGCCCCTACGGCCGGGCCATGGTCCGGGTGTGCAAGGAAGAATCCTTCCACCAGCGCCAGGGTTTCGAGATCCTGCTGGAGCTCTCCAACGGAACCCCGGAGCAGAAGCAGATGGCACAGGAAGCGGTGAACCGCTGGTACGCCCCGTCGCTGATGATGTTCGGTCCGCCGGATGACGATTCGCCCAACTCCAAGCAGTCCATGGCGTGGAACATCAAGCGCTTCAGCAACGATGAACTGCGCAGCCGCTTTGTGGGCATGATGGTGGAGCAGGTCAGGGTCCTGGGCCTCACGCTCCCGGACACCCAGATCCGCTTCAACGAAGGCACCAGGAAATGGGAGCATGGCCCGCTGGACTGGGAGGAGTTCAAGGAAGTCCTGGCCGGCCGCGGCCCCTGCAACTCGCAGCGGCTGGAACGCCGCCGCGAAGCACACGAGAACGGCGCCTGGGTGCGCGAAGCAGCCGCGGCGTACGCCCGCAAGCAAGCACGGAAGGAATTCGCAGCATGAACCCGGAAATTGAGCACTCCCCGGTGGTTAAGCCTTCCCCGCTGGTTGAGCCTGTCGAAACCCAGGTTCCTGCCCGCCCGGTTTCGACAGGCTCAACCAGCGGTACCAGCGACTCGGTTTCGACAGGCTCAACCAGCGGTACCAGCGACTCGGTTTCGACAGGCTCAACCAGCGAGGTTTCGACGGGCTCAACCAGCGGGGTTTCGACAAGCTCAACCAGCGGGAGCGGCTGGGGGCTCTGGGAAGTATTCGTCCGGTCCAGCCGCGGGCTTTCGCACGTCCACGCGGGTTCCCTGCATGCACCGGATGCCGCCATGGCCCTGCGCAATGCCCGTGACCTCTACACCCGCCGCAACGAGGGCGTGTCCATCTGGGTTGTCCCGGCGGACGCCATTGCCTCCAGCGATCCTGACTCCAAGGGCGCGTTCTTCGAGTCGCCGCAGGGCAAGGACTACCGGCACGCCACGTACTACACCAAGAGCGAAGGCGTGAAGCACCTGTGAGCCACTCACCTGAAATCCCCACGGCCTTCGGTGGGGACACCGCCACCCGCATCACCCCGGGCAACGCCCTCCGTCCCGAGGACATCGCCCTCGAAGTCCGCACCGGCCTCGCCAAGCCAACAGAGGACGTGGCCGAGTTCGCGCTCCGGCTCGGCGACGACGCCCTTGTTCTGGCCCAGCGCCTGGGCCACTGGATCTCGCGGGCACCCGAGCTCGAGGAGGACGTGGCCCTGGGCAACATCGCCCTGGACCAGCTGGGCCATGCTCGCTCCTTCCTTAGCTATGCCGGGGGAGCGTGGGGCAAGACCGAGGACCATCTCGCCTACTTCCGCCGCGAGCCCGAGTTCCGTTCCGCGCACCTCTTTGAGCAGCCGAACGGTGACTTTGCCGTCACCATCGCCCGCCAGTTTGTGGTGAGCTACTACCAGTTCGGGCTGTACCGCCGCCTGACCGAATCCACGGATGCCACGCTCGCCGCCATTTCGGCCAAGGCCGTCAAGGAAGTGGACTACCACCGGGACCACAGCGCCCAGTGGGTGCTCCGGCTCGCTCTGGGCACCGAGGAATCGCGCCGCCGGATCACAGACGCGTTCAAACTGATCTGGCCCTACGTGGACGAGCTCTTCGAGGACGACGAGCTCACCGCCAGACTTACTGAAACCTGCGCCGCCGTCGAGCCTTCCAGCCTGCGGGCCGACTTTGACCGCCTCACCGGCGAGATCCTCGCCGAAGCGGAGCTGGAGGTGCCGCAGGTGCCGTCGTCGCTGGGCGGGGGACGCCGCGGGAAGCATTCCGAGCACCTGGGCTACCTGCTCGCCGAAATGCAGGTGCTGGCGCGGGAACACCCGGGAGCCAGCTGGTGAGCGCCGTGGACATGTACGTGCAGTCCGCAGGTGCGGCGGCCAGGAAGGCCACGGCCGAGGAGAGGGTGTGGGCCATCGCGGCCACCGTCTGCGACCCGGAAATCCCCGTCCTCACCATCGAGGACCTGGGGATCCTGCGCAACGTGGAGCTGCTGCTGGACCAGGATGCCGGCGACGGCGGATTCCTGCCCGTTGTCCGGGTCACCATCACGCCCACGTACTCGGGCTGCCCGGCCATGGACGCCATCCGTGACGACCTCAAGACCGCCTTCTACCGGGAGGGCTACCCCGGCGTCCAGGTGGATCTGGTGCTCGCGCCGGCGTGGACCACGGACTGGATGACTGACGCCGGCAAAGCCAAGCTGGAGGAATACGGCATCGCGCCTCCCAGCGGAAGGGCTGCCGCCGGCGGCCACTCGGGGCCGGTCCGCCTCAGCCTCGCCGTGAAATGCCCGCAGTGTTCCTCGCTGAACACCAAGGAGCTCACCCGTTTCGGTTCCACGTCGTGCAAGGCGCTGTACGTCTGCCAGGACTGCAAGGAACCGTTCGACTACTTCAAAGTTTTGTAAGGAACAGGTACCCCATGCCCGTTGTCCGCCAGACTGCCGCCGAATCGGCGAAGGCCTCAGGCCGCCGTCGTCCGTCCTTCCACCCCCTCTCCGTCACGGAGGTGCGCCGGCTGACCGAAGACGCCATCGAGGTGACCTTCGGCGTGCCGGCGGAGCTCGCCGGGCAGTTCGACTACCTGCCGGGCCAGTACGTGGCCCTGCGCACCACGCTGCCGGATGAGGACGGCGAGCCGCACGAGGTGCGCCGCAGCTATTCCATCTGTGCCGAACCGCGGGGTTTCCCGGACGGCAGCAGCGAGATCCGGGTGGCCATCAAGAAGGACCTGGGCGGGCTGTTCTCCACCTGGGCGAATGCGGGGCTGAAGGCCGGCGATGAGCTGGACGTCATGAGCCCCATGGGTGCATTCGTCTCCAAGCACGGCAGGGACGGCAAGGCTGTCCAGCAGAACGTGATGAACTCGATGAACCATCCGGAGGAGCTGGCGGGGGAGCCGGGCAGCTTCGTGGCCATTGCGGCCGGGTCGGGCATTACACCGGTGATCGCCATCGCCCGCACGCTGCTGGCCGCGAACCCGGACACGCGCTTTGACCTGGTCTACGCCAACAAGGCCGCCATGGATGTGATGTTCCTGGAGGAGCTCGCGGACCTGAAGGACAAGTACCCGGCCCGGCTGGCGCTGCACCACGTGCTGTCCCGTGAGCAGCGGATCGCGCCTTTGATGACCGGCAGGATCGACGCCGAGAAGCTGCAGGCGCTGCTGGGCACAGCCATCCACAGCGAGGACGTGGACGAGTGGTTCCTGTGCGGGCCGTTCGAGCTGGTGCAGCTGTGCCGGGACACCCTGGCCGAGCGCGGGGTGCAGCCGGAGCACATCCGCTTCGAGCTCTTCAGCTCGGGCAAGCCGGACCGCCCCGAGGGCAACGCCGGCCGCCCCGTGGTGGAGGACACCTCCAAGGAGACGTACAAGATCACCTTTAAGCTGGACGGGCTGCAGGGCGATGTCACCAGCCCCACGCACGCCCGCGAGTCAATCCTGAACGCGGCCCTGCGGGTCCGCCCGGACGTGCCGTTCGCGTGCGCCGGGGGCGTGTGCGGGACGTGCCGCGCCAAGCTGGTCACCGGCACCGTGACCATGGACGAGAACTACGCGCTGGAGCAGGATGAGCTGGACAAGGGCTACGTGCTGACGTGCCAGTCGCACCCCACCAGCCCCGAAGTCACCGTCGACTTCGACGTCTAACGCTGGTTGAGCCCGTCGAAACCCGCTGGTTGAGCCTGTCGAAACCAAAGAAACCCGCTGGTTGAGCCTGTCGAAACCCCGCTGGTTGAGCCTGTCGAAACCAAAGAAACCCGCTGGTTGAGCCTGTCGAAACCGAGAAACCGTCGAAACCCGCTGGTTGAGCTTGTCGAAACCGAGAAACCGTCGAAACCCAATCACCGCTGGTTGAGCTTGTCGAAACCCGAAACCAAGGAGCCCGCATGATCTCCCTCTCCATAGCCAACGGCATCGCCGAGGTTGTCCTGGACGCCCCGCACAAGTTGAACTCTCTGGACGAGCAGGCGCTCGCAGACCTGGGAACCGCATACGACGACGCCGCTGCCGCCGCCTCGCGCGGCGAGGTGCGGGCGCTGCTGCTCAGGGGAGAGGGTCGCGCCTTCTGTGCGGGCCGGGACATCTCCGGCGTGACGCCGGAGAACGACGACGCCGAGGCGTACCTGGGCGGTCTGGTGCAGCCGCTGCTGAAGAAGATGAGCGCCTTCCCCGCGCCCACCTTCGCTGCTGCCCAGGGAGCATGCCTGGGCGTGGGCCTGGGGCTGCTTCTGGCCACCGACGTGGTGTATGTGGCGGAGAACGCCAAGTTCGGCTCGCCCTTCGCCAAGCTGGGGGCCACGCTGGATTCGGGTGGGCACTGGTACTTCTCTGAACGGCTGGGCATGCACCGGACGCTGGACCTGATCTACACGGCGGAGCTCATGAGCGGTGCCGACGCCGTGGCGCAGGGCCTGTTCAGCAGGGCCATGCCCGCAGCTGAACTCCTGGACTCCACGAGGGCCATTGTGGCCACGGTGGCTACAGGGGCCACGGGCGCATTCAACGCCAGCAAAGACCTTGTGGCCCACATCCGTGACCAGCGCCTGGGCCTGTGGGAAGCCATGGAAGAAGAAAACGCGGAGCAGGCACGGCTCTGCAAGAGCGAGGACTACGCCGAAGGCTTCCGGGCCTTCCACGAAAAGCGGGCTCCCCAGTTCAAGGGGTAACGGATCCGCTGATTGAGCTTGTCGAAATCGTCGAAACCAAGCCCGCTGGTTGAGCCTGCCGAAACCTAGGTGGTCGAAACCAAGCCCGCTGGTTGAGCCTGTCGAAACCCGGTTGTCGGAACCTAATTTTGAAATATCGATGCCGATTTATAAAGTTCCATCATGACTATGGGGAAATCAGTTCGAAAAGCAGTTATTCCGGCCGCCGGATTGGGCACGCGCTTCTTGCCCGCCACCAAGGCGATGCCGAAGGAAATGTTGCCGGTGGTTGATGTGCCGGCCATCCAGTACGTGGTTGAGGAAGCCGTGAAGGCCGGCCTGACGGATCTGCTGATGATTACGGGCCGCAACAAACGGTCCCTGGAGGATCATTTTGACCGTGCGCCGGCTTTGGAGCGCACCCTGGAAATGAAGGGCGACACGGCCCGCCTGGACGCCGTGCAGCATGCCTCCGGGCTCGGGCCCATCCACTATGTCCGGCAGGGTGAGCCCAAGGGGCTGGGCCATGCAGTCCTGTGCGCCCGCCAGCACGTGGGAGAGGAGCCGTTCGCCGTGCTGCTGGGTGACGATCTCATTGATGAGAGGGACGAGCTCCTCACCACCATGATGGACGTTCAGGCCAAGACCGGCGGTTCGGTGATTGCGCTGATCGAAGTGGATCCGTCCCAGATCAGCGCGTATGGCTGTGCTGACATCACCGCCATCGATGGCCAGGAGTACGTCCGGGTCAATAGCCTGGTGGAGAAGCCCTCCGTTGAAGAGGCGCCGTCCAACCTGGCCGTCATTGGCAGATACGTTCTTCACCCGTCGGTTTTTGATGTCCTGGAGAAGACCGGGCCTGGCCGCGGAGGAGAGATCCAGCTGACCGATGCACTCCAGACCCTGGCGGCTGCCGAAGGCGATGGCTCCGGAGTGTACGGCGTGGTCTTCAAGGGCCGCCGCCACGACACCGGAGACAAGCTCAGCTACCTGAAGGCCGTGATCACCTTGGCTTCCGAGCGGGCGGAGTTCGGCGAAGACCTGAAGAGCTGGATGAAAGAGTTCATCAATTAGCGCCGGGCACGGGCGAAGAAAATACCTATGACCGCCCCAGCCGTGTTTGTGACAATATCCAAGGGACTGGCGACTCGGTCGTGAAGAAACAGGAGCTGGCCCAGCTCCACGCAAGCAGAAGTAAATAGGCTTAAGGCCGCGATTTTCCATGAGCGGATTTTTGGAAACGCCATGGCAGCGGTGAATCCCACAGGCACGAATAGCATCACGTTTGCTGCTGCCTCCACAAATCCGTAGTTGAACCACAGCGGAATGCCGCGGACGTGGAGGAAGGAAAGAACGTCGGCCAGCGCGCCCTGCGCCGGCGTGTCCACCGGTGTTGGCCAGAAACCCACCAGAGCCAGCAGTCCGAAGTAGAGCCCCAGGAACCATCTCCACGCACGGAGGTTGCTCAGGGCCATTGTAGTTTCAGGACGTCAGGGCCAATAGGGAGAGCCAGAGATAGGGGAGCGATTGGCACGGCGGCAACGGAACAGTGAAATCGAACTGCAGCCGCCGCCTCCGCCAATGTCTCCCCATATTTCATATAACTACCGCATGTTGCGGCTGCTCGGTGCTGTCCCTGTTGGACAAAAGCAGAGGGTGGGTGGCTCTCCGGGTTCCCGGAGAGCCACCCACCCTCTTTGGTGCTTGTCAGTGCGCCTGGCGCTTAGGCAGTGGCTGCGTCAGCCTTGGCGCGGCGACGAACCACAACTACTGACGCGACACCTGCGGCAAGTGCGCCGCCGCCAACCAAGGACCAAAGGACCAGACTGGAGTCGGCGCCGGTGTTGGCAAGGCCAGCGCCCGTGCCTGAACCTGCGGCCGTTCCTGTGGCTGCCTTGACGGTTACCGTGGCGGTGACGGTGTGACCCGAGTTGACGCCGGTGGCGGTAAGCCGGTAGGTCCCGGCCTCGTTGATGGTCAGCGGCAGAGAGAATGTGCCGCTGCCGTTAGCCCTGGTGGCAAAGGTCTGCGGTGCGAGAGGCAGAGAAATCTTGGCCGCTACGGCCAGGCTTGCTACCCCTGAGAAGCTCCCACCGATTGCTTGGGGGCCGCCAGTCTGCTCAACTTCGACATTGATGGGTTCGTTTGGATCGAATCCGCCGCCGGAAAAGTTGAACTGCTCGCCTTCTTGAATGTTGCCGTCATCAACCTGGCCCTGTTCATCCGAGCCCGGCGCCGGGTATGTGGTGGCGATGGCCGGAACTGCGCCGACGAGTGCGATGGAACCTGCGAGTGCGATTGCTGCAAGTGATTTTTTCATGTTTGTCCCCCCGGAGACCGTGAAATTATGATTACCCGAATTGAGGAGATCTCCTCGGCGCACGAGACCGAGTGCGGAAATCCCGATTGTCTTGCCCGAGTTGAGAGTACCATCAGGAGTTAACCCTGCCAAAGTTAAATCCACTCCTGTTACATAGCTTTAACCTGCAGTTTTTGTTGGCGCAACGCATTCCTTGGAAATCGCAGGGAGCACCACGTCTTTTACAGCCTGCACGGTCGGTGTGACAACCAATTTCGGCTCTGTGTGTTGCACAATCTTGCCGAATGTCAGCTCCACCGTGCTGCTTTGCCCGGGCGCCAGGCTGGTTGTCACGGTCCCTACAGGCCGTCCGCTGTGGCGCTGCGCTCCGAACAGAATCTTCTTCCCATCCTGGACTGCGGTCTCAATCAGGGCCTGTACTGGGCCGTACACCACGATATTGCTCTGCACTGTTCCCGCCGGTACCCCGTAGGCCCCGCCGCCGGTGACATACGCGGGTAGCGAAGTTGCTGCGTCCAGGGGGGCCGTGTTGGTGCTGGTGACGCGAACCTTGATCTGTGAATACTCGTCATTCGTGCATTCGTCGACCAGCTGCGCCGTCCGTTTGACGTAATAGTCCATTTTCGCACCGGTGCCGTCGTTGAAGTAAACGCCAAACTGTGCCGGAGAGACAGCAGCGCCGGAAATAGAACCGCCTAGTGGATAGTCGGCGATCACGGACTGTTCCTCGCTGTTGGCAGACCAAACCATGATCCTTCGCTCGTCGGCGCCCCTGGTTAGGCCACCAACAAGTGCCTTTGAGTCTCCTTTTCCGGTCGAAAGCGCTCCGAAAATCTCCTTTGCCACTCCGGCGAAGTACGCATCTTGAAGTTGTGGCTGCGCGATCGTGGCATACACCTTGGACAGCAGCGTTGGTACAACATTCTTGCCGGTTAGTTTCGTTGGTAGAGCGCTCCCCGCCAATACTTTCAGGGCAGGGTCAGTCAGTTCAACCGGTCCCGTGGCATCCAGGATGTATCCCAGCGCTACGGGATCTATTGAAATGACGCCATCCAAGCGATCGCCGGTCTTTTTCTCCCACATCGCATGGGCTGTGCTGGCCGCGGTGGGGAAATCGGGGGTGAGGTTGACGTCCTGCATGTACTTGCCAAGTCGAGCCGAGTAAATCTGTTGCTGATCGGAATCTACGGCCACTGGAGGCGTAAACGATCCCAGTTCAGTTGCGCTAGTCTGCGATCCCAGCGTCAGCTTGCCATTATCGATGGTGAGCACGGCCAACGCGCCTGGAATCCCTCCCGTGGCGCGGACCTCGGCGTTGTTCTGGATCAGCAGCAGGTAGTGCCGCGTGCCTTGGGCCGCCATCATGTCCGGGGCGATGCTGGCCGCGTCGGCGGCGGCGTCCAGGCCGTCGCGCAGGGATTCAAGTTGCTCCCGGGCCTGGACCAGCGGTCCGGAGACCTGAGGTAGCAGTTTTTCAGCGTCGATGGCGTTCAGACGGTCTGAAGATTGCCTGACGGCGTGCGCTGAGGAGACAAGCTTCGGCTTCGCCGTTGTCAGTGGATCCAGGTTGATCCCCTCGTTGTTCGGCGCGAGTGTTTTCCAGTCCAGTGATTGGAAAACGCTGACTAACGGCATTGCACCTAGCCGCACAACGTCGTCTGCAGACGTGGCGATCTCGTTGGCGGTCTGAAAATTAGCCCCAATCCAGGGCAGTGTCCCCGCCAGAGTCCATAAGGGGTCGCTCGCCGCCCCCCGGGCAGCAGCAGTGTGGACCTGCAGCTGTTCGACTCTCGTTGTGGCGGCTGCAGCATCGCTACGGACGATGTCGTCCTTGAGCTCAGGCAGTAGTTGCGTGGCGGCGTTGAGCTCGGTCTTGATTTCGGATGCCTTTAAGCCAAGCCATATGGCAGATCCACCAACAGAAACGCTTACTAAGGAAAGCCACAGTGCACCAACGAGCACCCGCCGACGCAGTTGCTTTGGAGACGTCCTGCCGGTCCGGGTTCGCCGGACGGGGGAGAGTTTGCCGCCGTCAACTGTGGAAGATTCCGCCATGCCTATGGCCGTCCCAGCCCGCGGTAAGTCCAACCTGCAGCCCGCCACTTGCCTGGATCAAGGACGTTGCGACCGTCGAGGAGGCGAGGCGAGGCCACGCGGGCGCTGAGAGTGTAAGGATCCAGATCTCTATATTGCTGCCACTCGGTGAGAAGCAGTATCGCGTCGGCCCCGGCAACTGCAGTTTCCAGCTCAGGCTGATAGTGAAGTTCCGGGAACCGCTTTGCAGCGTTCGTAAGGGCTTTGGGATCCGTTACGGTGACATCGGCGCCCTGGAGCTGGAGCTGCGCAGCAATGCTCAGGGCAGGGGAATCCCGGACGTCGTCGCTTTCGGGCTTGAATGCCGCACCAAGGACTGTGATCCGCTTGCCCAGCAGACTGTCGCCGCACAGCTCGCGGGTGAGTTCGACGACGCGCGTCCGCCGGCGCATGTTGATGGCGTCGACTTCACGGAGGAAGGTAAGTGCCTGGTCTGCGCCCAGTTCGCCGGCGCGAGCCATAAAGGCGCGGATGTCCTTGGGGAGGCATCCGCCGCCGAACCCGATTCCGGCGTTAAGGAACTGCCGGCCGATACGGTCGTCCATGCCGATGGCGTCGGCCAAACGGGTGACGTCTGCGCCTGCAGCTTCGCAGAGCTCGGCCATGGCGTTGATGAAGGAGATTTTGGTGGCCAGGAAGGAGTTCGCGGCTGTCTTCACCAGCTCTGCTGTGGGCAGGTCTGCCACGAGTCGCGGTGTACCGGTGGACAGGGGTGTGGCGTAAACCTCGTCAAGTACCGCAACCGCCGGGTGGTCTTCGGAACCGTCTGGAACCCCGTATACAAAACGGTCCGGGTGTAGGGTGTCGGAAACGGCATGGCCTTCACGAAGGAACTCAGGATTCCACACGAGATGCGCTGCGGGCTCCTCTTTCTGTATCAGTCCAGCCAGTCGGGCAGCAGTGCCTACGGGCACTGTCGACTTTCCGACGACTATGTTGCCGGGCGCGAGGTGCGGCAGGAGCCCGGCGGTTGCGGCGTCAACGTATGTCATGTCGGCACCGTTTTCGCCCTTCTTCTGGGGGGTTCCTACGCAAATGAAGTGGACGTCATTACCGGCCGCCGCGGACATATCAGAAGTGAAAGTCAGGCGTCCGGTCTCCTGGACTTCCTTGAGGAGTCCTTCGAGACCCGGTTCATAGAACGGTGCAATTGCAGCAGAGAGATCGGCTATTTTCCGTTCGTCCACGTCGATTCCGACCACTTCGTGGCCAAGCTTTGCCATACATGCAGCATGCACGGCTCCGAGGTACCCACAGCCAATGACTGAAATACGCATGTTTAGTGCCTTCCCCATGACCAAAATGCAACGGCACTCAGCCGCTGAGATCAGAGTTAGACCGGAACGGCTTAGACCGCCCCGGTGCTTGCGAATACTGCCTTGAAAGTCTTGAAAAGAATCACTACGTCGCCCATCAGAGACCAGTTCTCCACATAGTAGAGGTCAAGCCTGATGCTTTCTTCCCAGCTGAGATTGGAACGTCCGCTGACCTGCCAGAGCCCGCTCATTCCGGGACTTACATACAGCCGCCGCAGGGCAGCATCATCGTATAGGGCTACTTCTCCTTCACGCTGAGGGCGCGGCCCAACAAGGCTCATAGTCCCGCCCAGAACATTCAGCAGCTGTGGCAACTCATCCAGCGAATACTTGCGCAGAACCCGGCCAATCGGGGTAATTCGAGGATCGTTCTCAACTTTGAAGAGCGGCCTATGTGCGGAACCCTGCGCCTTGAGCAGTGCCAGCAATTCTGCGTCCGCATTTGCCTTCATCGAGCGGAATTTCATCATTTTGAATGTTGTTCCGCGCAGGCCGATCCGTTCTTGGTAGTAGAACACTGGACCCGGGCTGCTGAACCTTACGAGGAGTGCCAGCGCCAAGAATACGGGCGAAAGACAGACAGCCAGCACTCCCGCGATTGAGATATCGAACGCCCGCTTGGCAACCTTCTTGCCCCCCGTGAGTTTGGGAGTCGAAACGTGAATGAGTGGAAGACCAGCCACGGGCTGAGTGTGGATTCGGGGGCCGGCAATATCGGTGAGGGCTGGCGCCAAAATCATTCCGATGTCTCTTGCGGCCAACTCCCACCCGAGTCTACGAAGGTCCTGGGGATGCATATTCACCCCGGCGGAAATCGCCACGGCGTCAACGTTGGTGGCGAGGATGACCGACAGGATGGCATCGAAGTCGGGCTGGACGCCAGTTACGGGGATCGCCAACCCGGTCGCGTAATCTGTCTCAGGCTTGGCGCCGGGCAAGTGGGCGGCCACGGGGAGGTATCCTGCGGCGGGCACGCTGCGGAGTGAGCGTACCAAGTGCGCCGCTGAATGCGGATCGCCAATGATCAGCACGCGCGAAGTACTCTGCCCGCGCTTTCTCTCGAGACTGAGGTGCTGACGTACAAGCCAACGTCCAACCAGGAGCCCTATGGCTCCGGCAGGAAAAGCCAGCCCGACATATCCTCGGGCCGTATCGATTCTAAGTGCGTAAGAGACAATCGCCAGAAACCCGAACAGCCATGCTGAAGCAGCTATGACTCGCTTGTACTCCTCTGATCCAGAACCGAGCACTTTAGCTTCCCGAGATCCCCAAAGCTCCAGCATTAGCCACCAAGCTACCGCCAAAACTCCGGATAGAACTAAGTAATCAGTATCTCGGACGGATCCTGCACCGATATCAGAAAACCCAAACCGGACACCAAACGCACCCGCCACGGCCCAAATGACAATCCCCGCGTCCAAGAGTCGAAGACGGCGTGCATATCTCAAATGCCAATACGTTTGATTGTTCGTGGCGCTTTCAACTGTCCTTTGTTGCAGTTTGACTACTCCATTGCCCCCAGCCACGAATCTCCTCAGGCTCTCACATGGTCGACATTGGCGCGATACCAGGCGACAGTTGACCGAATGCCATCAACGAGGCCGATTTTCGACGTCCAACCGGCTTGAGCCAGTTTCGAGACATCCAGTAGCTTTCGAGGGGTTCCATCGGGCTTGGACGTGTCCCAGTCGAAGTCGCCTTCGTAACCGACTGCGGACGCCACCATGGCTGCCAATTCCTTGATGGTCACGTCCAACCCGGTTCCAACGTTTACTTGCGACGGGCCGTCGTAGTTCTCGAGAAGATGCAGGCAAGCTGCAGCCATGTCGTCAACGTGAAGGAACTCTCGCCGTGGGGATCCTGTTCCCCAGTTGGTCACGCTGGCGGCCCCGGACTTGGCGGCTTCATCGTACCGGCGGATCAAGGCCGGCAACACGTGCGAGCCCTCAGGTGAGAAGTTATCCCCAGGGCCATACAGATTCGTTGGCATCGCCGAGATCCATGGGAGTCCGTATTGTCGCCGGACTGCTTGGACATGCATAATTCCTGCTATTTTCGCGATGGCGTACGCGTCGTTAGTCGGTTCGAGGTGACCCGTGAGAAGTGAGTCTTCACGAATTGGCTGCTCGGCGAACTTCGGGTAGATGCACGATGATCCGAGGAACAGAAGCCTTTCAACCCCGTGCTCCCGGGCAGCATCCAGCACGTTTACTTGGATTCTGAGGTTGTCGCTCAGAAAGTCAACGGGGAACGTGCTGTTAGCAAGAATCCCGCCAACTTTTGCGGCGGCCAACACAACATATCGAGGCTTAGTTTCTGCGAAGAATGCGAAGACGCTTTCGCGGTCCTTGAGATCGAGCTCAGATGAAGAGCGACCGACGAGATTGTTGAATCCTTCGCCCTGAAGGTTTCGCCAGATCGCAGAACCCACTAGCCCCCGGTGTCCGGCCACATAGAAGGTGGCGTCGCGACTAAGCTCGCCTGGCAAGAAGTAAACGTTGTCCCCCACTAGTTTTTCCAGCTTTCGAGGTCCACAGCGTCAATCCAGTGATTACCTGCATGCTTCAGCGCCTCGACATCGGCGTCGACCATGATGCGGGCCAATTCCGGCGTGTGGACGGTGGCCTTCCATCCCAACTTCTCCTGTGCCTTGGAAGCATCCCCTACGAGGGCATCCACTTCGGTGGGGCGCAGATAGCGCTCATCGAAGCGCACGTGGTTTTCCCAGTTCAATCCCGCGTGTTCAAAGGCGATCTGGAGAAAGTCCCGCACGGTGTAATTGCCGCCTGTTGCCAACACAAAGTCGTCCGGTTCGTCGGCCTGAAGCATGCGCCACATGCCTTCTACATACTCAGCGGCATAGCCCCAGTCGCGGACTGCGTCCAAGTTGCCCATATACAGCAGATCCTGCTTGCCTGCCTTGATGGCGGCAACTGCACGGGTAATCTTGCGGGTTACGAAGGTTTCGCCGCGTCGGGGGGATTCGTGGTTGAACAGGATCCCATTGACGGCAAACATGCCGTATGCCTCGCGGTAGTTCTTGGTAATCCAATAGCTATACACCTTGGCTGCACCGTAGGGGGAGCGAGGGTAGAAGGGCGTGTCCTCATTCTGCGGGGGAGGAGTGGCCCCGAACATTTCAGAGGAGGAAGCCTGGTAGAACTTGGTGTCGATACCGGCCATGCGGACTGCCTCAAGTAGACGGACTGTCCCAACGCCAGTGGTGTTGCCCGTGTGCTCCGGTTCATCGAAAGAGACGCGAACATGAGACTGTGCGGCTAGGTTGTAGACCTCGTCGGGCTTGATCTCCGCCAGAAGTGTGACCAGGCGGGCGCCGTCACTCAGATCGCCGTAGTGCAGGAAAAGTTTTGCCTTGGAATCATGGGGGTCAACGTACAAGTGATCGATCCGGGCTGTATTGAATGTAGATGCCCGTCGAATCAGGCCGTGAACCTCATAGCCCTTATTCAGAAGCAACTCCGCGAGGTAGGAGCCGTCCTGTCCCGTGATCCCAGTAATAAGTGCGCGCTTTGTCATAGTGCCCCCAATGGTGCGAAAAGAAGAATCGCGCAACCTAGTGGTCGCGCGAAGATGCCAGACTCGTGATGAAATTATCATAGAGGGCGATCGCGGTGCTTTCGGACAATGTTTCGTGTCTAAATCGCAAACCGTTGGCGCCCAGCTCGGCCGCCTGCCGTCGGTTCCGGCTCAGAGCTTCCGCTGCCTTAACCAAAGCAATTGGGTCCCCAGCATTCACACGAAGCCCGCCACACGATTTTTTGAGTTCCTCCGCTGTCACGCTTCCTTCATCGGTTGCCGCGATGACAGGGATGCCTGTGCTGTAGTACGAGGTGAGCTTGCTGGGAACAGACATGTCACGAACTCCAGGCAGCTCGTTGACAAGGAGCACGTCAGCGGCCTGCAACGCGGCCTGGAACTCGTCTTGAGGAAGGGAATCGACAAAGCTCAGGTTTGCGACTCCCCGCCCAGCCTGCATTAGCGCTGGCCTTTGATTGCCGTCACCCATCAGTACGAATCTGGTGGGACTGCCCGTTGCGTGCGCGCTTTTCGCAGCTTCAACCACGTTGGTGAGCCCCTGTTTCTTGCCCATGTTTCCGGAGTGAAGCACTATGATCTCGTCCTGGCCCCAGCCAAGCCTTTGCCGCGTTTCCGACCGGTCCCCAACAGGAATGTCCGGAAGATGCGTCCAGTTTCTAACCACTCGAACCGAGTCTGCAGAGACCCCCAGTTCGTCGACAATGTACCGCGCAAACCTCTCGTGAATTGCAACCACACCCGTGGCTAGACCCAGGATTTTGCCCTCCAATTGCGCGGCGAGTCTGGACAATAGACCAGCCTGTCCACCGGTTTCCACAATTCCACGGCTGTACAGGTCCTGCACCCATACGCCTACAGCTGGCCGCCTCAGTCCAAACCTTGCACGCGCGAGAGCGAGGCCACTGGAGAACAAGGCAGGACTCACCAGAAGGACTACGTCCGGGCTGCCCCATCTAGCGAAAACGAGTCGACAGCCAAAGCTGAGTTCCATGTGGAGCCGGGTCAGCCCTGTGGGCCGCCTTGGTATGTGATGTCTGAGCCTGGCCACAGGGATTCCGTTGATGACCTCGTCGGCTGACCATCCTCGGTATCCGGTGTGAAGCTGCCATTCTGGATAATGTGGATAACCAGTCAGTACACGAACTGTGTGACCCCTTGCAGCCAAGCCCTCTGCGAGGCTGGTTGTGTAGGGGGCGTTCCCGGATGGTTCAGGTGCATAGTGGAGCCCTAGGATGGTGATCTTGAGCGGAGATTTTTTCACAGATGCAACAATACTGGGAGTCAGTTCGGATGCGGCGCCGGGAGAGAATTCATGACACATAATATTAATGCGACTGATGGGAATGTCCCAGTGATCGATTTGTCCCTTGCTCCGGGCGAACACGCGGCGTGGGACAGGCCGAAGGCGATTGTCTATCTGTGGTCCGTGATTGAGCTTCTATCGGTGACGAACGCTTGGCAGATCAGCTCGCGTCTGCGTGTCGCCGTCCTCCGACTTTTCGGGGCTGAGATTGGTCGTGGAGTCATTTTCCGGCCTCGCACGAGGGTTAAGTTCCCGTGGAAGCTTCATATTGGTGACAATTCATGGATCGGTGAGGGCGTGTGGTTTCACAATCAGGACCACATTTATGTCGGGTCAAATGTAGTGATCTCGCAGGAGGCAATGTTGACCACTGGAAGTCACCGTCATCGTGACGACATGGGATTGATAACGAGTCCGATTTACATCGACGACGGCGCCTGGGTCACATCACGGTGCATGGTGCTCGGAGGCCGGCGAGTGGGGCGGTCAGCCGTTGTCCGACCAATGACCGTAGTCGATGTGGATATTGAAGCTAATACTGTGACCGATTTATCGGAAGCAAACCCGCGGAAGAGATTTGGGTAGAATTGCTCTGATGCACGCTGTTCAGTGTTTTGAAGTTCGTTCAATTCGGGCAGCTATGGTGGCTCAAGCGCTTGATTCCAAAAGATATTGCTAGGAGCGTGAATCAGTAGTCGGGCAGAGGTTTAAAGCGCCGGGAAATTAGCCCGGGTCCGGCGGGTGAGGCTGGGAGAATCGCGGGTATGGATGCTGCTTCTTCTTCGCCGGATGGTTTGTTTGCCGAGTCGCTCGTGGAGCGTGTTGAGGTGCCTGTCGTTGAGCCGATGGATGCCAATGGCGGGGTGAGGAAGCGGTTCAAGGCGTTGAGCCGGATGCGGTGATGCTGGTTCCGCCGTCGTTGGATGAGTGGTTGCCGCAAAATCATTTGGCCCGGTTCATTGCCGAACTCGTTGATGGGGAACTGGACCTGGCCCGTTTCCATGCCTCCAAGGCCAAGGGCCAGCCGCCGTATGATCCGCGGCTGATGCTGCGCATCCTGCTCTGCGCATCCTGCTCTACGGATACTGCGTGGGGGTCCGCTCTTCGAGGGAGTTGGAGCGGGCCTGCACGGATGTGGTCGCGTTCCGCTGGTTGTGCGCCCAGCAGAGCCCTGATTTCCGGTCCATTGGGCGCTTCCGCCAACGCCATCTGGCAGCGTTGGCGAACGTGTTCCTGCAGGCCCTGGAACTCTGCCGGGCCGCCGGCATGGTCTCCTTGGGCAGGGTTGCCCTGGACGGGACGAAGGTGCGGGCGAACGCGTCACGGCCTCAGACGATGAGTTATGCCCGGTTGACGTCGAAGCAGAGGATCCCTGCCGATGAGATCAGCGATCTGATGAACGAGGCGAGGACCGTGGACGCCGACGAGGACGCCCGCTTTGGGCCGGGCAAACGCGGCGATGAACTGCCCGTGGAGCTGGCGAACCGTCCAGCACGTTCGGCCGCGAAGAGCCGCCACATTCCCGACGCGGCATGGATCAACAAACCATCCCAGAAACGGAAACAGCCGTAGCCGCCAAACTCCCACTGGCCTCGTTCACCTTTACAAATTCCGCTACCGTCCCCGAGGGAATCGGTCCTATTTGTTTCGATGTAGGTCAAATACGCCAGAGACTCCAGCGGCGCGCGACCCTGCGCAGAACGAGGCGAGGAAACAATAGAGGTGTAAATTGTATGGCTTTCAAAATGTGGCGCAGCTTGACGATGAAGTGTGACCGACCGGGAACAGCGTAAGCGTCTCTCAGGTGGGCCATACTTTGTATCTCATTGAGCCCGCGTTTGCGGATCTTAATACCATTTGCGTGCGCATAATATCTTCTGATGCGTTCGGCCGCCACATTGTCCCGAAATGGCGAAACTGCAGATTTTCCACCTGACAGCGTGTACTTGCATAGCACTGTCGGTTCCTGTTCGATTCTGCCCCTCATCGTCACGCGCAGAAGCATTTCATAGTCCTCGCCGAAGCGTGGCCACAAGGCCCGTACGCTCGAGTCCATCGCAGCCCTGAGTTCGTCCGAGCGCCATAGAAATGATCCAGCGGGTCCTGGACAGATGCCGCGATTGAGAAGACTCATTAGATTGACGCCTTCCGGCCATCCACCCATCTGCCTCGTCGACCCGTCCGAGGAAAAACAAAGTGAGCGACCTTGAAGGCCCGACCATTCCGGATAGTCTCCGATACCGCTCATCATCTCCCTGAAACCCTGAGGGTTTAGTTCGTCGTCGGCGTCGAGAAAGATAACCATCGCCGTTTTGGTAGCTGCCAACCCAGCTATGCGTGCGAAGGCGGCGCCCTGGTTATTCTGGGTAACGACCCGGCATCCGAGTCTGTCGGCGACGGCGCCAGTCCCATCGGTCGACCCGTCATCCACGACTACTACCCGATCAATACCGGAGGCGAGTGCGCTCTCGATTGCGCGTTCTATGTGCGCTTCTGCGTTAAACGCCGGGATAACAATGCTCACGTCTGGTGAATCCATTTCTAGCCTCCTAATCACAATCTACTTGTATTCTCCGGCCGGCGATCCAACCAATCTGGAGTTACTATAATCCTGCATCCCAGAAACCAGAAGTTGTTGCAACAATGAAGAACAAAGAAGCTACAACAAACCACTGGAAGAACTGCACAACGAAGATTCTGCTCAGGGCCATTGCAATCGATTGACGATGTATTAAGGCGAGAGTGAGAGGTTGGATGAGTCCTCCCACGATTACCAAGGAAACCAAGCCGCCTGCAAAATTCACGGTAGTTGCTGTCGCAACCACTGAAATCGGAGTGGTTAGAACGGCGAGGAAATGAAACAGGGTGCGCAGCTTGCCTCCTTCGACCTGCGTTGACCATGCCCCAAAAGCCGCGGCTGCCACTCCCGGAAGGCACGTCGCCATTGCAGAGAGGGTCACATTTACTAGTGGCCAGCGCGGCCCGAAGAGGATGAATTGGATCAGGCTTGAAGATAGGACGATGAGAACACCCGACAGGATTGCGATTCGTTGAAGCCAAATCCACAGCTTCAAAGACGCAATGCCAGCACGGTTCAGGTCGTCGCGCTTGGCCTTAGAAAACTTCTCTACGACCACAGAACCGAGAGACAGCTGCAGTTGGGAGATAGGTACCACCACTACCTGATAGCTTCGAGCGTAGCCCGCCGCAGCCGTCGCCGAAACAATCGACGGTAGTAGCCCTGAATCGAGAGCGCGGCTTAGGTATGAAGCAAGATTTAGCGGCACCACGCGCAGTCCGAATGCAACTGCTTCCCAGAGAGGTGGACCCTTGCGACTCTGTTGAACAGCGCGGGGAGCCCCGAGCGACATTAGAATCGTAATGAGGAACTTAGTGAGCACCGTCACGGCCAACTGTGCGACGAGGGAGTACGCTCGATAAGTTGATTGAGCGAGCAGTATGGCCGCGATGCAGCCTGAGAGAGTCCCGATGATATCCGTCATAGCCATGGCTCTGTAGCGGCCGGACACGACTAGTTCTGCTCGAGGAACTTGCATGAAAGCCTGTGTCGCTAGCGTTAGACACAGCATGGCCACCTCCAACAATTTCGGAGAGCCAAGCGGTATCGAGTAGTTTGCCGTCAGCAGGGCAACCATCAGGAGAGTTGATCCGATGGCAGCGGATATAAGGGAGACTCTTCTTGCTGTACTTAGTATTCCTGGCTGAAGACCCTTCACTAGAATGTAGCCTTGAGGTGAAAGATCAGTAACCAAAGAAATTGCCGAAAAAAATAGCAGGATTACAGCAAATCTCGCATATTGTTCCGGGCCCAGTTCCCTAGCCAGCCATGCAAAGGTAACGGTGGATAATGTGAGGACGATTCCTTGCGAAAGCGGAAGAACGCCAAATCGATGAACTAGTTTCTTGATTTCATCCAATATCCAGACACCTCAATGGAAATGAACGTGCGTCAAAATTGCGAATCACAATTTTAGGTGGGGGCGTCAGCCTTCGCGTGAGAATCGGAACTGGCCGAGTGTAGGGAAGGGGTCTCGCAGCACACACCACTTTCGGTGACGGTTTTATAATTTCATTGACTCGGATCATTTTGCCTTCATGCTCGGCGTGATAAAAGCTCTTGAATACAAGACGGACGGCTCAACCAACAACCGGGATGGAGAGCTTGCAGTTACGTCTGCGAAACCTTGGATTGTTCAGCAAGAAATCTTGGGTTGATAATCAATCGGGCCCGTGTAAGCGCAGGACGAACTAGAGAGTCGCCTAGGTTAGTGTAGCCCGACATTCGGCAAGCTACGTCCTTGCTTGAATGCGTCGGTGTTGTACTTTTATCCGACGACGCTTGAGGTTGCTAGCTCTGACAATCGGAGAAAGCCTGATTTCCCCGGTTGGTTCATGCCGGGAAGGTAAGAACCAGTGGTTGGCGTCAGCGGTGCACGCAGCCAATTTGGTCGCGTACGATTAGCGGTTGCGTCCCTGGTGCCTTTCATGGGCGGAAAGCTGTTTCTTCGGTCCCATAGTGCCGGTCTCATCGCCTGGCTTAGAGTGTGCAACGTGAATCAACACTACTGAATCGTCACCTCGTTTGAGTAACACTGTCACGAGCCCGGCCGGCCACAGCCGACAAGGGAACGGAGGGGGCCACGCCGAGACCATCAAGCGACGAAATGAGTCAGTTGTTCTTTGCCTATTTTGGACCCGGTGAGCAGTCAAGATCGTCCGATGTCGCAGTGCTAGCACGGTAGGATAAGGCTGAGTCGAACGAACATGGCCGCGCTGGGCGCGCAGTAGGCAGCCCAGAACACGAAACAGGGGGACCTAGGTTTGGATTTACGCGACTATTTGCGCGTCCTTCGTCGCAACTGGATGCTGGTTGTCGCCACGACGCTGGTTGGGCTACTTGGTGGAGCCGTATTCTCGGTACTAATCCGGCCTACATATACATCGGAAACCCAGTTGTTCGTTGCTATTCAGAGCTCGGGCAGCGTATCTGAACTACAACAGGGCAATACGTTCGGCCAGGCGCGGGTTCAGTCCTATGTCAAGACCGTAGTAACCCCGGTGGTCTTGCAGCCGGCCATTGAATCCTTGGGACTCCAGGAAACTGCCTCTGGGTTGGCTCAGCGTGTTACGGCAACCACGGATCTAAATACAGTCCTAATTAACATATCGGTGACTGATCATTCCCCGGTTCAGGCGGCGGCCATAGCGCAGGCCGTCGCAAATAGCCTTATTAAGGCTGTGGACACATTGGAAAAACCAAAGTTAGGCGGATCATCGCCAGTCAGCCTATCGATCATTAAGCCCGCTGTGGCGCCCGCCTCTCCATCCGCCCCGAATACTCAGGTCAACTTAATTCTCGGAATACTATTCGGTGTCGCCAGCGGCCTCGGCCTCGCTGTCCTCCGAACCGCTATAGATAACCGTATTCGGGCAGAATCAGATCTGCGGCGAGTAACAGACGCTCCGATACTCGGCGCAATCAGCTTCGACCCAGATGCGGTAAAGAAGCCACTCCTGACTCAGGCGGGTCCGCAAAGTCCAAGGGCTGAATCATTTCGCCAGTTGAGAACCAATCTCCAGTTTGCGAATGTATCGTCCAATGCCAAGACGGTGCTAGTAACGTCTTCGCTCCCAGGCGAAGGCAAGAGTACGACCGCAATAAATTTGGCCATAGCGTTGGCTCAAGCCGGTCAGTCTGTGTGCTTAGTGGATGCAGACCTTCGACGTCCCATGGTGAATGAGTATCTGGGGTTAGACAGGAATGCGGGCCTAACTACAGCGCTGGTCGGTGCAGCGGACGTCAACGAGTTGCTGCAGCCCTGGGGGGATGACGATCTGTACGTGTTAACGTCGGGCTTGGTGCCGCCCAATCCCAGCGAACTCCTCGGTTCTGATGCAATGAAGGAACTTGTCATCAGGCTAGAGGAAGCCTTCGACGTTTTGGTGATTGATGCTCCGCCCTTGCTTCCTGTAACTGACGCTGCAGTCCTCGCCCGCCATGTTGGCGGAGTTGTAGTCGTAGTCGGTATGCAGTCAGTGCGCCGGAACGATCTTGAACGTTCCCTCAGTGCTCTCAGCCTCGTGGGTGCGGATCTGCTCGGCGTGGTCCTTAACAGATTGCCTATTAAGGGAGCCGATGCTTACACATATTCATACAAGGCCTACACCATTCCGGACGAGCACCAGGGATACCCTGGGTCGACTCATCTTGAGGCTACCGTGGATACAGCTAAGAACGACGACGAATTTTACCGTCAGGTTCTGAGCGGGCAATCAAAGCCGCCGAGCACATTTCTTGGAAACAGGGCGCTGGGCGATTGAAGCAAGGCACTCAATCGCATTTGTGACAATTCAAATTTCGTCTGTGCGAATAGCGTCGCATTAGATTCTCATAGAAAGCCAATAAGTTGCGAAGATTGAAAAACTCAACGCTTTTATGGTTGCAGGGCGGTGTGGGTAATCAACTTTTCCAGTGGAATGCGGGCTTGCACATGGCTGAAAGGGCCGCATCCCCTCTAATGGTCTCGACTGCTAGTTTCAGACGAGACAAATTGCGTGATTTTTCCCTGCGAGAACTGGAGAGGAATCTTGATCTAACTTCGTCTTTTGAAAACTTCGTGATTGGGCCCCCGCACCACCGAGGAGGCCCAGTTCGTCAGCGGGTTGGATTCTATAGACTACCTGTGCGGCAGGACGTCGACGGCCCGAGTACGCCTGGGCAGGTGCTCGTCGGGTTCTTCCAGGACGCTTCTAGTCTGGCACTGGGTACAACACCTGTTCGTGCGGCACTTCTGAAGCGGCGCGAGGATCTCCTGTCCACCGAGATCGCGAAGTTTGTAAAGGACCGTCCAGTTGCGCACATCCGGAGAGGTGACTACGCCACTGTGCAGGCGGCACGAAACACGTTCGGGTCGATTCGTCCGCAGTATTATGGTGAGGCGTTTGATCTTCTCGACCACAAGCTTCATGACGCGGCCTTTTTCACTGATGATCCCGCGTATGTCAAAGAAACGTTCGGCGTGCCAGAGCGTCAGATTTTCGGCCCTGGCTCCACTAAGAGTGACCTCGAAAGCTTGCTTGTGATGTCGATGGGACAGGCTCTAGTTATTCCGAATAGCACGTTCTCCTGGTGGGCGGCCGAGCTACTAGAACCAAGCCAGGGGGTCGTTTCTCCGCAAGAATGGTTCAGGGACCGTCGTAACGAACATAATTTGGCTCGGGATCACTGGAAGAGGGTTCCCAACTGAGACAGCTTGACGGGTATCAGTTCATGGCCTGTTGTAACAATCGATTCTGGACCGGAGGCTGAGCAATGGCTATTGCGGACGTCACGGTTGTTATTCCCGCGTACAACGCCGCAGCGCACATTCATGTGGCCATAGAAAGTGCAAGGGAAGTTGGAGCATCCGAGGTTGTGGTCGTCGACGACGGGTCGACCGACGAAACCGGAAGAGTAGCCCGAGAACTTGGATGTCGCGTCATTACTCAAAGAAACGGGGGCGCCGCCCTAGCGCGTCAGGCCGGGATCGTGGCCGTCGCGACGCCCATGGTCATTCTGTTGGATGCTGACGATGAAATCGTCCCTCGCGGCGTAGCAGAGTCCTTTAGGCTCGCAGATACCAGCACAACATGGGCCTTGATCGCGGGTGCGGCTTTGTCAAAGGGAACCGGCCACTCGGCAGTTGTTTCTCCCTGGACGGAGGGCATCAGCGTTGATTCTCTGTTGGCTCGTGGGCACTCGGCTGGGCCGCCAGGAGCCTTCCTCTGGCGAACCAGTGTCCTCCAAAAAGCCCTGCGCGACGACCCTCCTGCGCTTCGGCCCAGATACGCAGAGGATTATGAGCTATTGATTCGTGGAGCCATGTTTGGAATCGTGCTATGCCACAATGAGGTCACCTGCATTTACGCGTCAGAGGGCGGAAAATCGGCATTGGCCCCGCTTCGCAGTAACGCAGCGGCGGAGGATATCCGAAGGTTTTACGCCAAGGCCCTTAACCTGAACATTCGCGAGCGCAGCGACAACGAACTGCAAAGCATGGCGTATCTCCGCATGGCTTCTGCATGCCCCGACCGGTCCTTCACTAAGTTTGCCTTTTTCCTGATGGCAGCCGGCAAATCCCCGATGTTTTTTCCAGCCTTGGCCATACGCAAGGTACGTCGGATCATTCGGACATCTCGAACGAGCTGATCGAGAGTCGACTCGCGGCTTGGGACGGTTGGAACAACCTACGCACCCACTCAAGTTCCTCGTTGGCGGCGCGCTCATTGCTGACGATGTTCCGTACACGGATCAGGCGGCACCGCTCCTCGAGAATCTTCGCACGCTGTATGATAATCCAGAGTTCTTAGCGCCAATCGCGCGTCTAGACACAAGCGATGATCGGTGGGGGTTTGCTTTGAGCCTTAGAAATGTTCTCCAGTTGAACGTGCGCCTATCGGAAGGCGGGGCGGCTGGCGTAGCCCGAACATTGGCAGATGAGTTGGTGTCGAGGGGTATTGCTAGTCCTATAGCTTACGGATACAGCCGTGGGGGACGCGCTTCGCCAATGGAAGTCGCATACGATGGCGTGCGAGTCACTCCGCGCTTGAACGCAGCTCTGAATCGAATAAGTCACTCAGTCATTGGACGAGATACGAAAGTCACCAGTCGGCGACACTGGGGCCACTTTCTTGACGCCCTGGGCGAGGCTGATGTAGTTCATCTACACGCTATTCACAGCCATATAGTCGACGCGGGCTTGCTGTTTCAAACCCTGATAGATGCCAGGAAGCCAGTCGTCTGGACCCTACATGACCAGTGGGCGATGACAGGACGGTGCGCACAGCCGGGAACGTGCCGCCTTTGGGAGCAGGGGTGCCCTAAGTGCCCAGATCTGGACGCCTATCCGCCTGCCAAAATTGATAATGCGGCACAGCGCTGGAGTGACCGCCGCGAGATGATACAGACACTGCAGGCGGCTGTGCCAACGGCAGTGGTTGCCTGCGCAAGCTGGCTCGGGGCAGAGGCGAAGATCGCCTCCATCCGCAACGTTGGTGTTGTCAAGAACTCCGTGGATAGGGCGTTTTGGCTGGCGACGGCTACGAGCGTCCCCAGGGAACGAAGAGTGGGCGGAGTTCGTAACCTTTTTATGTGCAGAGATCTTCGAGACAGACAGAAGGTGAACTGGCCGGTTCTTAAGCGGGTTTGCGCCTTGCCGAATCAGAAGCTAACCATCGTGGGTGACCAAGCTACTCAGACAATTGAGGGAGCCGAAAGACGTCCGGCTGTGTCAGATCGAGCAGAGCTTGCAAATCTGATGCAAGAGCATGACCGATTGGTGTTCACTTCACGTGTTGACTATTTTCCGCTCACGATAGCTGAGGCGTTGACGTCTGGGCTGGAGGTCAACGCCTTGGACTCGCCCGCGGCCCGAGAATTCTCCACGCATCCACGCCTCAACATATTCCAGGATGAGAACGCGCTCTTGTCGCATCTCGCGAGCGCACCCTTGCCGGTTCCCAGCACGACCGAGGTCTCGGATGAGGAACGGCAGTTCTTTAACCCGCAGCGAATGACAGACGAATATGTAGACATCTACAACTCACTATTGGGGGGGGTAGTTTGCGTTCGAAGACGGTCGCTGTCCTAGTTTTTATCACCATAATATTTCAGCATTTTCAATTACTTAAGATCGGCACATATTCGCTTACCCTTGGTCTACTGACCGGAGGTCTAGCGATATTCATTGCCTCTCGGCGTCCGTCCCCCGAGCGAATCACGCTTGTCTGGGCGAGCATCGTCTCCTTGGCCTCCTTGGCGGCAATGGTTGCTCCCGATATCCAAGTATCCTGGAAATTTATGACGACGCTGGTCATGTTTCTCCTGACATCATTGTTTGTCGTAACGGCGACACACGGACTTCGCGACGACCTGGATACAACGCGACTCTGGGGCGCCGTCCGACTGGCGCTATGCGTTGTCGTTCTCCTCTCCGTGGCTCAGGCTGCCACCGGTCATCTAGGCTCTGAGGCCCTCTTCAACCCGTTTGGGGCGTATCAGTTTCAGCACCAATATAATCCTCACCTTGAGTTCGTCTCGGTCCCACGGGCCCATGGCTTTTTCCTGGAGCCCTCATATGATGCATTCGTGATCGGGACCTTAACCGTTGCCCTTCTTTGCCGTCGCGATCATTTCCGCTCCACTCTAGCTCTGGCTCTATTGGGCATGGCCGCATGCCAGTCAGCAACCGGATTGATCCTTATTCTCGGGATTGCGTTTTTGATCGCCATCCGGTCTCGGCCGCGAATCTCGATTCCGGTTACTTTTGGGGTTGCCCTCCTTTTGCTATCTTTTGGTAATTACCTCATCTCGCGTCTGGAGTCCATCGGGAATGTGGGCTCAAGCGGCAACTATCGCTTGATTGCGCCCCTCCAAGTATTAGGTGACGTACTAACTGCACATCCGCTGGGCATGCCATTTGGATCAATCTATGAGATTATCTCCACCTATGGTTTGCAGATGGATGGGGTTGAGCAGACTATTTCGTTGGATAACGGCATTTATGTTATCGTATATTACTTTGGTTGGATAGGTTTAGTTGCAATTGGGACCTTGGGGGTTTGGGCCTTAGTCTCAGTATTTCGAAGATTAAGGATAAGCGAGGACCGAGAATATGACTGGATCGTGCCTTTGTGGCTCTTCGCGGCGCTATTATTTTCGGGTGGGATAATGGCGCCAGAGTATGGAATCATGACTTGGTTGATCATTGTCAGTTTTGTTGAGTCTCGCAGAATAAGAAAAGGACGGATAAATGCAGCACCGACCTCTCCTCAGTATCGTCACCGTTACATTCGATGACACAGATGGGTTGAGGAGTACCTTGGCCTCGCTCGAAACAATTGCCCAAGAAGCGGCAACGGATCTAGAGGTAATCGTCGTTGATGGTGGTTCCGGACCGGATATCCTTAGAGTTGCTGGAGAATTTCCTTGGGCTAATATTATTTCCGAACCCGACAATGGAATATACGATGCAATGAACAAAGGCCTTGATCGATCTCAAGGTTCTTTCATCTGGTTTCTCAATGGCGGTGATGAGTGTTCGTTGTCTTCTTGGCAAGTCATTAGGGAGCCGCTGGAGTGTTTGCCTCAGGCGGTTATCTTCGCTGCCTACCATCTCCGCATCGGACCACGGTCCATCCGTCGTTTGCCGCGAAAACCCGGGTATATGTGGCATGGACTACCAACGTCTCATCAAGCGATATTTTATCCCGGTGAAAAGGCGCGAGAGGTTAGATATGACGAGCGGTTCTCAATGGTGGGCGACTACCACTTTACCGCCCGTATGTTAGGGATTGGTCTTCCGGTCCGACTTATCGATCTGGCCGTAGCTAGCTTTTACATGGATGGAGTTTCATTTAAACACTCTCACCGCGTAGCCCTTGAGGCCGCCGTCGTGCAGAGGGAGACTCTGAAGTCGCCAGCAGTCCTGCGTTATGTTAGTCGAGTCCGTCACAGCATTAGTAGAAATGTGAGGCGATTTCAGTCCGACATGTGGCGCTAGTCCTGTTTGTTGTCGCACTGGCCAATTTGGCACCAATTAGCTAGCTAGCAAATTGAATGGAGCAATAGATGAAGGCAAATATTGAGACCGGCTACTGGAGAGAAGACCGCATTCGCTACGGTCGGATGGCCTGGTTGGTGCAACCTTCGTATTGGGCAGTAATGGTTTATCGATTCGGACGATGGACAAAGTTGACCGATCACCCTTTGCGCAAGCCTGCTCATGCAACGTACTTTCTTGCGTATTCGTTCACCCGTCTAATGACGGGAATTGATATTCCGAGAGGTGCGGCGATTGGACCTGGTCTGCTTATTCACCATTTCGGTGGAATCATAATCAACCCACGTGCTGTCGTGGGCGCCAATTGCACAATGCGTCAGGGAGTAACAATTGGAACGAAGTATGATGGAGGCGGGTGTCCAGTGCTCGCCGACAATGTTGTGCTCGGCGCATACGCCCAGGTCTTGGGGGATGTTAAAATTGGTACTGATGTCACTGTTGGTGCGATGAGTCTCGTCATGACGGATATACCGAGTGGTAGCACCGCCGTTGGAGTGCCGGCGAAAATCCTCGACCGACGCGCTTGACGCTTGTATTGCGGCCACTCGGTGCGGGTGTTTCAAATCGCTCAGGTTGCGTATAATTCAGATATCTCGCGGAGTCAGCGAGTATCCACGTCCTCGAACACGAGGAACGTCTGAGTGTCCAAAACTCCCGCCATCGACTGCAACTGGTCGAAGATCACCCGGAGAAGGTCGGTGTTGTCGATGGCCCGCACTAAGGGCTGCGAGTAAAAGACACGGTGTTATGTCGTTTGGGCGGGGTTCAGGACTCTGGATATGGTGAGATTTCGGGTGTGCGGTTTTAGGGTTTTTCTTTATCTTGTAGTGCAGGATGAGGCCGGTGCCTGGGTAGCGGGTTTTGGTTTGGGTGAGGTGTGCGCAGAGTTCGGCGAGGGCGTTGGTTATGGCTTTTGTTGGCAGCGGGTCCAGGGTGATCGTCAGGATGCCGGGGGCGGTGGGGTCGACGTCGCCGCTTGATGCCAACGCGGTTCGCAGCAGGGTGTGGGCTTCGTCGGTGGCGCGTTTGTAGCCTGGTCTGGGCCGGATTTATCCGCCGGGTATTATGAGGCCAACTACTTTTGGGGGAACCTTGGGGATCGTACGGCTCCTGTTGGCATTGAGCGTGGTACTGGCCCACAGCTCACCGATGTTTGGTACTGACCTGGTCGGCGGCCGCACGGCCGTAGAATGCTTCTTTGTTATCAGCGGCTTCTACATGGCGATGGTCCTGGAGAAGAAGTATTTCAAGCTCGAAAGAGGCGTGTGGAGAACGTTCATGGCGAGCCGATTGGCTCGCCTTTTCCCCGTGTACTTGGTGGTCGTGGCAGCCACCCTGCTGGCCACCGCCTACACGGTGGCTAAGGGGCAACAATCGGGCTTCCTGACCCACTTCGCTGACCTTTCGCCCACTGGCGCGGCAATGGTTGCCATTTCCAACGTGACGATGGTCGGCCAGGACTTCATGTCCTTTTCAGTGATCGGCGCCGACGGCATACCGTGGATAACTGCCCACCCATTGGACAGCGCCGCCCGTGGAGAGAACCTGCTGCTCATTCCTCCCGCTTGGTCGCTCAGCGTAGAGCTGTTTTTCTACGTATGCGCCCCGGTCCTGCTGCGCCTATCAACGCGCACTCTTGTTGGTATCGGACTGGCATCTCTGGCCGTGCGGATCGTCTTGCAGTTCGCGGGCCTCGACTACGACCCGTGGACGTACCGTTTTTTCCCATCTGAACTTATCTTTTTCCTTGCCGGCGCAGTCGCGTTCCGATTACTCACAGTGAAGGCGACCAAGCAGTCCGCATGGACCGGGCCAGCGCTTCTAGGCTGCCTAGTCGTCGTCGCAGTTATCTATTGGTGGATCGCGCACGTTCCTGGCGTCGAGTTCGCTACTCCGCTGCTGTTCGCTCTGGCAGTGCCGCGCCTGTTCGCGTGGACTTCACACAACAAGATCGATCGCTGGGTGGGTGAACTTTCTTACCCTCTGTATGTGGTCCATCTGCTCGTAGCTAAGGTTCTGGACTCATTCAGGCTCCCTATCACTGGCGTTACCCTCACGCTCGCATCTCTCGTGGCGGCAGCAGTACTTCTGCTACTTGTGGACTTGCCGACTGAGCGCGTACGGCAGCGGAAGCTAGATCGAATCCTCCGAGACACGCCGATTTTGCCAGATCCCATAGTTGAGGGGTCACGTTGAGAAAACAGGTTTATCACTCAGATGGCTCTCGATGCTCCCGATCGTTTCAGTCAATCGAAGGTGGAGGATTCTCGCCTTCGCCGGGATGAACGTGCGGGACGTCGGCATTGAGGCAGGCGTCCACTTTGGTAATCCGAACCTGACAGTAGGGCACGGTTCGTACATCAATCGTGGGGTCATATTTGATGGTGAGGCCCCGATTGTCATAGGCGAGAGAGTGGCCATCGGGCCACGAGCCATGGTCCTTACGTCCACTCACGACGTCGGGCCTTCCTCTTGGCGAGCCGGGGCGGGGGTGCCAACGTATGCGCCTGTGACGATCGGCAATGGCGTCTGGATCGGCGCCGGCGCCATCATCCTTCCTGGGGCTGTCATCGAAGACGGCTGCATCATCGCTGCGGGCGCAGTTGTCAGAGGGCATTGCTCAGCTGACCAGCTCTGGGCGGGCGTTCCCGCAACTCTAAAGCGGCCGCTGTCAATCTGAACTTATGACGCGGCAAAGCAGCGAGATTTACCCGACCCCTATACTTGGGCGCATGACTATGGGGGTAATTCAAGATACGCGCCGCGCTGTCCGGCTGGATTCACTGACTGGGTTGAGGTTCTACGCGGCGATACTCGTCGTCCTGACTCACGTCACGCATGAGTTTTCAGGGCCGGTCGTGAGTGCCTTGTTCAAGCAGGGCGGCGTTGGGGTCAGTTTCTTCTTTGTGCTTTCAGGGTTTGTTCTTACCTGGTCGCGGAAGGATGGGCAGCGTAAACGCGATTTTTACCGCAATCGCTTCGCCCGCGTATACCCGCTGCATCTGATCACATGGGGGCTAACGCTGGTGCTCCTGGCTGTCACTGCGTCAGCGGCGAGCCTTCCCGTCGCGCTGGTGTGTCTCATTTTGGTTCAAGCATGGGTCCCGAATTCCAGCTATTACTTCGGCGTCAACGGCCCGAGCTGGTCCCTGTCGGACGAGGCATTCTTCTATGCTGTGTTTCCGTTCCTCGCACCGCTGCTGGTCAAGGCCCGCACCGCAACCCTTGTCAAGGCTGCGATCGGTCTCTACGCGCTGGTTGCCGTGGTCACGTTGGGCGGCTCACTGTTCCTGACCAACCTGCCGGTCGGTGACATTTTCTACTCGAATCCGTTGTATCGGCTGTGGGAGTTCGTGCTGGGCATAGTATTGGCGGTTGCTTTGAAGAATGGCTGGCGTGCACCGATCGGGCTGCGGACCGTCGCCGGTCTGTCAGTTGTCGCGTTCGCTGGCGTCACCGCATTGAACATTGGTCTGACGAATAAGTTCGGCCCGCTTGCCGGCGTCCCGGTCCACAGCTTCCCGCCATACTTCGCCTCGCTCGTCATGACGCCCTGCTTCGTTCTGCTGATCGCAGCCGCGGCGAGGTCCGACATTGAGGGCAGGGCAACACACCTCGGTAGCCGAGCGATGGTGTCCCTTGGTTACTGGTCTTTCGCGCTCTACATCAGCCACCTGTTGCTGGTGGACATGCTCAAGCTGCTCATTCCGAGTGACCTTCCGTGGTTCGCTTCTTGGCCCGTGGTGATTGGTGTCGTGGCCGGCGCGGTTGGCCTGTCAGCCCTTCTATACACGTTCGTGGAGATGCCCCTTGAGGCAAAACTGAGGGCTCCCCGCGCCGGCGTACGCCTCGATTAGGCCCCCTATACTTGCCGCATGGGGATCACACATTCAGCGCCGACTATTGCCCGGATCATGTCATGGTTCGCCTCCCGGCAGGCGCTTTGCGCGTACTGCCGGGAGGCTCTCAAGTCATCTGGCGATGAGTCCTGCTCGGACTATTGCGCAGAGGCGGACGCTGAAGATCAGGCGCACGGCTAAATCCCAACACAGACCAGAGCCGCACGTCGTCGGATTTATCCGGCACCTAGAATGGGGCCATGGGGAAACTACTTGAGGTACTGCGCCGGGTCCGGATGAACGTCAAGCTGGCCCGTGGCCGCTGTGCGGAATGCGGCGCGGTCCTGCCTGACGTTCATCCAATTGCCCGTTACCGTGCGTGCTCGGAAGAGTGCGCAGCCTATCTTTGGGGCGACCTCATGGCTTAGGTTCGGATATATCCGACCCCTACGCGACGGCGCTGTTGATTTCGAGATCATCACCACGGCAGGTGCCGTCTCCGAGCCACATACCGTGAAGGTTGCTGTTGTAGGTGGAGTCTGTGACGGTGCAGACGGTTGCCCATTGACCTTGCCGATGAGCGTGTTGCCGTTCATGACAACTTCCAAGACGTCGCCAGAATTTACCGGCGTGGCCGTCGTGTTCAGTGCAGTGTATGTCGTGGACGCGGTCCGCTTGTCCATCTCCGCGAAGCCGGAGTCGTTGCGCCTGAACAGGTAGCCGCCCGTGGCAGTGTTCTCGCGGAAGGCGAACGTGGCCGAAGGCGTCAGGGTGGCGGCGGTGGTCCACGTTCCGGCGCCTGCCGGTGACCGCTGGACAAGCTGAGATGTGATCGTTGATCCGTTGTCGTTGTTGGATCGTGCCCACGTTATCCCGATCTGGTTCGCGGTCGTGGCCATGACGGCTGTTGCTGCTGCGGGGGCTATCGCGCCGGTCACCGTGTACGCGGCGGCTGGGGTTGAGTATGTCGGCTCGGCGGACTTCGTAACCCAGTTCTGACCCTGCCGGAACGTGATGGAGCGCAGAGCGGAGATAACCCGGTCGGCGTAGTACTTACTTCCCAGGTCGTTCGGGTGAAGTTGGTCAGCGCCGGTCATCGCGGCACCATCCCAGCCGGTCCCTGCGGTGACCTGAACGACGGTCGGGAAGTCTGCTGTTGCGATGGCCGCGCAGGCGGGCTGGTAGCTTCCGGTCAGCAATGAGTTTACCGTGCTGCTGCTCTCGGGCACCGGGCCTTCCTGCTGCCATATGATCGTCGGCGGCGTCGCAGACGGGATCAGAAGCCCGGCGACTGTGATCGTTCCGGACGCGATTTGCAGTCGCACCGAGTGCTCACCGGAGCCTAGGCATCTGATCTTCACGACACCCGCAAACGGGTTCTTGTATCCGCTGGTGGTGACCGTCGCCTGGGTGGCACCCGCTGTGTTCTTCACGGTTGCTATGCCGCCGGTCACACCGAAGCCCAGTCGAATGTATGCGGTGTCGCCGGTCCATGCGATATCGATATGCCCGCCGACGGTGGAGCTGACGCCGTTGGTCCAGGTCGAGTCGAACGCGAACGCGGCCGAGTCCCTATCCAGAGAGGCGGATGCGGTGAGGAACGCCGGCGCGGCTCGGAACGCCTCAGTAGTGGTCGTCACGCCGGACGCGTCGCCATATTGCCGGGGGTCGTTGATGGTGCAGCACAGACCGACGAATCCGCGGCTGTTCGGTGTCCACGTCGCAGCGATCCGTTCCGCGATCTCATCCATTCGCGTGCCAGGGACGCCCCTGTTGGTGATCGTCTGCATCCGCAGCCGCTCCTTGACCCGGTAAAAGAACTGCGTCCCGTCTGGAATAATCGCAGCGCTGTTGGCTGACGTGTAGGAGTTGCCGTAGACGGTGAAGGGTTGGAGTTCCGCCGCCCCAACCTTTGGCGCATAAGTGGCAGAAGGCTCCGCTGCGGACAGCGGCCATGCATCGTTTACCGTTCCGGTGGTCAGGAGGGACGCGTCCGTGGTGGCCGGCCCGGGTGCTCGGGGGCCCGGTGGGCCCGACTGAGGCGAACGGGAGGGACACCCACCCTCACGCCGTCGCCGAACTTCTGTCTCCCCGTGTCCGTCTCAACGCCGGGTTCACCTGCACCTGGACAGGGTTCGCCGCCGCCCACTGGGCGGCCGTGCCGCGGCGCAACTGGATCTTGTTAGCCGGATTTATCCGACGGGTTCCAGGAAGGACATACGCTTGTGCCATGGCACTTGCACCTGCACTCAAATGGCTCTCGATGCTCCCGATGGTTTCAGTTAACCGAAGGTGGCGGATTCTCGCCTTCGCCGGGCTCAACGTCCGGGGAGTCGGCATTGAGGCAGGAGTCCACTTCGGCAATCCGAACCTGACAGTGGGGAGCGGTTCGTATATCAATCGGGGCGTCATCTTTGACGGCGAGGCCCCGATTGTCATAGGCGAAAGGGTGGCCATCGGGCCGCAGGCCATGATTCTCACATCCACTCACGACGTCGGGCCTTCTTCCTGGCGAGCCGGGGCAGGCGTGCCATCGTATGCGCCTGTAACGATCGGCGATGGGGTCTGGATCGGCGCCGGAGCCATTATCCTCCCCGGGACTGTCATCGAAGACGGCTGCATCATCGCCGCGGGCGCCGTCGTCAGGGGGCACTGCGCCGCTGACCAGCTCTGGGCAGGCGTCCCCGCGACGGCGAAGCGGCCACTGTCAATCTGAACTGAGGCCGCGGCAAAGCGACGGGATTTATCCTTACCTCCTTACCTTGCAGTGCTGTGCGAATGCGGCGCCGGGTCATGGCAGGCTTCCGTGTATTCCGGGATCCTTTTGCCGATCTCGGCATTTTCCGATGGGAAGGAATAAACATGCAGGATGTCGGGGCTTTGCGAGTGCCGAAGAGGGCCCGACGTTTGCCAGCTCTGGACGCTCTGCGAGGCACGGCCGTTGAGCTGGTTCTTCTGAGGCCATGACCAGCGCTGTTGCAGCTTCATCCGCGGTTTCGCCGGTGGGAGGCAGGATGGCCGGGTGGGTGGTGAAGGTGCATTGGAGGCTGGAGCTCGAATAGTTCACCGTGCCCCCCTTGGCGGAGTCCATGGTCCAGCCTTCAGATGTCTTGACGGACCATACCGTGGCGCTGGTGAAGTCGGAGTCGTCAAAGACGTACACAGCGGCTCCCGGCTCACTAGTTGGCGGTTGCCTTCCCGGATTCGGCAGGTGCTGCTGATTTGCTGGCCATCGCATCGGGAGCCGCCACGAGCTCCTTACTGCCCCCGGTCAGGCCGTTGAACACCATCACGCCAGCCACGACGGTGACCGCGAGTCCTCCCGCTCCGCAGGCCATCCAGCCCCACACGGGCTTGCCCTTTTTTCGGGGGAGCCGGGGTAAACATCGGCTGCTGGCCGGGGTTGGCGTAGGGGGGCCGCTGCGGCTGGTTGTTGGGCTGCTGCGGCCATCCGGGCTGCTGGTTGTTGCTCACCGGTTCCCCTAATATTCGACGCGATTATGTCGCCTCAGCGGCGCGTGCCGCGAGGGGGAGCTGTGCCCATCAGACGCAGGCGGGCACATCCGAGTGCTCAGCGCACCGGATCGTCGCAACTAAAGCGCCGCCGTCGTCGGCCTTCTGATAGACGGTCACGTGGTTGGTCGTCCTGGCGCATGCAGCGCAGAACGTTTTGTGTTGCCTAGCCTCGATCCACCGAGCCGCGTGAGCGGATGATCTGAAATCCGGGCTCGGCGGTTTTGAGGGCTGAGGGCATGCTGGGATGCCGGCCTCGCTGCCGTTGGGTGTTCCACCGGTGGTCCTGGTTGCGCCGTGTGGCCTGTTGATGTGGGTTCAGGCGCGTTGCGGCGGCGGGTAGAGATGGTCGAGCAGGGCCTGCAATGGTGTTTGCCAGGGCCAGGCTTCGGGGAGATGAAGGCGGATTTTCCGGGCGCTGGAGGCGATCCTGGCCGGGACGTGGATGAGTTTGCGGCGGATCGTGCCGGTCCGGGCCCTGCCGCGAGGAGCCCGGCGCCGACGACGAGGTTGCCCCCGCTTCACGTTAGGGGTTCATCCAGCGGGCACCCAGCAAGTACTGAGGGACCTTTTATACGCTTACTTAGTGAATTTTCGGTCACACGGGGCACGCACCACGATGACGGAACGCCCGTCCGCGCACGAAACCGGGCTGATGTCCGGACGGAAGCACGCACTCGACGGGCTGCGCACCATTGCCGTGGCCGGCGTCTTCCTCTTTCATACCGCAACCTGGCTCGCCCCCGGTGGATCCATCGGCGTGGACGTCTTCTTCACGCTCAGTGGCTTCGTGATCACGCTTCTGATCATGAAGGAGTACCGCGCCACGGGCCGGCTGCGGCTGGGCGTCTTCTACGCCAAGCGGCTTGCCCGGCTCTGGCCGGCGCTCCTGGTTCTTTGCGCAGTGATCCTTGTGGTCGGGCTGGTCTTTCCGAGTGGGGCGGCCAACAGGCGTACGTCCTGCCGGCAGCCGCCTACGTCATGAACCTGGCCCATTTCGGACTGTTCGGCGACCCCATTGCCGGCGAAACGCTGGGCCCCACCTGGACCCTCGCCGTCGAGGAGCAGTTCTACCTGGTCTGGCCCCTGCTCCTGCTGGTCATGCTGCGGTTCTGGAAGGTCCGCACCGTCGCCTGGATCACGGCCCTCCTGGCGGCGGCGTTCCTGCTGGAACGGTTCCTCCTGGTATCCGCCGTCGTCCCGCTGAACCGTCTTTACAACGGGCCGGATACCAGGGCTGACGAGCTGCTGCTGGGATGCACGCTGGCCTTGGTGTTCGCCTCCGCCCGGGCTCGAGGTTCCACACGTCTCTGCGGACCGGTGCACGCTGGGGCGGTCCGGTGGCGGGGCTCGCCCTGGTGGTGGCCCTGTTCGTGTTCAAAGAACCGGACACACCCGGCACATGGTTTGATCTCTTCTGGACCGCCGGCCCCACTGCCCTGGCTCTTCTGGCAGCGCTGGTCATCGGGTCCCTTGTCCTTCGGCCGGACGGCCTTGCCTCACGGCTCCTGAGCCACCCCTGGCTCGCAAACCCGGGCCGAGACCTGTCCTATGCCCTCTAACTCTGGCACCTGCCGGTCTTCCTCCTGCTGATTCCCTCGTCCCGTCACTGTGGGGCCGCGTACCGCTCACGGCAGCGCTGACCGTGCTGCTGACTTACGGGTCGTTCCGGTTTGTGGAAACGCCCATCCGCCGCTGGGCCTCCACAAGGCTGGAGCCCGACGTCGTCCCTCCCGTCCCGGAGCCCGCCCGGGAGTTGGAGCCGGCCGGCCGGACGTCCCATCGGGCACACACGCCCTACCGCGTATCAACATCCTCAAACACCAGAAACGTCTGGGTATCCAGCACACCAGGCATTGACTGCAGCTGATCGAAGATCACCCGGCGCAGATCGACGTTGTCCACCGCGCGCACCAGCAGTATGACGTCGAAGTCGCCGCCCACCAGCGCAATGTGGTGGACTTCCGGAATGGCCCGCAGCTGCTCCCGCAGCTCACGCCATGAATGTTGCCGCACCTTAAGCGTCACGTACGCCGATGACTTGAGCCCCGCCTTGATGGGGTCCACCAGCGCCGTGAACTTGGTCAGCACACCCTCGCCCGTCAGCCGGGAAATGCGCGTATAGGCGTGCGCCCGCGAAATGTGGACGTTCTCCGCCACCTGCGTCACGGACATCCGGCCGTCCCGTGTCAGTTCCGCAATGATATTCCGGTCCACATCGTCCAGCGGCGCAACCACCTGCTCCGCTTCAGCACCTCCCATTCGTCTACAACCCCTGCCCGTAATCCAGCTCACACTTACGATTTGTCTTTCAGAGTAAGCCAAATACCTCAACTTCTCCATAATTAGCGCCAGGACTGGATACGAAACATCGTCCAGGACCATACTGAAAGCGAATAGTGGCTACAGAAGGACGGACCAATGACGATCTCCGCGGACCACACTGCGCAGGGCCAACAGGCTCCGGCGCATGCTGCGCCGGGCAACGTGACCGAAGACGCAGCAGCCGAGGCTGTGCGCAAGTTCGGCATCACCGTTGAGGACTACATGCTGCCCGCCCGCCACCAGATCCAGATGGTGGACCAGGACGGTACCCTGAAGCCGCACTCCGAACAGGGCGCCGAGCCCGGCCACGAGTATCCACTTCCCGCCGACACAGAGCTGCTGGCGGCGTACGAGCAACTCGTCGTCGGACGCCGTGTCAATGACCAGAATTCCGCCCTGGTGCGGCAGGGCCGGATGGCCGTCTACCCCTCCAGCCACGGCCAGGAGGCTTGCCAGGTTGCCGCCGCCCTCTGCCTGTCCGACGGCGACTGGATGTTCCCCACCTACCGCGACTCCGTGGCCGTGATGGCCCGCGGCGTGGATCCCGTGCAGACCATGACGCTCTTCCGCGGTGACTGGCACAGCGGCTACGATCCCGCCAGGCACAAGGTGGGCATCCAGTGCACACCGCTGACCACCCAGCTGCTCCACGGCGTCGGCGTTGCCCACGCCGCCAAGCTCCGCGGTGAGGACACCGTGGTCCTGGCCATGTGCGGCGACGGCGCCACGAGCGAAGGCGACTTCCACGAGGCCCTGAACTTCGCCGCCGTCTTCCACCTGCCCGTCGTCTTTTTTGTCCAGAACAACCAGTACGCCATCTCGGTTCCGCTGGCACACCAGTCCGTGGCGCCGTCCCTCGCCCACAAGGCCGTGGGCTACGGCATGGCCGGCGAACGGGTAGACGGCAACGACGTCGTGGCCCTGCTGGCCGTGCTGGGGCGGGCCGTCAAGCTGGCCCGCGAAGGCTCCGGTCCTCTTCTCGTGGAGGCCCACACCTACCGGATGCAGGCCCACACCAACGCGGACGACGCCACCCGCTACCGCCAGGACAGCGAGGTCGCCGAGTGGGTGGCCAAGGACCCGCTCACGCGGATGAAGACCTACCTCACGGACCGCGGCCTGCTGGACGACGAGGGCGAATCCCGGATCACGGCGAAGGCGGCGGCAGTTGCCACACAGTTGCGAGACGGCCTGAACGAGGACGTCCCGGTGGACCCGCAGGACCTTTTCCGCTACGTCTTCTCCACCCCCACGCCGCAACTGAAGGAACAGTCCGCCATGCTCGCCGGCGAACTCGCCCGCGAAGCAGCTAACACAGAGGAGGCCGCAAAATGAGCCCCACCATCACCACCTCCTCCGAGGCCAACGGCAACGTCAGCTCCGCCACGGCCCGCGCCGCGGCCACGGCAGCAGCAACCGCTGAAACCACCGGCCCGCAGACCATCACCCTGGCCAAGGCACTGAACACGGCCATGGCAGACGCCATGCACGCGGACAAGTCCGTCCTGGTGTTCGGCGAGGACGTGGGCAGGCTGGGCGGGGTCTTCCGCATCACCGACGGCCTCACCAAGACCTTCGGTGAACAGCGCTGCTTCGACACCCCGCTGGCCGAGTCCGGGATCGTGGGCATGGCCGTGGGTATGGCCATGAACGGCATGCGCCCGGTGATCGAGATGCAGTTCGACGCCTTCGCCTACCCCGCGTTCGAGCAGATCGTCAGCCACGTGGCCAAGATGCACAACCGCACCAAGGGCGCCGTCAAGCTGCCCATGGTCATCCGTGTCCCGTATGCAGGCGGGATCGGGGGAGTGGAGCACCACTGCGATTCCTCCGAGTCCTACTACGCCCACACCGCCGGCCTGAAGGTTTACACGCCGGCAACCGTGGCGGACGGCTACCGTATGCTCCGTGAGGCCATCGACTCCGATGACCCCGTGATGTTCATGGAACCCAAAAAGCTCTACTGGTCCAAGGACCAGGTCGACCTCGACGCTTTGCGTTCTGAACACCAGGCGAACGCCGACGGCGGGACTTCCTCGGAAGGCCGTGCCGCCGTCGCCCGTCCCGGCACTGACGCAACGCTGATCGCCTATGGCCCCTCAGTCCCCACCGCGCTTGCCGCCGCGGCAGCGGCCGCCGAGGAAGGGCGCTCGCTGGAGGTCATCGACGTCCGCTCGATTGTGCCGTTCGACGACGAAACCGTCTGCGCCTCGGTCCGCAAGACCGGCCGCGCCGTGGTGATCGCCGAGGCACATGGCTTCGCGTCGGTCTCATCCGAGATTGTGGCGCGCGTCCAGGAACGCTGTTTCCATTACCTAGCGGCGCCGATCCGGCGCGTGACAGGCTTCGACGTCCCGTACCCGGCACCGAAACTCGAGCACTACTACCTGCCCGGTGTGGACCGCATCCTCGACGCCGTGGACGACCTCCAGTGGGAAGACTGATCATGAGCGCACCCAATGAAATGAAGACATTCCTGCTGCCCGACCTCGGCGAAGGCCTCACAGAAGCCGAACTGGTGAACTGGCTCGTAGCCGTGGGCGACGAGATCCGTGTGGACCAGCCCATCGCCGAAGTGGAGACCGCCAAGTCCATGGTGGAGGTGCCGTCCCCGTACGCCGGCACCGTAGCCGTGCTGCACGGCGAGCCGGGCCAGACGCTCGACGTAGGAAAGCCGCTGATCTCGGTGACGTCCGGCCCGGTGGTTGAGCCTGTCGAAGCCAAACCCTCGCTGGTTGAGCTTGTCGAAACCGGCTCCCCGCTGGTTGAGCTTGTCGAAACCCCGGCGGAGACCTACCGAACCGAGGAGAAAGCCGGCTCCGGCAACGTCCTCATCGGCTACGGCACTCCCGGTGGCGACGGACAAGTGCGCCGGACCCGGGCGCGGAAGGTTTCGACAAGCTCAACCAGCGGGGTTTCGGCGGTTTCGACAAGCTCAACAAGCTCAACCAGCGGGGTTTCGGCGGTTTCGACAAGCTCAACCACCGGGGTCGGGACCCCGGACGCTGCGATCCAGAAGGCTGCCGACGATCTCCTACTCCTGCGAACTCGCGTGCCGGGGAGGCTTGGCGCCGTGATTTCTCCCTTGGTTCGCCGGATGGCGCGCGACCATGGTATCGATCTTGGAGCCATGCAGGGATCGGGCGATAGCGGACTGATAATGCGCCGAGACGTTGAAGCGGCGATCAAACCGGCGACGGCTTCGACGGTTTCGACAGGCTCAACCAGCGGGGCTCCGACGGTTTCGACAGGCTCAACCAGCGGGGCTCCGGTGGTTTCGATACGCTCAACCAGCGGCGATACGGATGCCCGCACTGGCCTCGGCATCTCCGGACGCACCCTGCTCCGGGGCGTCCGGAAAGCCGTTGCCGCGAACATGTCGCGCAGCCGTTCGGAAATTCCGGAAGCCACGGTCTGGGTGGACGTGGATGCCACGGCGCTCGTGGAGCTGCGGGCCGGGCTCAAGAAGTCTGATCCGCACAACACTCCTGGCCTGTTGGCTTTCATCGCCCGTTTTGTCACAGCCGGGTTAAAGAAGTTCCCCGAACTCAACACCAGGATCGTCACCACCGAAGACGCAGCGGGCGGGGACAAACAGGAGATCGTCGCGTTCGACGGTGTCAACCTCGGCTTCGCAGCCCAGACTGACCGCGGTCTGATGGTTCCTTCCGTCCGCAACGCCGGCACGCTCAGCGCCCGCGAACTCGACGCGGAGATCCGCCGGCTCACCGCCGTCGTGCGCGACGGCAAGGCAACGCCCGCGGAACTGGGGAGCGGAACGTTCACGCTGAACAACTACGGCGTGTTTGGGGTGGACGGTTCGGCGGCGATCATCAACCACCCCGAGGTGGCGATTCTAGGCGTGGGCCGGATCATCGACAGGCCTTGGGTGGTCAACGGTGAGCTCGCTGTCCGCAAAGTCACGGAGCTGACGCTTACGTTCGACCACCGCGTGTGCGACGGCGGGACGGCCGGTGGCTTCCTGCGGTACGTTGCGGACGCGATCGAGAACCCGGGGTCAGTGCTCGTGGATATGTAACTGTCCATGCGACCTAATGCAACTCGGAGTGCTCCGCCCATTTGACGATCACGACAAACGCGGCCCCTGACTTACCGTCCGGGGCTGCGTGCGAAGTGGTGTGGTTTGTTATGTTGCTTGTCGCAGAAGCTGTTGTGTTGAACAGTCGGTTTTCAATACGACGATGCTGGGCTGGCGGTCCCGGAATTGGCTTCCGTCGGCGGGTAGAATCGAGACCTGATCGGCGTCAGCGACGACGCGAAAGTACCCCCGAAGTGCGGAGAAACAATGTCACGATGGCTCGACGTCGGCCCTGACAACTATGTGCTGGTGACCCAAGGATCGCTCCTGAACACCGGCCTGATCGTCGGAACTGAACGGGCCATGGTGATCGATACCGGCGGCGGGCCGCGGCAGGGCCGGGAAATCCTGGACGCCGTGCGTGAGAAGACGCAGCTTCCGCTGGTGGTGGTCAACACCCACGCCCACTACGACCATTACTTCGGCAACGCGGTGTTCGCGGACCACGGCGTCACGGAGTTCTGGGGGCATGAGAACTGCGCGGAGGAAATCGAGGAAAACGGCGACCGCCAGCGCCCGTCCGTGGCGGACCTCGAACCCGAGATGGCAGCAGGCGAGGGCAGCAACGTGGAACTGGTGGTTCCCAACGTGATCGTCAAGGACCAGCCCGTCCTGGTGGATCTTGGCGGGCAGATGGCCACGCTCTTCTACCTGGGCCGCGGACACACCGACGGCGACCTCCTGGTGGGCACAACCACCACCCTGTACGCAGGCGACCTCGTGGAGCAGGGTTCACACCCGTCCTTCGAAGATTCCTTCCCGGAAGAGTGGTCCGACGCCCTACGGCACCTGTCGGCCCTCCGGCACCGTTACGAATTCCTGGTGCCGGGGCACGGCGAGCCCTGCAGCGACCAGTTCGTCAAGACCATGGCCAACACCATGACCACCGCTGTCCGGCAGGCCTGGCAATCAATCCGCGAGACCCCTGACGACGCCACCAAGGCCATTCCCATCCTGCCCTACGGCCCGGAGCAGTCACGCTGGTTCATCAAGCGGCTGCAGGAGACCCGGCCGCAGCACTGATCGGGCATCGGATGCACCGAGGTTCGTCACAAATCATTTGACTTGGTTTAGGTGAAACATTGTGCAGGTAACATCGTCCGCATGGGTGACAGGACGAACGGGCAATTTGCCAGGGATTCAAGGCGGGAGCTCGGCAGGCGGCGCAACCGGCTCCTGGCCTACTGGGGGCTGGCTGTACTGGCTGTGGCCACGGGCATTGTGGCGGTACTCGCCCTCCAGTACTGAGCGGAACGTAAGTAAACTGCCAATCTTGACAACTTTTGTTGATTGGCTAGACACGGTTCGACAACTCCGATGAAGCTTCAGTAGTCTGGTTGGCGATCCGACATGGGGGATCCCACTGCCAGTTACTTTCGGCTCGCCAGGCAAAGATTCCGCGTTGGCGCGTTTCGAGAGTATCGCCGACAACAGAAGGTTCATCCGTGCCTCTCATCGACTTCGTCCTCGCGCTGTGCGCCCTCCTGGGCAGTCTTCTGCTGCCTTTCAGCGTCCTCTATCTGATGCTCCGGTTGAAGCGGCGTGCCGCAGTCTCACCAGCCCAACGGCGTCTTGCGGCCGCGTCGGCGCCATCCCGCGGGTAGCAGGAATGCCTGACTTCGACATGCCACCCATGAGGATCAGAAGATGGTGAATCTGCCGCTCGTGGCCAATACGAGTCCGCCGCTGGTTGCCTCCAGCTGGTAGCCCGTATCGGGACGGTGGATCGAAAGGTCGCTGAACGTAGCCTCGCCGGAAATAGCGGCCTTGGCCAGCGTTCCGCTCAGATTGCCCTGCACGTCGGTCTTGGCGATGGACACCGAGGCGGTGCTAGCAGTCCGATTGCCGAACTGGTCAACGATCAACACCGTCACCGCCGGTGAGATGGGTGCGCCCTTCGCCGTAATGGTGGGTTGCTGGCCAAACAACAGCCTGGACGGGGCTGCCGCGAGGACTGTGGCGGTTTGCGAGTCAGGTGTTAGCCCTGTGCCACTGACAGTGATGGTGGAAGATCCTGCTTTGGTGTCTCCGTAGAAGAATGACGTGCTGGACGAGCCGGCCGGAATCGTTACGGACGTGACGCTTGCGCCGCCCAGAGTTGCCGAGAAGATCCTGGTCCCGGCCGAGTTGGATGCCAATGACACCGAAGTCCCCCCGGCCGGCGCCGCGACCGGGTTGCCGAAAGCGTCCTGGCGCTGGATGCTGATGGCCGCGCTGTTCGCAGTCGCTGATGCCGCTGCCGTCCTAGGGATGCTGGTGAAGGCGACCCTGGCCACGGCGCTCGCAGTGATGGTGGCGTTCTGCGATGCTGTGGCGGTTCCGCTGCCCACTGTGATGGCCGGCGAAGCCGCCTTGGTGTCACCGTAGTAGAACGATGCGGAGGACGCTCCGGCCGGAATCGTCAGGGCGGTCACGGCTGCGCCCCCGGCCGTTCCCGAGAAAATACTGCTCCCTGCCGAGTTGGATGACAGCGGCAGTGAGACCGCACCGGCGGTAACCAGATTCCCGTAGGCATCCCGGCGTTCCACCGTGATAGGCCCGAGGTTGGCGCTCGCGGACGCCGCGCCGGACACGGCAGCGGTCTTGATTACCAGACTGCTGGTGGCCGCAGCCGTGACGTTGAAGGCGCTGCCCGTGGCTGAAGCCAGCCCCGGGCTGGATGCGGACAGTGAATATCCAACGCCGGCCTTGTTGATAGACAGGCCGGGGAACGTGGCCACGCCCATGGAGTTGGTGGATGCCGTCACTGTGCCGGACAAGGTGCCTGCCCCGGGATTGGCGCCGATACCCAGTGTCACCGGAGTATTGGCCGTAAGGACCGGGAGCCCGGCAACCGTCTGCAGGGAAACGGCGACGGCGGGACTGATCGCTGCGCCGGCCGTTACATTGCCGGGGGAAACGGTGAACGCCAGCCTGTTGGCAACCGGAACGGCAACCGCAACGCTGCCGCTCGCCGCGCTCCGCGCGCTCCACGACCTGTAGATCGCCGTCACGGCGTAGGTGTAGCTGCCCAACGGGACGGCGGAGTCGGTGCAGGATGTGCCGGCGATGAGTGCAGCGGGCCCGCTTCCGCACGCCGGCACTGTGCTGGCGCCCGTTGTGCGGGTGACGTAGTAACCGGCCGGTGCAAGCGTGCCTGCTGAGGCGGTCCAGGAGACTGGGACGCTGGTGCTGCTTGCGGACGGAACCGAGACGCTGGTGGGGGGCTGCAGAGTGGCGGTTGCCGCCGTCGTACTGGCGGTACCGGATGCCTTCCAATAGGCAGCCGCTGTGGAGGCCCCAAACATTGCAACGGTCAGAATTGCCGCCACCACCATGGCGCTTCGGCTGACCCAGCGGTTAAGCAGCATCAGCCCCGGACGGCGCCCGCTATGGGCGCCGACGGAGCTGAGCTTGCTGGTGCCTGGCATATCTTCTTCCTCAACGCGGCTTGGGTGGAGGCGTTGCCTACTCGTCAGTGGCCCAACCAGAGGGTAAATGCGTCCGCTAGGTCAATCAGCCCCCGTGTCCTTCAGCGGGCTGCGACGTACAGCGGAACGGACTGACCCTTGCAGCCGTCCTGGTTGGTGGCAAGGTTTTTCATGGTGATTGTGACGGTGCCGGGCACATCTGCACCGGCGGCGATCTGTCCCGTGGTCACCACGGGTGTGCCCACCGTGTAGTCGGCTGCCGAACAGCCGGCCGCTGCCGTCCACTGGGTGCCGTCGGAGTTAGCAACGGTGACTACAACGCTGGACAGGTTCTGGGAGCCCGATCCGGGATTCTTGACCGTGAATCCGACCGTCTGGGTGGGGCCGCCCGGCGTGAGCGGATCACCCGTTGCTCCCGCGGTGGTCACGGTAAACGGAACGCTGGTCCCGGTTCCTGCAGCGCCGGTAGCGGCACCAGTTGCACTCCAGTAGGCGAAGGCCGCGCCGCCGCCGAGTGCCAGCATTGCGGCAGTGGTGATGATGATGCGCTTCTTGCGTCCGGTGATCTGTGCCAATATGTACTCCCCTAAAGTATGTGCGGTAGTCGCTCGCGTTGGAGCGCCCTACCGGCTCCGATGGAGGTAACACTCGCTGACCGGGATCAAGTTCCCCGCAAGGAAGGCTCAAGATTGACGAAACGTTTGCTGTGAGCAGCTCAAGGCCCTTGCGCTGAACCCGGCCGATCCGTCAATTTCGGTCCCAGCGCCTAGACTTGCTGTTTGAAACAGTCAGAAAAGTGCCGCACATACTTTTGCCGCAAGTCCTGGGGGGATAGACATGCCCGATCCCGCGGATAACAACGCACGTGCCATTGCAGACCATGCAGGGCAACCTCAACTGCGCCGTCGCCGCGACCTTCGTCGTGCGGACGGCGAGCTTTCGGATGCCCGGACAGGAACCATGCCAGCCGTCACCCCCACCACCATTGACTCCTCCAACGGCGACGGCGGCGGACAGCCCGCCGTAACGCGCCGCAGCTCCTGGGCGGAGGCGGCCGCCGTCGCCGACGCAGCCCTGGAACCCGGTGATTCCCCGATTGACGACGTTCCGGCACCGGCTGCGCCGTCAGCTGAGGCCACAGAAAACGGCGAATCCAGCACCGGCGCCGTCCGCGAAACCGCACGAGTAGCCATTGCCGGTTCACCCCTGCCGGACTTCATCAGCTCACCCGGGCTCTTCGTCAAGGAGCAGAAGCCGCGCCCCGTGGGCGGCTTCCGCGGCGCCGTCTACGCCATCTCCGGCGGCACCGTGAACATGGGTCCCGGCGCCAGGCAGCGCGAGGAAGACGAACTCGCCAAGCGCATCTCCCGCCAGCTGCAGGGCAGCTTCAACACTGCGGTGCTGAGTCTCAAAGGCGGGATCGGCAAGACTTCCACAACAGTCGGCGTCGGGCTTACCCTCGCGGAATTCCGCGGCGATCCGCCGTGTTCCATCGACGCGAATCCGGATTCCGGCGACCTCGTGGAGCGCGCCCTGGGCGAAGGCATCTACCAGCAGGCCACCCCGCGCACCATCACCGATCTGCTCAAGAACATCGAATCCATCGATTCACTGACGGCCCTCTCGCGCTACATGCACCACGCGGGCCGGCTGCACCTCATTGCCGGCGAGCAGGATCCCGAAGTCTCGGACTCGCTCACCGCGGAGGAATACCTGCGGATCCGGAAGCTGATCTCCAGCTACTACTCCGTTGCGCTGACCGACTGCGGCACCGGCGTCACCCACAACGCCATGAGCGGCATCCTGCAGTCAGCGGACAACATCATCATCGCCGCCGGCTACGCGGTGAGCGGCGCCAAGCGCGCCCGCAGCACCCTGCACTGGCTCGCCGGCCACGGCTACGAGGACCTGGCCCGCAACGCGATTGTGGTCATCACGGACAAGGACGAGGTCTCCTCCCGTGTAGACAAGGACGCCATTGAGGAACACCTCTCCGGCATCTGCCGCCAGCTGATCGCCGTGCCGCACGACAGGGGAGTGGCCGACGGCGATCTGGTCACCCTTGAGGTGCTGCGCCCCGAAACCCGGCGTGCGTATAAGGAAATCGCCGCGGCGATAGTGGACGGTTACCGCTAAGGCGGGTCCCGCCGTCGTCGGATTTCCGCTGCTCAAACGGACGGGCGCTGCGCGGATCCGCGCAGCGCCCGTCCTTTTCCGTGTCGCGGGTCCGTTTGCGCAGCGCTTTCGGACGGTAGGCGTCCTTTCGCAAACTGCTGCTTGTGAAAGTTTGGGCTACTAATATTTAGTAGCAGATGCGGCGAGAAGTGCCGCGCGGAATGCGAAGCCCCGAATGCGGCCCAGTAAGTCGACATCGGAGCATGGCGCCACAGGGCTTTGAAGTCCCGCCCCGGAGTGGCCCTAGGATAAAATTGATGACTCCGCCTGCCGACCCGCCACCGTTCAGCCTCCGCGGCATTGCCGTTCCTGCTTTTGGGCCAGCGCTGCTCTTCTGCATCGGCGAAGGAGCCATCCTTCCGGTGGTGGCGCTGTCCGCCCGGGACCTTGGTGCCTCGGTGGCTGCTGCCGCGCTGATTGTCACTCTGATCGGGCTGGGCTCCTGGTTCTTCAACCTGCCCGCATCCGTCATCACGCTCAAGTTCGGAGAACGCTGGTCCATCGTGGGAGCAGCCGCCGCCAGCGCCTTGGCCCTGGTAGCTGCAGCTCTGTCCTCGGTGATTCCCAACGGACTGTGGCTGCTCGCCGTGGCGATGGTGGTCGTCGGCATGTCAGCAAGCGTCTTCAGCCTGGCCCGGCAGAAATACCTCACCGAGGCCGTGCCTGTTGAATTCCGGGCGCGGGCGCTTTCAACGCTGGGCGGCGTGAGCAGGATCGGCATCTTCATCGGCCCGTTTGTGGGGGCCGGGGTGATGCAGTTCGCCGGCATCAGCGGCGCCTACTGGGTGGGCGTCGTGGCCATGGCTGCGGCCGCCGTCCTGTCCGTGACCATACCGGATCTGGTTGCACCGGGCTCAGCCGGCGGCGCGCACGGGCCCGAACCCACACTCCGCGGCGTGACTGTTTCCCATGCCGGGGTGTTCCTCACCGTGGGCATCGGCATCCTGCTCCTCAGCGCACTCCGCGCTTCACGGCAGGTGGTGATCCCGCTGTGGGCCGACCACCTGGGCATGGACGCCACCCAGGCCTCGCTCATCTACGGCCTGTCCGGCGCGATGGACATGCTGGTGTTCTACCCGGCCGGCAAACTCATGGACCGCAAGGGCCGGCAATGGGTGGCCGTGCCGTCGACCGTGATCATGGGCGCCGCGCTCCTGCTGATCCCGCTGACCGGGAGCTTTACGGGACTGCTGCTCGCCGCCCTTCTGATCGGCTTCGGCAACGGCATCAGCTCCGGCCTGATCATGACCCTGGGCGCCGACTTCTCACCGGACCGCGGGCGCGGGCAGTTCCTGGGGCTGTGGCGGTTCATCGCCGACGCCGGATCCACCGGCGGTCCCGTGTTGCTCTCCGCGGTGACCGCCGCGGTGTCACTGGGCGCGGGGGTCTCAGCCACCGGCGTACTGGGCTTCGCAGCGGCAGCCGTGTTCGCCGTCGTGATTCCCCGCCTCAAGCACCGCCGGAACTACTGACCCGCCAGTTGGCCCGCCGCACGGCCGCTGGTCCGTATGGGCGGCGTACTGTGAAGTCCCGCCGACAACGACATCCGGCCGGGCTTGTTTTCCTTGGCCGGATGTCGTAAGTACTGCTACAGATTCAGCGGCGGACGCAGGCTTAGCGCGGTGCCGGCGTTGAGCGGGAAGGCGTTGACGCCCAGCATCTCTTCGGTGGCACGCAGCAGCGAGTAATGGCTGTAGGAACCCTGCACTGCAGTGCCCGGGACCACGGACGGTGCCACGATGAAGTTGGGAAGTGGGCTATCTTCGAGGGGTGCGCGGCGTGCGGCGTGCGGCGTGCGGTCAGCGCCGAGGTGAGTCCCGCCGTCGTGCTGCAAACGCGAACAGCGAGGTGGTGGCCACGGTGGCCAGATACCCGGCGATCACAATGAGCGAAATTCCGGCCCAGAAGTAGTTGGTGGCGCTGCCTCCCTGGTCCGGGCCGGGGGCAATCCTGGCCAGCGAATACACGGCCACCGCCCCCGACGCCAGTCCCAGAACCACCGGGATGGTGACCCACAGCCGCAACGATCCCCAGTGCCGGCCAAAACCCTCCCACACGTTCCACGCGCCGCCGGTCCGGATAATCAGCCAGCCCGCGGGAATCATGAAAGCGCCCACCAGCAGGAACGCGGCCACCACATCGGCCGGCCGGTGCCACTGGTTGACCAGTGTGGAGATTCCGGAAACGATGGCGAAGGTGCCGCCCGCAAAACCCGCCAGCGGCCTCCACCGCGGCGATGCCATCAGAAACACTGCAGCCGCAGCCGAGGCAGCCAGCGTGGTGTGCCCGGACGGCAGCGAGTTGAGTTCCAGCGTCACCACTCCGCGGTCCGGCCGGACCGGCAGCAGCTCCTTGAGAACCTGCGTGGCCACATTCGCGCCGACGCACGCCGCAACGGCAATCCCGGCGGCGGTCCAGCGGCGCCTGATGACCGTGACAAAAAGAACCACGACGGCGGCTATCACGAGTGAGATGGTGGGCAGCCAGTCCAGGAACTCCGTGGCAGCCTTGCCGGCCGGACCATGCAGATCCACGGCCTCCACCAAGGCTGATTCATCGATGAACTGCCCGGTGGTGGTGCGCACAAAGTAGAAGTACGTGGCGATGAGGCCCGTGATGCAGGCCAGAGTGGCGAGGGCAAATAGGAAGCCCGTGCCCCTGGCCGCACGTGTCTGGTTCTGGAAAGTCACCAGTTCAGGGTGCCACAGAAAGTTGGGAGGCGCCTAGGAACGCTACTTGACGGAGGAGTTGAATCCGGGATCCCCGGATTTGACCGTCCGGATGGTTTGCCAGGTCAGCCGCGGCTTGCCATCTATGTCCGCGAATCTGACGAGTTTCTTGGTGGTCTGGGACATGGTGCCGTTGAGGACAGTGTTGTAGATAATGGCGGGGCTGCCATTCAGGGTGCCCTTGCGCTGGGCGGAAACTTTGGGGATCGCCTGTGCCTTGAGGCCGCCGGTGCCCGCCGCGATTGCTGTGTTCACGGCACGGAAAACCTGCGAGCCCTCGGCTGCGTTCAGGACCGTCATTTTCTGCGCGTTGGCTTTGTCCAGCGTCTTGTCCCAGGGAACAAGGGTGAACGCGATTTCCAGATTCACCTGGTTCTCGATGATCACCTGTTCGGCGGTATTCGATGCCGCAGGTGCCACCGCCTTGTCCAGCAGGTTCTTGTATTCGGCACCACCGTCCTTGGCCAGCTGGTACTTGGTGATGAGCCCGTTGTTGTCCCGGATGAACTTGGCATACGTGAGCTGGTCAAGCAGCGGCTGCGCGTAAAACTCATCCAGACTCAGGGCAGCCAGCCGGTCAATTTGGGACTTCTTCTCCGGCGACAGCTTGAAGTAGAGGGCATGCTTCACCACTGATTCAGGTTTGACCGTGGGATCCTCCGGCACGCTGGGCGCCGTGGCATCGGTGCTTGCCTGTGTTTCCTGTGCCGGCGCCGGGGCAGAACAGGCCGCCAGCGCCAGTACTAGGGCCGTCAGCACGGCTGCAGAAATCCGGGTGCGAGTCATGGACTGAGCATAAAGCCCACGGGCTGATGCCGGAAGAGATTCGGTTCTGGAAGATGTGCAGCCGGGTGGTTGCCGGCAGCGGCCGTGGGCGGGTTGCCGGCTGGCAGCGCTTAACCCAGCGAGGAGGCGAGCTCTTCCAGGAGTTCGAACTGCTCGCGCATACCGGTTTCCATACCGGAGTTGGCGATGAGGTCCCGGAGCTCCTTGCTGCCCGTCCGCACCAGGAGGGTGAGGTTGGTGCGCCCGCCCACTTCCTCGAACGTAACGATGTTGAGCGGTGCTTGTGAGTCCGGCATCTCCTCCTCGCCGGGCATTTCGTATACCTCACTGTTGACGATCCGCTCGTTGGGGACGATCTCACGGTAGGTACCGTGGAACGCCACTTCGAACCCGTTGTCCGTCACCAGCGCATACCGCCAGCTCCCGCCCACCCGCAGATCGATCTCGGCGACGGTCATAGTGCCCCGACGGCCGCTCCACCAGCGCCGGACAAGCTCGGGGGTGGTCCATGCCTTGTAGACCAGATGCCTCGGCGCGTTGAGCGTCCGGGTGATGAGGATTTCATTGTCAGCGGGAAGGGTCACGGTGACCGTTCCGCTTGCTGTTTCCGACATTTCCCTGCTCCTTTTGCCGTACCAACGCCTTGCGGCTATTGGTCTTCCTGCTTGAGGTCGTCCAGCACATCGTCCAACAGCTCGAACCGCTCGGCCCAGAGGTGCTGATAGCTGGACACCCAGTCGTGGATGGGCTTGAGAGCCCCGGGATTGAGCCGGTACAACCGCTGCCGGCCTTCGTCGCGCACATCCACGGCGCCCACTTCGCGGAGCACCCGGAGGTGCCTGGATACGTGGGGCTGGGCAAGGCCGAGCAGCGCCACCAGCTCATTCACGGGGCGTTCCCCGCGAGTGAGCGCGTCCAGGATCTCCCGCCGCCGGGGCTCGGCCACGGCGTTGAACGCATCTGTTGTGGTTGCTGCTCGCGCCATAACGGAATTCTATACCCATATAGATATATGTTCAATAAGCCGCGAGCGCGCTCCGGATGTACGGAGAGTTCAGTCGTGCCGGGATGTCGGCGGCAGCTGCGTCACCGACCCCTGGTGTCCGGGCTCGAGCGCGGTTCGCCTGCCACGCCGGTTGTTCCGGTCCCTGATGTGATCCAGCAGCGCCTGTTCCGGCCTGCCCGGGTTCTCGGCGAGATGCTGCAGCAGCCGGCGGCGGACCTCGGAATGCTCCGGCGCTGAATCGGCGAGGACCTTGTCAATGATGTCCAGGACCTGCTGGTGGAGCACCGGATAGTCCGGTCCCATGTCCGAAGCCAAGCATGAAGCCGGGGACACCCATTGTCCAGGGGCTTCGGATTCGTAAAGTTCATGCGCATCCTTTAGCATTTGGGGCTCCTTCGGTTTCCGTAGGGCTAATTTCAGTCTTTGCTGCTGCTGCTGCTGCTGCTGCTGCTGCTGCCGCTGCCGCTGCCGCTGCTGCCGCTGCTGCCGCCACTGCCACTGCCGCCACTGCCACTGCCGCCACTGCCGCTGCTGCCGCTGCTGCCGCTGCTGCTGCCACTGCTGCCGCTGCCACTGCTGCCGCTGCCGCTGCCGGATCCCCGGCCCCTGTCATCAGTGCCGTCGTCGTTCTGCGCCGCAGGGGCGGCGGGGGGAGAAGTCACCAGATCCTCGTGGACGAGTTTCACATCGCCTGAATTGTCGTCGTCACCAGATGGCGAGGTGTTCTTGGCCGGTGTGGCAGATGCTGACGGTGAAGGAGGGCGGGTGGCCGGGGCGGTGGGGCCTGCCACGCGCCAAGAGGCGGAACCATCCATATCAAGCCCCGTGCCTTGGCCGGAAGGGAACTCCGCAACAACCCCGGGTTGCTTGATCGCCGGCGGCCCAGCGTTGGCCTCGACCCACACGGAAATGCTGGAAAGCCCAATCAGCGGAATGCTCAACAGGTACCACTTCTTCATTGGAATCGTCTCTTCTCTGATGCTTCCACTTTGGCCGAACAAGGTGAGGCCGGAATGAGACTTGGGTGAGAGTCTTCTCATCTGCCGATCGGCCCGGGGGCAGTCCCTGCGGCGCCGGGTTCCGCATAGTCCGGCTCGGCGGTGGGCGGCACCGCGCTGCCGGGGAGGGCGGACGCATCCGGCAAGCAGATGAAGCGGTATCCCGCTCCTCGGACTGTCAGGATCCGTCCGCGGCCCAGCTTGTGCCGCAGGTACCGCACGTAAACGTCCACCACGTTGGAGGATCCGTCGAAGTGGTAGCCCCACACGCGGCTCAGCAGCTGCTCCCGGGTGAGCACCTTTCCGGCGTTTTCCATAAACGTCCGTGCCATCACAAACTCCCTGGCGGAGAGTTCCACCGTACGGCCAGCGACCTCCGCCGTGCGCAAATCGACGTCGAGGCTCATGTCGCCGCAACTCAGGGCCTGCGGCTCCGGGAACCCGGGACGTCCCCGCAGCCGCAGCCGCACGCGGGACAGCAACTCCTCGAAACGGAACGGCTTGGTCATGTAGTCATCCGCGCCGCCGTCGAGCGCCGCAATCGTATTCTGAAGCGAATCCGTTGCTGTCAGGATGATGACCGGCAGCGTGGCACGCATGGAACGCAGAGCCTTAAGGACAGCGAAACCGTCCATCCTGGGCATGCCGATGTCGAGGATCAGCAAGTCGAATTCACCGCTGCTCCCGTAGTCCAGGGCACGGACGCCATCCTCCACGCAGGTGGTGGTGAACCCCGCAGCCGTGAGGCCTTTGGCAATGAAACTGGAGATGCGGGGCTCGTCATCCGCGATCAGGATCCGCGTCACGCCGCACCGCCGTGGTCGGCCATTTCGTGGGGGTCGGCTGCGTGGCCCTTTGCCAGGTTCTTCGCGGGGCCTCCGGTCAGCCTCTTTGCCGGACCGGCGCTGTCCGGGCTGCTGTCTCCGCTGCTGGACGGTATGGACAGCACAAACATGCTGCCCTCGCCCGCCGCCGATTCCACGCGAAGCGTGCCGCCGTGGGCTTCGGCAATCGCCTTGACGATGGACAGGCCCAGGCCGGAACCGTCTGTGGCGGCTGCCGTGCTGGACCTGGCAAATCGTTCGAAAATGCGTTCGTGCTCTTCTGGCGGGATGCCGCTGCCCGTATCCGACAGCCAGATCTCAAGGATATTCGTGAGGCTCGCCGGCGCACCGCTCCGGGGGCCGCCGTCGTCGTCGGTTTCCGCCCAAGCCGCGCCGAGCGAAATCCGGTCGTCCTCACCTGTAAACGCCACCGCATTAGCTGCCAGCTGCTCAATTGCCTGGGTGAGCCTCCGGCGGTCGGCACGGATCAGCCCCCCGGGCTTGCTGTCGATTTCCCAGCGGCGGGGGCCAAGAACCCTGATCCTGTCCATGGCGTCCTCCACAAAAACATCCGCGTCAATCCAGTCGGGGGAAACGAAGTCAGGGCGGCCGCTGCGGGCAAGCACCAGCAGATCGTCAACCAGAACCTGCATCCGGTCCAGCTCATCGAGAAGCAGGGTTCTGGTCTGCTCCACATCTTCCGGATCCCCGGTCCGGAGCAGCTCCAAGTTGCCGCGGATGATGGTCAAGGGGGTGCGCAGTTCATGGCTGGAGTCATCCACGAAGCGGCGTTGGTTCGCGGACCCTGTCTCCAGCCGTTCCAGCATGTGGTTGAAATTCATGGCCAACTGGGCTACGTCGTCGTTACTGGACGGAACCGGAACTCGTTTGGTCAGGTCCTCGAACGTAGTGTTCTCGGTGGCTTCGCGCAGACGGCGGATGGGGCTCAACAGACGGCCCGTCACCAGGGATCCCACAATCGCGGCCGTCAGCAGCGTGGCCACCGAGGCCGCCGCGTAGATCCACATGGAACCCAGGATCTGTTCCCGCTGCATCCCTATCTCATTGGAGGCAACCAGCACCCCGTCACCCGGCCGGCCGGCCAGCGATACCGAGGTGATGGCCAGCCGCACCGTTCTGCCGTCAATGCTCATGTCCTGCAGCACCGTTTCCCCGGGAACGTACCGGCCCCAGACTGACTTCACCACCGCACGGGTATTGAGATTGGTGGGCTGGTCCCCTGACGGCATGATGGTGTTGCCGCTGCGGACGATGGTCATCACGGATTCATACCCTCCGCGCGCCCCGCTGCGTAGAAATGCGGTGAACAGTTCATCCAGGGAGGAGTAGCTTCCTGCACCGGAGCCCGGTGGAGCCTGATCCGCCAGCTGGCGCAGATTCCCGGCCGGCAACAGCAGCTCCTGGTTCACCCGGTCATTGAGGCTGCCCAGCTGGACCGCATGGGTGGCGGCGCCGGAGACAAACAGTCCCACCGCCATAAACGACAGGAGGGTGGCCAGCACACGGAAGCGGACAGAGCGCATTTCCGCCCTCAGCAGGCTGACGTGGCTCACCGGATTACCGGCCGAACTATTTGCGGATGGGGACAGGTAGCGGTCCCGGCGGGGTTTTCCTTCCGCCGGTTGCACCGGGAGTGCCCGGAGTACTTGGAATACTTGGAAGTACCCGGAAGTGCTGGTTTCCGCTTCATTGGGTCATCCATCTCATGGTGTTCGGACGGTTCCACCCCAGGGGAGGAAAGGCGGACATACCGCCGGGTATGCGGTTCCAGCCACCGTAGCGGGGCAGCCTTGGGAAAAACTTGGCTTTCCAGTTCGCACGGTGCTGCCCGCCACCCCCCAATCGTGCAACGGCTTCAACCGGCCGTGCGGGGAATGGCTCAGGCCAGTGCAGGGGAAAACAAGTAGTGGCCCCCCGGGAAGTCGAGTACTCGCTACTCGTGTACTGGCCCCGCGGATTGGTAAAGATGGGGCAACATCATTCCATGTGAATCGCAGGTGCTCAGATCATGCAGTCACTAGACGTTACAGAAACAGCCCACTGGTCAACGGATGCGGAAGCTGACCAAATAGATGTCCCCGCAGCGGGCTACGGTTCCGGGGCACTGTCCGGGCGCCTGTCCATCAGTATCTTTGGTCCGCTTCAGGTGCGTGGTGGGGGAGTGGTTATCGGGTCGCACGATCTGGGGGGCCCCAAGCCCCGTCAGGTGCTGGAGATCCTGTTGCTCAAGCTGGGGACGCCGGTATCCAAGAACCACCTGATCGAGGTTCTGTGGGGCGGCCAGCCACCGGCCGAGGCCCTGTCCACCCTCGAAAGCTACGTCAGCGTCCTTCGGCGTCATCTCCAGCCAGGCACCGGCAAAGCAGGCCCTTTGCGGACCGTGACCGGCGGCTACCTGATCGAAAAGGGAATGGTTGACCTCGATCTGGACCGGTTCGACGAACTCCTGCGGCGGGCCGGCCGGGCAACCCCGCAGGAAACGTACGCCCTTCTCCAGCAAGCACTCGAAGTAGCCTCCAAGCCGCTGCTGGGCGATGAACTGCTTCCGGCCTGGGCGGAAGAAGAACGCGCCCTCCACGCAGCACAGGTAGCGAGTGTAAAGGCACGGGCCGCTGAGGCGGCAATCAGCGTTGGACAGCCGCAACGGGCCATGGCACTGGCCAACGAGCTGCTGCTTGACGACCCGCTCAATGAACGGGCATGGACGTTCCTGGTTCTGGGCCTCGAACAATCCGGCCAATACCTGGAAGCTCTGCGGTCCTATGGCCGGTGCCGCCGGATCATGGACAAGGAAATCGGCTGCCAGCCGGGGCCGGCGCTGCGGGAGGCACACGCCCGCCTGCTGCAAGCCACCGCAGCCACCGAAGACGAGCTGCGCGATTCCACCGACGGAGAGACGCCCGCCCTCCGCGTCAACCGCACGCGGGAAATCAGAATTTTGACCGTCGATGACCACCGCACGTTCACGGAGCTCTTGACGGCCGCACTGGACAGGGAGCCGGATCTTCGCAGCGTGGCTTCCGCCACGACGGCCAAGAGCGGCGTGGAACAGAGCATGGCACTGAATCCTGAAGTGGTGATCATGGACTTCCATCTGCCCGACGGCGACGGCATCACCGCCGCGGCCCGGATCCTGGCGCACGCACCCCGGACGCGGATCGTGATGCTGACCGGGGACCCGACGCCGGAGACCCTGCGGCAGGCTGCTTCGATGGGCATCTGCGCCTTCCTTCCCAAGGGCGGCTCACTGGCCACCCTGCTGGATACCGTCCGCCACGCACGGGCGGGAAACATGGTGGTTCACCCATCGCTGCTGGCGCAGCTGGGCGCGGCCCCCGCACACCAGACGCAGTCCGCAGACGCCGGCGCACCGGTCCTGACACCGCGGGAGCTGGATGTCCTCCGGCTGATGGCCAGCGGCCACGGCTCCAAGGATGTGGCCTCCAAGCTGGACATCTCGCTGAACACCTGCCGCGGCTACGTCAAGGCCATCTTCGCGAAGCTGGGCACGCATTCGCAGCTTGAATCAGTGATGGTGGCATCACGGCGCGGCATGATTGAGCAGCCGTCCCATGGCTAAGCAGGCGCTCTCGACGCCCAAACTGCTACGCCGAAACGAAACCAACGCCTCCGAACGATCCGAGGTCAATTCAGCCGTCCGCGGCTTCCTCATGATGGGACTCATAGCGCTGGTGGTGGTGGCCACTCCCGTGGCCTTCTGGATCAGGGCCCAGGCCGAAGGGCAGGCCCTGGAAAATGTGAGTGAGTCCGCCCAGCGCCTGGCGGACCATGTCATCGCACCCCTGGTGACCGAGGCAGTCCAGGCCGGTGACCCGGCCGCCATCAACCGGCTGGACCAGCGGATGCAGCCCTGGCTGGACAAAGGATCCGTATTCCGGATCAAGGTCTGGGACGGGGACGGGCGCATCGTGTATTCGGACCTCCCCGCCCTGATCGGCAGGAAGTTTTCGCTTTCTGAAGAGACACTGAGAGCCATGACGGGCGCCGAGGTTCCCGCAACGCTGAAATCGCATGAGGGCGAGGACCACGAGTTTGAAGCCGGCTCCGGAGAGCTGGTGGAATCCCTGACCCACTCCCGGGCCGTCAACGGCCAGCCCCTCGTGGTGGAGACCTACTATGTGGGCGACCGGGTCAGACATGTGGAGGGCCTGGTCCTGGTGGGCATGATTCCCCCGTTCCTGCTGGCCCTGGCTGTGCTGCAGCTGGCGCAGCTCCTGCCTGCCGTGCGGATGGCGCGCCGCATCAAGGCCTACGACGCCGCCCGGAGCCGCCTGCTCCGGAGCGCTATTGAGTCCTCGGACCTGGAACGGCAGCGCATTGCCCGGGACCTGCACGATGAGGTGATCCAGGACCTGTCCGGGCTCTCTTATGTGTTGGAATCCGAGGAGCTGCATGGCTCGGAAAGCCAGCAGCCGCTCTTCGCGGAAGCCCGGCACATCCTGCAGGAGAACGTCCGCAATCTCCGCGCCATGACCACCGAACTGTATCCGCCGGACCTGAACCGGATGGGACTTTCGGATGCTCTGGCCAGGCTGGGGAATCCGCTCCAGGAGCGCGGCATCAGCCTGAAGCTGGAGCTCCCTTCCACATGCGCTCTGGACAGGGACCGCACCGCCATGTTCTACCGGGTGGCCAGGGAAGCGCTGGCGAACACCGCCAAGCACTCCCGGGCCTGCAACGCCGAGGTCCGCCTGCGCCAGGACGGCAACCGGGCGGAAATCCGCATCCACGACAACGGCTGCGGCTTCGATCAGGGCGCCGGTGCCCCCGAAGGTCACATGGGCCTGCAGATCATGAGGAACACCATCCGCGAAGCCGGCGGCACGCTCCAGGTGACGTCCACCCTGGGTGCGGGGACCACCGTGATCGCCCGTTTCGGCACGGCGCTGCTGCCCGTCCAATAGCGGCCGTTCCTCCTCTCCCGGGCGCGGCCTTCTGCCGCGCCGTGCCTCTGCCGGAGTTTTCCACATAGCGAAATCGGCGCGGAAGCCCCGGCTTTGGCGCCCGGTAGAGTGAAATCATGCCCGCCCACGCAGCCGTTCAGCCCCCCGATCTCCCGTCACTGGACGAGCTGCTGGCCGCTGCCTCCGTGGTCAGCCTGCCCATGCGGGTGAAGTTTCGCGGCATCATGGAGCGCGAGGCCCTGCTGCTCCGGGGCCCTGTTGGCTGGGGTGAGTTCTGCCCCTTCCCCGAATACCGCGATGCCGAAGCATCCCGCTGGCTGGCCTCCGCCATCGAAGCCGGATGGCACGGTTTTCCGGCACCGCGGCGGGACGTCATCCCGGTCAACGCCACGGTTCCGGCCGTGCCTGCCGCGCAGGTTCCGGACGTCCTGGCTCGCTTTGGCCGGGTGGACGCCGTCAAGGTAAAGGTCGCCGAGAGCGGCCAGTCCCTCGACGACGACGCCGCCCGGGTGGCCGCTGTCCGCGCGGCCCTCCCGGACGCCGCCATCCGCGTGGACGCCAACGGCGGCTGGGACGTACGGCAGGCGGTGGAGGCACTCACCCGGCTGGCCGGCGTCGGGCTTGAATACGCCGAGCAGCCGGTGCCGGATATTGACGGACTGGCGGAAGTCCGCCGTCGGCTCCGCGCCGCCGGCACAGCGGTCCTGATCGCCGCCGATGAGAGCGTCCGCAAGGAAAGCGACCCCCTCAAGGTGGCCCGTGCCGGTGCCGCGGACCTGATCGTGGTGAAGGCCGCGCCGCTTGGGGGAGTGCGGCGCGCGCTGGAGATTGTGGCGCAGGCAGGCCTCCCCGCCGTCGTCAGCTCTGCACTGGACACCTCGGTGGGGATCCGCGCCGGGCTGGCGCTCGCCGCCGCCTTGCCGGAACTGCCGTACGCGTGCGGGCTGGGGACGGTGTCGCTGCTCGCCGGAGATGTCACGCGGGATTCCCTGGTGGCCGACGACGGCGCCATCCGCCTGCGTGATGTCGCCGCCGACGCCGCGCTGCTTGAGCAGTACGCCGCGTCTCCTGGGCGCCAGGGGTGGTGGCTCGAACGGCTCCGCCGCGTGCATGCCGAACTGGCCGTGGCTGCTGGCCGGAGTTCACCATAACTTCACTGAAGAGACCTCCGGGCGTAGTTTCCGGCTGAAAGGGTGGGCGGGACGAAATTCACTCCCTGGAAGGTACCACCCCATGATTGAAACGACCGGGCGAAAGCCTGTCCTGCTGCCCATGCTCGGCCACACCAAAGGGAAGCGCAGTGCCGTCACCTGTGCGCTGAAGTGCGACAACGCCTGCTCCGGCGCCGTCTGCAACACCAGCTCCAACAGCTACTTCCGCGACATCGCCTCCGCCACCATGTCCCGCCGCGCGGCCCTGGGCTTCGGCGCGGCCGGTGCGCTCGCCGTCGTCCTCGGCGGGGCTCTCTCCTCTGCCGGCTCGGCCGTGGCTGACGGCGGCACCGGCCTTTCCGCCGCCGCGAAGAACGCCGGCGGTGCGGCCGGAACGTCGAAACTGAAGTTCACGGCCATCGCGCCGGTTGATGCCGCCGTCGACGCCGTCACTGTGCCCGAAGGCTTCACGTGGCAGCCGGTGATCCGCTGGGGCGACCCCATCTTCAAGTCGGCACCGGACTTCGACATCAACAACCAGACTGCCGCAACGCAGGAGCTGCAATTCGGCTACAACAACGATTACTCGGACATCATCGCGATTCCGGGCAGCAAGGACCGCCGCGCGGTGCTCTTCGCCAACCACGAATACACCAACGAGAACATCATGTTCCCGGCCTCGACTCCGGCCGCAGATGCACGGGCCATCGGCGCCGCAGCCCACGGCCTGTCCGTGGTGGAGCTGGAGCGCAAAAACAAGAACAAGCCGTGGAGCTATGTGAAGGGCGCGGAGCTGAACCGCCGCTTCCTGAACAAGACCACGTACGAACTGACGGGCCCGGCCGCCGGCTCGGCGCTGGTCAGGACCGTGGCCGATCCCTCCGGCCGAGCCATCAAGGGCACCCTGGGCAACTGCTCCGGCGGCACCACCCCGTGGGGAACCATCCTGTCCGGCGAGGAAAACTTCAACGGCTACTTCGTCTCCCCGGGCACGTCCGCCGGTGACAAGCGCTACGGCCTGTCGTCGTCGGCCACTGCCCGCAAGTGGGAACTGGACGATCCCCGCTTTGATACCCGCAACGCCGGCTACGAGAACGAGGCCAACCGCTTCGGCTGGATCGTGGAAATCGATCCTTTCGATCCCACCTCCACCCCCAAGAAGCGCTCGGCCCTGGGCCGCTTCAAGCACGAGGGCGCCAACGTGATTGTGGCCGGTTCGGGCCACGTTGTTGCCTACATGGGCGACGACGAGCGCTTCGACTACCTCTACAAGTTCGTCTCCAAGGACAAGTACCGGGAAGGCGATCGCAAGCACAACATGACCCTTCTGTCCGACGGCGACCTCTACGTTGCCAAGTTCACCGGCAGCTCCCCGGCGGCCGAAATCGACGGCGTTGGCGGCGTGCCCTCAGACGGCGGCTTCGACGGCACCGGCGAATGGCTGCCCCTCGTGGTGGGCGGCGCCTCGGCCGTGGCCGGGATGTCGGTCGAGGAAGTTCTGGTTTACACGCGCCTCGCCGCAGACAAGGTGGGCCCCACCAAGATGGACCGCTGTGAAGACGTTCAGCCCAGCCTGCTGACCGGCAAGGTCTACGTAGCCTGCACCAACAACTCGGACCGCGGCAAGGCCGGCAAGGAAGGCGCCACCGAGATCAACCCGCGTAACGCCAACCGCGACGGCCACATTGTGGAAATCACCGAAACCGGCGACCAGACCTCCACAACCTTTGCGTGGAACCTGCTGATGGTCTGCGGCGACCCCTCGACGGGCGATGTCACCTACTTCTCCGGCTTCCCGGTGGACCGGGTTTCGCCTATCTCCTGCCCGGACAACCTGGCATTCGACTCCGTGGGCAACCTGTGGATCTCCACCGACGGTGCCCCCACGGGCATCGGCAAGGCAGACGGCCTGTTCAAGGTCACCCTTGAAGGCGCCGAGCGTGGCAGGGTGGAGCAGTTCCTGGCCGTGCCCCGCGAAAGCGAGACCTGCGGCCCGATCGTCCACGACGAAGAGCGCAGTGTGTTCGTTTCCGTGCAGCACCCTGGCGAGGAAGGCTCCTTCGCGGACCAGCACTCCTTCTTCCCGGACTATGTTGCGGCCGGTTCGACGCCGAAGCGTGGCCAGGTGCGCGCCCCGCGCCCGGCCGTGATCCAGGTGTTCCGCGGCTAAGAGCTGCTCCTTCCAAACGCTCCTGGCTTTGGCAGGTTTTTGGGCAACGCTCCCGCACTTCTTTCCGTTCACGCGGCGGGAAGTGCGGGGGCGTTTGCGTTGCCAGCGCGAAAGCTGCGGGAACGTTTGCGACGGAAGTTCCGTACGGGGACGTTCTGGCGGGGAGGGACTGATAATTTGGGCAGTGTGAATAACCCGGCCCAGATCGTTGTCCCCAGAGTCCAGGCAGCCATTGCCCAAGCGTTCGGCGAGGACTTCCGGTCAACCGATCCCGTGATCCGGCCATCGCAGTTCGCGGACATCCAGATCAACGCCGCCATGGCTCTCGCCAAAAAGGTGGGCCTGCCGCCCCGGGACACCGCCGCGAAGATCGTCGAAACCCTGGAGCTCGACGGCATCTGCACCGCGGTTGAGATCTCCGGCCCAGGCTTCATCAACCTCACCTTCGACGGCACCTGGATCGAAGAGCTGCTGAACGCAGAGCCGACGGTGGCCGGCTCGGCGGCGGCCTCGGCCTCGGCCGCGGCGGGCGGCGCGCCGGAAGCGACGGCCCAGCGCGTCGTCGTCGACTATTCCTCCCCGAACGTCGCGAAGGAAATGCACGTGGGGCACCTGCGTACCACCGTCGTGGGCGATTCGCTGGTGCGGGTGCTCGAGGCGCTGGGGCATACGGTGATCCGGCAGAACCACATCGGCGACTGGGGCACGCCGTTCGGCATGCTGATCGAACACTGGCTGGAGGTGGGCGAGGATTCACCGGAGGCGGAGCTGCTGGTGGACGATCCCACCGCTTTCTACCGGGCCGCGCGGGCAAAGTTCGACGCTTCCGATGGTGTTGATGCGGGATTTGCCAACCGGGCGCGCCTCCGCGTGGTGTCACTTCAGTCCGCGGACGAGGAGACGCTGGCGGTATGGCGCCGGCTGGTAGCGCAGTCGAAACGCTACTTCAACGCGATCTATGCCGAGCTCGGCGTGACGCTTACCGATGCCGATATCGCCGGCGAAAGCTCCTACGATCTTGTTTTGGCACAGTTGTGCCAGGAGCTCGAGGACCGCGGGATCGCCCGGGTGAGCGAGGGTGCATTGTGCACGTTCCCTGCCGGATTCACGGGCCGCGACGACCAGCCGCTGCCGCTCATCATTCGCAAGTCGGACGGCGGCTATGGCTACGGAACCACGGACCTCGCCACCATCCGCTACCGCGTCCAGGACCTTCAGGCCGACCGCATCCTGTACGTGGTTGGAGCGCCGCAGAATGTGCACCTGCGCATGGTCATGGCCACCGCGCGCGACGCCGGCTGGCTGCCGGACACGGTGGATGCCACGCATGTGCAGATCGGGAATGTGCTGGGCGAGGACGGCAGGATCCTCAAATCACGCTCCGGCAGCCCGGTCCGGCTCATGGCGCTGCTCGAGGAAGCCGTGGACCGGGCGCGTTTGGTTATCGAGGCCGGCCGGCCGGAGCTGACTGACGAGGAGCGGGCCTTAACGGCGTGGCAGGTGGGCATCGGCGCCGTCAAATACGCCGACCTCTCGGTGGGGCACGACACAGAGTACGTCTTCGACTTCGACCGTATGCTCGCGCTGAGCGGCAACACCGGCCCTTACGTCCAGTACGCTGCGGCACGGATACGCTCCATCCTGCGGAAGTCGGGGGCAGTGACTGGGCCGGAAGGTGAGTCTTCGGCGGCAGCGGCGATCGCCGTCGTCGAACCTGCCGAACGCGCGCTGGCACTGCACCTCCTTGAGTACCACGCGACCCTGCAGAAGGTGGGCGAGCTGCTGGAGCCGCACCGGTTGTGTGCGTACCTGTTCGAGCTCGCGCAGCTGTTCACTGCGTTCTATGACCAGTGCCCGGTGCTCCAGGCTGAAGATTCGGTCCGGGAGTCGCGGCTGGCGCTGTGTGTCCTGATCCTCCACAGGCTCTCCGGCGGGCTGGCGCTGCTGGGCATCGAGACGCCGGAGAACATGTAGCCCCTCCCGCTTGGTGGCAGACTGGTTCGGTGACTGCTGAGCGCGAGCCCTCTGAACCTGCCCCTGCTGCGTCCCCGCCTGCCCTGAACGCGCTGGCCGCTGCACGGATTGCCGTGGACGCGCTGCTCAGCGGCGGGGTGCACTACGTGGTGGTGTCGCCGGGGTCGCGGTCTGCCCCGATGGCCTACTCGCTGGCCGAAGCTGAGGCTGCCGGGCGCGTGGAACTGCTGGTCAGGATCGACGAGCGCTCTGCAGGTTTCACGGCGCTGGGCCTTGCCCTCTCCACCGGCGCTCCGGCCGCCGTCCTGACCACGTCCGGGACCGCCGTCGGAAATCTGCTGCCAGCCGTGATGGAGGCCAATCACGCCGCCGTTCCGCTGGTGGTCATTTCCGCGGACCGGCCGGAGGAACTGCGCGGCACCGGCGCCAACCAGACCACCATCCAGCTGGACCTCTTCGGCGAGCATGTGCGTTTCGCCGCGGACGTCCCGGCCGGCGACAGCCCGCAGCGTGCGGTCGCGACGGCGTTGTCCGCGGCCACCGGTGCCTTCTCGAATGTTGCACCCGGGCCCGTGCAGATTAATCTGGCGTTCCGGGATCCGCTGGTTCCTGGGCCAGGGGAACGGCTGCCGGACTCGCCTGAACGCAATACATACCGGATCGGGCATACTCTGGAAGCCCTGGACCTGCCGCACGCTTCTGCGGAGCTGCCGGAGCGGCGCACCGTTGTTCTGGCAGGGCACGACGCCGGGCCGGTCGCCGAGGCTTTCGCCCGCGCCCATGGCCTGCCGCTTCTGGCGGAGCCTTCTTCCAATGCCAGGTTTGGGCCGAATGCCGTGGGTCCCTACCGGCTGCTGCTGGCGCACTTCGGAGCCGATGCTGCGCTGCCGATTGAACGGGTGGTGGTGTTCGGGCGGCCCACTCTGTCCCGGCCGGTTTCGTCTTTGCTGGCCCGTGCCGACGTGCCCTCGGCCCTCTACCAGCCGGTCCCGGTGGCCTGGTACGAGCCCGGCCGACGCACCGAGCTTCCACTGGAGAACCTGGCAGACCTCGCTGACTTTTCGGGCCGCGGCTCTTCCGTTTGGCTGGACGCCTGGCTACTGGCAGGCGCCGCCGCGCAACATGCCCTGGATGGAATACTTTCCAGCTCAGCGCCTGCGACAGGCCCGTCAGTGGGCGCTCTGGTGTGGCGGCACTCTGACGGCCAGCTGGTGCTGGGGTCCTCCAACGGCATCCGGGACGTCGACCTCGCGGGCCAGCCCGCCTCCGGGCCGCAGGCAACGGTGTTCGCCAACCGCGGCCTTGCCGGCATAGACGGCACCATCTCCACAGCCACCGGCATCGCTCTAGGCGGACTTCAGGAGACCACAGTGCTGCTGGGCGACGTCACCTTCCTACACGACGCCGGCGGGCTCCTCCTTGGCACCGGAGAATCGGAGCCTCAGCTGCGGATCGTGATCCTGAACGATGCCGGCGGAGCCATCTTCAAGCTCCTGGAACACGGTGCCGTGGAGGAGGCAGCCGGCTATGGAAACGCCGTCGAGCGCCTCTTCGGCACCCCCCACACAGCGGACATCGCGGCACTCGCCGCAGCGTACGGCGTCGAACATTGCTCAGTAAGCACGACGGCGGGACTCGCCGAAGCGCTGGCCGCACCGTTCGTTGGCCGCAGCATCATCGAGGTGCGCACGGACCGGCACGGGCTCCGCGAGCTGCACGCCCGGATCAAGGCCGCAGTTGGCGTTGCCGTCGCAGGGGTGCTCGCCCCGAAGTAGCCTGCCCCGCGACGCACCTCCGACTGTCGACTCGCGAATTACCTGACGAGTCTCGAATACCCGCATCGTCAGCCTTTCTGGGCCTCATCAGGAATTGTGGGCGTCGTCAGCGCGGCTGTCTCCGTTATCCACATGGCCGAGATAGGCACTGTTGCGGCCGGGCCAGGCCTGCGATCTTCGATTCATGACTGAATTACCCAGGCTCATACTGACCCGTGAGTGCGTGCAGCAGGGCGTGACTGCCAAGGATCTTGCCCAACGTTGCAAATCCGGCGCGTTGATCCGGGTCCGTCATGGCGTTTACGTCGACGGTGCCTCGTGGAAGGTCCTGAAGAAATGGGAGCAGTACCGCGTTCGCGTCAACGCGGCCGCCGAAACCTTCGTGGCTCCAGCAGTTTTTGCGTGGCACTCCGCAGCCACGGTTTGGGGAATCCCCACCATCGGCCAACGCCACGCTGTCCATGCACTGACGCTAAAGAACGACGGCGGCCGGTCGCGTGCCGGTGTGACCCGCCACTTCGCTGATCCCGCGGGACTGAAAATCCATCGGCGCGACGGGCTGCTGGTGACAAGCAGGGTGCGCACCGTCCTGGATCTGGCGGCATTCACACCGTTTATTGAAGCCATTGCTCCGCTTGACCACGTGCTCAGACCGGACAGCCGCCTCGGCTTGCCCGCTCTCCCCAAGGACGCGCTGCGGGCCGGAATCGAGGGCAATTACACGGCGGCGGCGACCCGCAGGATCCTGGCAGCAGTTGAATTCGCGGATCCGCAGTCCGGGTCTGCCGGCGAGTCGTACAGCCGGGCCCTCATACATGTTGCTGGCTTCCAGCCGCCCGTGCTCCAGTTCGAGATCCGCGACGGTTCCGGACTCGTGGGCTACACGGACTTCTACTGGGATGGCGGGCCGGTGGCCGGGGAGTTCGACGGCATCGACAAGTACCTGAAGCCTGAGTATCTCCAGGGCCGGACCGCCTCACAGGCCGTGGTGGACGAGAAGTTCCGGGAGGACCGGATCCGGGCCACGGGGTGTGGTGTGGTCCGGTGGGTCTGGGCCGACTTGATGGGAGCCGGGCGGCTGGAACGGAAGCTCGCGGCGGCAGGCGTGCCCCGCCGTCGGGCTCGTTCTGCGCGGTGAATCGGCGCCCCTCCCGACGCGCAAACCGTCACTCGACGCGCAAATGCCCTGGCGCTACCGGCATTCCAGTAGCGCCAGGGCATTTGCGCGTCGCGAGGCGGGAAGCGCGTCGCGAGGCGGGAAGCGCGTCGAAGCTACTCCGCGATGTCGATGTGAGTCGGGTCCAGCACGCGCTTGAGGAATTCCTTGGTGCGGCTCTGGGTGGGGGCGCTGACAACCTGCTCGGCCACGCCTTCCTCCACCACGATTCCGCCGTCCATGAACACCACGCGGTCTGCCACTTCGCGGGCGAAGCCCATCTCGTGGGTGACCACCAGCATGGTCATGCCTTCCCTGGCCAGGTTCCGCATGACGGACAGGACATCGCCCACCGTCTCCGGGTCCAGCGCTGAAGTTGGCTCGTCGAACAGCATCAGTTCGGGGTCCATGCTGAGCGCACGGGCAATGGCCACACGCTGCTGCTGGCCGCCGGAGAGCTGGTCCGGGAAGCGGTCGGCAAGATGTCCCAGTCCCACGCGCTCAAGGTTGGCCTGGGCCACTTTGTCCGCCTCGGCCTGGGAGCGCTTGAGTACCTTGGTCTGGGCGATGGTGCAGTTACGCAGCGCATCCAGGTGCGGGAACAGGTTGAACTGCTGGAACACCATGCCCACCTTGCGGCGCATCTTGTCGATGTCCACATCAAGGTCCGTGGCTTCGAAACCGCCCACGTGGATGGTTCCCTCGTTGGGCTGTTCCAGCAGGTTCACGCAGCGCAGCAGGGTGGACTTGCCGGAACCGGAGGGGCCGATCAGGCACACAACCTCACCGGGTTTCACCTCCAGGCTGATGCCCTTGAGGACCTCATTGGAGCCGTAGGACTTGCGGAGGTCCTTGATGGAGACTCCGGCGGCCTGGATGCCCCCGCTGTTGGGCCGGGAGTTTTGTACGACGTCGTTCATGACTGTCCTGCCTATCGCTTCGTCCGCGCTGAGCGGCTTTCGAACTTCCGGGCCAAAAGGCTCAGCGGGATGGTGATGACCAGGTAGAAGGCGCCGGCCACCAGGAGCGGGGTGAGGCCTGCGCCAAGGCTGGAGATGCCGTCGCGGCCGAACTTGGTCAGCTCGTACTGCGCGGTGGTCAGGCCCAGCACGTAGATCAGCGAGGAGTCCTTCGTGAGCAGGATGACCTCATTGGTGAGCGGCGGCAACACGATCTTGAACGCCTGCGGGATCACAATGGAGACCATGGCCCGCCACATGGGCATGCCCAGGGAGCGGGCTGCTTCCATCTGGCCCTTCGGCACGGCCTGTAGGCCTGCGCGGAGGGTTTCGGCAATGTAGGCGGAGGCCACGATGCCCAGGGACACCATCACCACGATGTTGACATCCCAGGAAACGCCGAAGGCCAGGGGCACGCCGTAGCCGAAGGCGATGAACACCAGCAGCGCGGGAACGCCGCGGAAGAATTCGATGTAGCCGGTGGCGATCCAGCGGTACAGCGGGAAGGTGGACAGCTTCATCAGGGCCAGCAGCAGGCCGCCGGACAGGCCCACGACGAACGCCAGTGCAGTGTAGATGAGGGTGTTCTTCAGCCCCACCAGAATGATGCCCGGGAACATCGGGCCGATCTTGCCGAAGTTGAAGACGCTGTTACTGACGGTTTTCCAGTCCGTGGCCAGAATCAGCGCGGCCACTGCCACAACGAAGATTCCGGCTTGGACGTAGAGGCTTACTTGGGCTCTTTGACGTGCGGTCATTGCCATGGAGTACTCACATTCGTTTTGCGCAGTTGAGGCCCCGTACGGGCTGCTTTACAGCGAGCTGCTTTACAGATCGTGACGGGGCCTCAACTGGGTAGGTCTCAGGGCTGCGTTGGCCCCAGGCCGGAGTTGGCTACTTGGCGGCTTCGCCGAACCAGGTGGTCTCGAACTTCTTCAAGGTGCCGTCGTCGGTCAGGCGCTTGAGCGTGGAGTTGATCTGATCGGCCATGGCGGTGTTGCCCTTTTTGATCGAGATGCCGAGCTTCTCACCCGTGGCGTAGTTTTCCACACGCTTCATCTTGGAGTCGTCCTTGATGGCGTAGGCCAGGACGGACTGGTTGCCCAGGGCGGCGTCGATAGTGCCGGCCTGCAGAGCCTGGACCAGAAGTCCGGTGTCCTCGAACTGCTGCGCTTCGATGCCCTTGTCCTTGGCGTACTGGGCGCCGGTGGTGGCCTGCTGGACGCCCACCTTCTTGCCCTTGGCGCCGTCGATGTTGGTGATGCCGGAAGCCGTGGTGGCCACGAGGGTCAGGTCATCGTTCATGTACGGGGTGGAGAAGTCCATGACGGACTTGCGGGTGTCCGTGATGGAGATGGAGGAGATGGAGACGTCGCACTGGGTCAATGCAGTGCCGGTCTCGATGGCTTCGAAGGAGCTGTCCACCACATTGAGGTCGGCCTTGAGGTCCTTGGCGACCTCGGCGGCGACGTCCATGTCGAAGCCGACGTTCTTGCCGTCCTTCTGGAATTCGAAGGGCTCGTAGGGGATGTCGGAGCAGACCGTGAGTTTGCCGGAGTTGATGAGCTGCACGCCGGCTGCGGACGACGCTGCCGGGGTGGGGCTGCCGCCACATGCAGTGAGGGTGAGTGCTCCGACGGCGAGGATTGCGGCTGCCTTGGCGGCCATCTTGGCTGTGGCGAGGGACTTGAGCTGCATTTTTCTTACCTTTTGTTGCAGGGCTATGCGTGACTAAATCGGTTTATAGTGTAACGCCGAATAAGAGATGTACATCACAGAAAACTAAGTTTTACTATTGGATAACAAATTGGAGGGTAAATGCAAGACCTTTGCGGCGGCGTGTGTCTCGAATCCCGGATCCATGCCCCCCGGGAAGCCCGCAACTGGCTCCCGCCGGCAGGCGGCCACGCCTCCCCTAGCTCTTGATCCCCAGCGATTCCAGCATGGGCCGGAACTTGGCCCACGTCTCCGCGAGCTCGGCCTCCGGGTGCGACCCTTCCACAATCCCGCAGCCCGCGTAGAGCCGAACGGTATCCGGCGCCTCAATCACGGCGCCGCGGAGGGCGATGCCCCACTCACCGTTCCCTGCCGCATCAAGCCAGCCGACGGGCCCGGCATACGGACCGCGGTCAAGGTGCTCAAGCTTCCGGATCAGCGCGCCGGCAACCAGCGTGGGCGTTCCACAGACTGCGGCGGTGGGATGCAGGGCGTTGATCAGCGCCAGGCACGTGGGCACATGCCCCTCCACCTCGGTGAGCTCGGCCTTCACATCGGATGCCAGATGCCACACATTGGGCAGCTCCAGGATGAAGGGTTCGCTGTGCGCGTTCATGGCCTCGGAAAACGGCGCCAGCTGCGTGGTCAGCGACTGGATGGCAATTTCGTGCTCATGCCGCTGCTTCTCGGAGCCAGCCAGAACACGCTCTGCATAATCCATGGGCAGTCCCGACTCGCCGGCCGCATCCCGACGGTCCAGTGTTCCCGCCAGCACACGGGCCTGGGCAGTGCGGCCCTCCACCTGGATCAGCATCTCCGGCGTGGCACCCACCAGCCCGTCCACACCATACGTCCAGCATTCGCGGTACCGCACGGCGAGCTCTCGGAGCACATCGGCCGCATTAACCCCGTCCGGCACCGTGGCCACAACATCCCTGGCCAGCACAAGCTTCTGCAGCTTTCCGGTGCGGATTTCCGCCACCCCGGCGGCGACGGCGGCCATCCAGTCCGCTTCGCTCAGCGAGCCTGTTGCCAGTGTTGCTTCAGTTGCCAGCGACGTTCCGGCCGCCACAGGAAGGGAATGCCCGACGGCGGCACCCGCCCCGTCGTGTGCGTCGCCTCCGGAAGAATCACCAGCCGGCGCATCAAGCCAGCGGTCCAGTGCGGCGAGGGCGCCCGCTTCGGTGAGTTCGCCGTCGTCGAACGTTAACTGGGTGAGCCAGGCGCGGCCGTCGCGGACGCCCACAACGATCTCCGGGACAATCATCCGCGACTCATGGGCGGAAACTTTCGAAAATGCGAACGAGCCGAAGGCCACGGGCCCCGTGCCGGGCAGCTCAACGGAGTCCGCAATGTCAGCCTCGAGGACCAAATGCCGCCACCAGATATCGGCCTCGAGGAAACGCTCCGGGCCGGCGGTGGTGAACCGGGCCGCTTCGCCGAAGCCCACCAGTCCGGCTTCGCGGCGGGTCCAGCAGAGGACATCGTCCCGGACCAGAAACGACGGCAGCCCCCCGGGGAATGATTTTGCATCCAGGGGGACTGTCAGTGTGCGGAACGTGCTCGTCATGATGAGACAACAGTACGTCTCTTCCCAGGAGAACCCAGTACTTTCCAGTGCTTTCCAGCAGATCCCCATGCCTGCAGGCCGTGGTTCGTGGGTCCCCTGAACTTTTGAGACAATGGAACGGTGAACCGAGCATCCTTGGATAAGCGTCCGGACGAAGTAGCCACGATGTTTGACGACGTCGCACCGAAATACGACGTCGTCAACGATGTTCTGTCCATGGGGCAGACCCGCCGCTGGCGCCGGGTGGTGGTGGAAGCCATGGATGCAACGGCAGGCCAGCGAGTCCTGGATCTTGCCGCAGGAACCGGCACCTCCAGCGAACCGTACGCCGATGCCGGGATCGATGTCATCGCCTGCGACTTCTCCCTGGGCATGCTCAAAGTCGGTAAGCGCCGCCGCCCGGACATTGATTTCATCGCCGGTGACGCCACCAATCTGCCCTTCGCGGACAACACGTTCGATGCCAGCACCATCTCCTTCGGCCTGCGAAACGTCAACGAGCCGAAGAAGGCGCTGGCCGAGATGCTCCGCGTCACCAAGCCCGGCGGCAAGCTGGTCATCGCCGAATTCTCCCAGCCCGTGGTGCCGCTCTGGCGCACCATGTACACCGAATACCTCATGCGGGCGCTCCCGGCCATCGCGGTCAAGGTGTCCTCCAACCCGGACGCCTACGTCTATCTCGCCGAGTCCATCCGCGCCTGGCCGGACCAGGACCACCTGGCCGCATGGCTGCAGGAATCCGGCTGGGAGAAGGTCACCTACCGGAACCTCAGCGGCGGAATCGTGGCAGTCCACCGCGCCCACAAGCCGCTCGAGTCAACGCCCGGCGGCGGGGCTGCTTCCATCGCCGCGCACACCGGACCGGTGGCCAGGCTCCGCCGCAACATCACCCGCACCCCGCGCTAGCCCTCACCAGTGAATGTACTCATCGTCGGCGCCGGGCCGGCCGGATCCACCGCTGCGTACTACCTTGCGCAGGCCGGCATCGCCGTCACCGTGCTCGAAAAGACCAGCTTCCCGCGTGAAAAAGTATGCGGCGACGGCCTCACCCCGAGGGCTGTCCGCGAAATCCAGAAGCTCGGCCTGCCGCACCCGGAAACGGACGGCTGGCGGCGCAACAAGGGCCTGCGCCTGATCGCCGGCGGGCGCACCATCGAGCTTCCCTGGCCCGAGGTCTCCGACTTTCCGCAGTATGGCCTGATCCGGACCCGCCTCGGCTTCGATGAGGAACTCGCGCGCCACGCCCGGTCCGCCGGTGCCGTGGTGCTCGAACGCCACAGCGTCAGTGGAACCCTGCGCTCGGAAAACGGGCGTGTGACCGGTGTACGCGCAGCGCTCCTTGACGAGTCCGGACGCAAGACGGGGGAGACGCGCGACTTCCGTGCCGACGTCGTACTCGCCGCAGACGGCAACTCCACCCGGACCGCAGTGTCCGCGGGAATCCAGAAGCGCGATGACCGCCCGCTGGGCGTTGCCGTGCGCACCTACTTCACGTCGCCGCGGCATGACGATGACTGGATGGAAGGCTGGCTGGAACTTCCCGGCCGCGACGGCCGCCTTTTGCCGGGCTACGGCTGGGTGTTCGGCGTGGGGGACGGCACGTCCAACGTGGGCCTGGGAATCCTGAACTCCTCCAAGGAATTCGGCAGGCTGGACTACAAGCAGGTGCTCCGCGAATGGACCGCCGGCATGCCGTCCGATTGGGGTTTTACTCCCGGGAACCAGGTGGGCGAGATCCGCGGCGCCGCGCTACCCATGGGCTTCAACCGCACACCGCACTACTCCCCGGGACTCATGCTGCTGGGTGACGCCGGCGGCATGGTGTCCCCGTTCAACGGCGAGGGCATCTCCTACGCCATGGAATCCGCCCGCTTCGCCGCCGAGTTCATCATCGACGCTTCTTCGCCGGGCCGCTCCCGTGCATGGAGCCCGGGTGTTTCCGGAGCCGACGACGCCGACACCCACTTGGCGGGGTACGCGGAATACGTGCGCCAACAGTGGGGATCCCACTTCACGCTGGGCCGGGCATTTGCCGCGCTGATCGGAAAGCCTGTGGTGATGAAGCTCGCGCTGCGCACGGGCATGCCCATCCCCGTGCTGATGCGCTTTGTGGTCCGGCTGCTCGCCAATCTGACGGATTCCTCCGCCAAGGGATTCGAGGACCGGGTGATCCGGGTCCTGGAAATGCTGGTCCCCGCCACCTCAAATACTGCCCCGTTGGCTTCACATCAGCGGTTTCCGAAACAAAAAGTTAGGGTTAACCCGTGACCAACTCCGCAGACCAAAGCTGGACGCACGCCGGGCACGGCCTGCCGGACTCCAACGAGCCCAGCCTCAACACCACCGCCATAGCCACGGGACTCCAGCTGCCCGCCGGTTTTGCTGCCATCGCGGGGGATGCTGATCTCGGCCCCGCCATCACCAACAACCTGGCCCGGGTGGAGAAAAAGCTCCGCGAAGCCATTGCCAACTCGGATCCGCTGGCTGACGCAACGTCGCGTCACCTCGTGGAAGCCGGCGGCAAGCGCATCCGGCCTCTTTTGACGCTTCTGTGCGCCCACCTGGGCGATGCCTCGCTTCCGGCCGTGGTGCAGGCCGCCGTGGTGGTTGAGCTGACGCACCTTGCCACGCTCTACCACGACGACGTAATGGACTCGGCTCCGTTCCGCCGCGGTGCACCCACGGCCCACGAAGTCTGGGGCAACTCGGTGGCAGTCCTCACCGGCGACCTAATTTTTGCCCGCGCCTCCATCCTGGTTTCCGAACTGGGCTCCCGCGCATTGGGTATCCAGGCCCGCACCTTTGAGCGCCTGTGCCTGGGCCAGCTGCACGAGACCGTGGGGCCGCGTCCGGACGAGGATCCCATAGAGCACTACCTCTCGGTCATTGCGGACAAGACCGGCTCTTTGGTGGCCGCCTCCGGCCAGCTCGGCGCGATTTTTGCTGGCGCGGATTCCGCCTATGAAGAGCTGCTCGTTGAATATGGCGAAAAGGTGGGTGTGGCCTTCCAGCTCGCCGACGACGTCATCGATGTCACCGGCATCAAGGTCAAGTCCGGCAAGTCCCCCGGAACCGACCTCCGCGAAGGTGTGCCCACCCTCCCCGTGCTGCTCCTGCGCAAGGCCGCGGCGGAAGGCGACCAGTCCGCCGTCGAACTTCTTAAACTGATCGACGGCGACCTCACCTCGGATTCTTCTCTGGCGGCTGCTGTTGCCGGGCTGCGTGAGCACGCTGTGACGGCCGAGTCCTGGGTCGTTGCCCGGGCCTGGGCCGACGAGGCCATTGCGGCATTGGCGCCGCTGCCCGAGGGAGTGGTGAAGGCTTCGCTGTCCAACTTCGCGCTGGCAGTGGTGGACCGCAACAGCTAAGGGCATTGCTGGCGGTGTTGGCCTGGGCCGGGAATCCGGTGACCTGTGTTTGTCTGAACTTAAGCGGAATGGCCCCGGTTCTTTGCAACGATGACGAGTCATACGCTGCGTGGAACCGGGGCCATTTCTCCGTTCGCATCAGATCCACCGGAGGCGACTGGTGGATCCGTAATCAGTGTATGACAGGTTTGTCATGCAGTTCAAATTCGCTGTTACCCGGCGTGTCATTCGAACTGCGACGTGGAGCTCGGGAAATCTGTCGTGGGGCATATTGCGGCTTGGTAGGGGGATTCCCGGTTCATGAGACGGCGTGTCCGTGTCGAACGGCCCCGATCCGGCGGGCTTGTCCACATGGAGAAGCTTAGGTCTGCCCACCGATGTGAATCTCTGGCACCGTGGAAACATGGACATTGAGAGTTTTCTGCGTGCCAGGGAGGGTGTGGCGAGGGCGGCATCTCTCCAAGGGGCAGGATTTTCGCGCACGTCCATGGACAAGGCGCTGGCGGCAGGGCGTATTGTGCGGATCCGGCGAGGCGTCTATAGCCTGCCAGCGGAGGCCGGGGTGTTCGGCCTGGCACTCGGCCACAACGCTTTGCTGACGTGCTTGTCCGCCGCCCCCAGCTACAGTCTGTGGACGCTCAAAGATGCGCGGGCCGTGCACGTCAGTCCGGGCCACCGTGCTGGGCCGCCGGGGACGTTCACCCATGGAAGGTGCACTCATCCGCGCCATCCATGGCTCCCTGTTGCAGGCCTGGCCGACGTCCTGATCCATGCGCTTCGTTGCCTGCCCGAACTCGACGCTTTGGTGATGGTGCAAAGTGCCGTGGGGAGGGGCGACATCACCGTGGACTTTCTGCGCCGCAAGCTCCCCGGGAACCGGAATGCGCTTTCGCGAACTGTTCTGGACAACGTCATTCCCCGGGCCGACTCGCTCCTGGAGGTCCTTGCAAACTTTCATTTCCGGCGCGCGGGGTTCCAGCTCCGTAGGCACGTTGACATCGCGGGTGTGGGGGAGGTGGACTTCCTCATTGAAGAGTGCCTGATCGTAGAAACCGACGGCGGCTCGCATCTTGAGCCCAGGCAAGTGAAAAAGGACCGTAAGCGAAACAATGCGTCGATGGTTGGCGGGCACCTCGTGCTGAGATACGGCTATGACGATGTGGTCCATCACCCTGAGCGGATGGTGGCTGAAGTCCTTGCGGTACTTGAGCTGCGGCGCAGGGGAGCCTTCGACGCCAGGTGACTCCCGCCGTCGTGGTTCCGGCCGAGGCGACTCCCGCCGTCGTGGGGCACAATGAGCGCCGAAACCGTGGAAATTGAGTCAGCGACCGGCGTGTCCTTGTCGAAGTGCCCCAGTTCGGCGGCAACTCCCCCATGAGGCCCGGAAACTAGTCCTCTTCGTCGTTGAACGCCCACTCAAACATGTCAAAGACGAACTCGGAGAAGGTGCCTTCCTCGTTCTTCCACTGGCCGCGGGCGTTGTTGCGGCGCCACACGATGGGGTCCGGGACAGTGAGGTCGCCCACGCGAAATCCCCAGGTGAACTGCTCTTCCTGGTCCTCAAGGAACATCAGGAAGCCTTCGTCGTCGACTTCGAGTTCCTCGGGGTCCCAGAAGTAGTGGTAGGCCTCCATGAGATCCTCGCAGCCGCCGACGGCCAGGTAGAACTCCTTGAGCACCAGCGGGACCGTGAACTGATGCTCGGCGAGGGCCAAATCCAGGTCGGCTACGGGCAGCCCGTCCTCTTCCTGCCATTCGTCTTCGAGATACTTCGGAACAAGCGCGCGGAACTTCTCGAGGAACATGTCAGTCATGCTCTATATCCTAGCTAATCCCGGCCGCCGCCCCTGCCGCCGCCCGAGCCGTCCAGCCCGAGCCGGTGCCACCCGCGAACTGCCAGCGGAACGTGCCAGGAACGGCGCCAGGCAACCACCCGGAACGCAAACACCACGGCCGCAACGGCGCAGGCGGTCACCGCGTCAAAAGCCCCGGCGGTCCACAGCACCGTGGTCAGCGAAGCACCGGTGAACGCGGGCAGCGCATAGAGGTCCTTGGGGTCGAACAGCTGCGGCACCTCATTGGCCGTGATGTCGCGGAGCAGGCCGCCGCCCACCGCCGTCGTAACGCCCAGGAGGATCGCGGCAATCGGGTTCATCCCGGCGGAAAGCGCCTTGAGCGTTCCGGTGATGCAAAAGAGCGCCAGCCCTCCGGCGTCGAACAATATGAGGAGGGAGGTGTAGCGCTGAACGCTGGAAAACAGGAAATACACCAGGAAGGCCGCGAGCACCGGGGGCGCAAGGTACGCGGGGTTGGTGAAGGCGGCGGGCGGGCCGCTGTTGAGAATGATGTCGCGGATGACGCCGCCGCCCAGGCTGACCACGGAGGCGAGGAGGACGGAGCCGATGATGTCGAACTGTTTCCGGGCCGCCAGGAGGGATCCGGACACCGCGAAGAAGAAGACGCCGGCCAGATCCAGCCACACCAAGGCGATGTCAAAAGGGAAGGTCATGGGGCGTTCCGGTCGATTTCAAGGGGCGGACAATGCGGCTCCAACGTTACGCTAGCCATTATGAATAGCCCGATCATGATCGCCTGTGCCCATGGGACGTCCAGCACACAGGGAGCCGCCGAGGTCAACGCCCTGCGCGACGGAATTGCCGCATTGCGTCCTGGACTCGAGGTCCGCGAGGCCTACGTCGACGTGCAGCAGCCCGGGCTGCCGGACGTTGTGACTGCCGTAGCGGCGGGGGAGTCTGCCGTGGTGGTGCCGCTCCTGCTGAGTGTGGGGTACCACGTCAAGGTGGACATTGCCCGCGCCGTCCGCAGCCGCCCGGACACCCTGGCGGCTGCGCCGTTGGGACCGGATCCGCGCCTGGCGGCGTTGCTTGACCAGCGACTGCGTGAGGCCGGCGTGACCGAGGCCGACGCCGTGATCCTCGCCGCCGCCGGCTCATCCGACCCCACCGCCTCCCTCAACGTCGAGGCGCTCGCGGAGCAGCTGCGTGCCTTGCGGCCCAACCGGATTGTGCCCGCCTATGGTGCCTCCGCCAAGCCTTCGGTGCCCGACGCCGTTGCCTCCTTGCGTACGGAAGTTGCGGCTGGTGGGGTGGCCAGTACCGCCGCTCAAAGCAGCCGCCCGGGGCGCGTGGTCATCGCTTCCTACCTGCTGGCGCCGGGGTTCTTCCACGACCAGCTGGCCAAGGCCGGAGCTGACCTCGTTACGGAGCCGTTGCTGCCCTCGCCGGTGCTCGCCGAAATCGCGTTGGAGCGTTACGACGCGGTGCTGGGTGCCGGTGCGTGATGACAGCCACCCGCCGAGGTCATCCGCGAAGATAGTCCGTGCGGTGGCTGGGTTGGTTCAGTCCTGGGGTGCTTGCCAGGTGGCGTCTTTGAGTTCTTCTTTGAACCAGTCCGGGATGTGTTCCCCGTCCCGGGGGAAGACGTAGAGTTCCTGGGCGTAGGCGTAGGCGTAGGCGTAGGCGTAGGCGTTGGCGCTGGGTTCGCCGAGTTCCCAGACGGGTTTCTCGGTGTAGTTGTAGGTTGTTTCCCAGCCGTCCCCGGCCGGGGTGACCGTGAGAGTCATCGACAGCCACGCGCCCTTGCCCGGCTGATACATCACCTCCCGCAACTTCTCAGCAGCGAAGTGAACCTCATCCGCGGCGCCGGCGCGTTTCATTTCGCCACCGCGATAGATTTTAGCGATTGAGGAACTAACACCGCCTGTTTCATTGCGGACGTAGGTGATGCTGTCCCATGCCCGGTCCTGGGGCCTGATGGCCCAGAGACCTTCGGCGATGATGCGTTCCTGATCCCGTGTTTCCTGGAACGTATCCACTTCCATGTGCTGCTTTGCCACTGCCTAGCCACTTCCTACGATGTTCTTGAACCGTTGATCAATGAATAGTTCCCCGTCGGCCCAAGCCCCCACCCGGATCTTCGCAGGCGTCTTGACCCCGGGCCCGCGGATCAGGTTGATCTCCACATCAATTCTAGGCGGCGGGACCCCGAGGGCTTTCTGCCTGACGGCTGTTTCGAAGTTGTAGAAGCTATCGACGTCGCCGATGTTTTGGTTGAGTTCCTTGAGCATCCCGACGATGTTGATCCGTTCCGGGATACCGTCAAATCCGTTGGCGACCAGGTGCCCGCCTTCGTAGCGCCAGCCGTCCGAGAGGGGCGTCTGCGTGTAGATTTCCGCGTTGGCGGACTGTCCCACACTGCCCTGAATGTGTCCGGAGCGGCCGCCGTCACCCAGTTGCAGTCCTTCCACCCGCGCAGTGACCGTCTGCCCGGCGGAGTCGGTGATGAAGGTGACATCGCCCTGGACGCCGGAGACCTTGTACGTCATGTCGGGGAGGGGATGGTTCAGTTCCGGGCTGATCCTCGACGCCGTCGCCTCCTGGCGTGCGGAGGCCGCGGTCAGCAGCGGCCCGGGACAGGTGGCCATCGCGTTGGAGCGTTACGACGCGGCGCCGGGCGCTGGTGCGTGATGACAGTCACCCGCCGAGGTCTTCCGTGAAGATAGTCCGTGCGGTGGCTGGGTTGGTTCAGTCCTTGGGTGGTTGCCAGGTGGCGTCTTTGAGTTCTTCTTTGAACCAGTCCGGGATGTGTTCCCCGTCCCGGGGGAAGACGTAGAGTTCCTGGGCGTAGGCGTTGGCGCTGGGTTCGCCGAGTTCCCAGACGGGTTTCTTGGTGTAGTTGTAGGTTGTTTCCCAGCCGTCCCCGGCCGGGGCGACCGTGAGAGTCATCGACAGCCACGCGCCCTTGCCGGGCTGATACATCACCTCCCGCAACTTATCAGCAGCGAAGTGAACCTCATCCGCGGCGCCGGCGCGTTTCATTTCGCCACCGCGATAGATTTTAGCGATTGAGGAACTAACACCGCCTGTTTCATTGCGGACGTAGGTGATGCTGTCCCATGCCCGGTCCTGGGGCCTGATGGCCCAGAGACCTTCGGCGATGATGCGTTCCTGATCCCGTGTTTCCTGGAACGTATCCACTTCCATGTGCTGCTTTGCCACTGCCTAGCCACTTCCTACGATGTTCTTGAACCGTTGATCAATGAATAGTTCCCCGTCGGCCCAAGCCCCCACCCGGATCTTCGCAGGCGTCTTGACCCCGGGCCCGCGGATCAGGTTGATCTCCACATCAATTCTAGGCGGCGGGACCCCGAGGGCTTTCTGCCTGACGGCTGTTTCGAAGTTGTAGAAGCTATCGACGTCGCCGATGTTTTGGTTGAGTTCCTTGAGCATCCCGACGATGTTGATCCGTTCCGGGATACCGTCAAATCCGTTGGCGACCAGGTGCCCGCCTTCGTAGCGCCAGCCGTCCGAGAGGGGCGTCTGCGTGTAGATTTCCGCGTTGGCGGACTGTCCCACACTGCCCTGAATGTGTCCGGAGCGGCCGCCGTCACCCAGTTGCAGTCCTTCCACCCGCGCAGTGACCGTCTGCCCGGCGGAGTCGGTGATGAAGGTGACATCGCCCTGGACGCCGGAGACCTTGTACGTCATGTCAGGGATGGGATGGTTCAGTTCCGGGCTGATCCGGCCCTTGACCTTCTCCACCGTGATTTCCCTGATGGTTCCCTGCGCGTCGGTGACGAACGTGCCCCGCCCGGACACCCGGTACTCGGTGTTCGGCGCGAATCCGTGCGCGGTTCTGGCCCACGGCGATTTGGGCCCGGCAACCATCTCATCCGGGACGCTGACCACCTGCGTGATACCAGGCCTGGCGGGGTCATGGAGCGGTTGTGCTTTCAGCCCCGCCAGTGCTTCCTGCGCCCCGGCCCCGTTGCCGTAGGCACCAATCGACGGCGGGCGGCGCACCGCGCGATCCACCGCATCAATGGTGTTGTTCAAGGTATCGGCGGCGTGTCCAAGAGGCCCGCGTGCGGCCCCGGCCAGCCCGTCAGCAACCCTCACGGCACCTGCACCGTCATCGAGCTGGTTCAGGGTATTGGCGGTCCCTTGAAGGCCTGGCTTTACGATGTTTTCCCACGTGGCGGTTTTGATCCCGGCAAGGGCGTCAGTGATTTTCGCAACCGTGGCTGGGGCGAGGGCGCCGAGTTTCCCGGCCACAGAACCGGACTTTATCGCCGCACCCCCACCCGCGGTTCCAGCGATGCCCGCCACATCAAAAAGGTTCCTGCTGAGAGCGTAGGTCCACTCCCCATTGGCCCACGCATCGGCTTGAATCAACTCCGGCACCATTTTGCCCAGCTCAGCTCCGGCGGCATCTTGATCAGACTGCTTGCCCGTCACCAGCCGGTCGAGCCAAATACCGGGGGAGACGAACATGCCAACATTCCAAAGGGTCTTGCCAACGCCGGTCCAAGCGTCACCAAAAGTTGCCGACTTCAGGCCCAATTCAGGTGCACTGGGCTGCCAAAAAGCAGCCAGCGGGGTTATCGAATACAGGCCCGAACCTAGCCCCCAGGCTCCGTCAACGAGACCTTGACCAACACCGGCCCAGCCCGGAAGGTGTGCCCGGTCCACCGGTTTACCCCAGGAGAGTTCGCCTTTTTCACCAAGGGCATCCAGTGTTTGAGCGTCAACGGCGTAAACGTTGGACCCATCAGGTTTTGCCCCCGAGTCACCGGCTTTGACGTAGGTGCTCCCGCCGTAGACGCCGTTGATCCGGTTCGCGCAATCCTGCTCGGCCTCCATGTATTGGGCTTTGATGGAGTTCAAATCCGCCAGAAGCTTATGTTGCTCGTCCACGATTTCCGGAACGGTGGCCCACTCGTCACCTTTGCGTTCGATCCTACCGCTGAGCCGATCGGCGTCACCTATGAGGGCATCGCTACGAATCCTCACTTCACGGCATATTTCGGCGAAATCCTCCAATGCCGACGCCACAACGGACGTACCGTCCTGAACACCTTGCGCCCAAACCTTCACCGGGCTGAATACGGCCAGTAGTTGCGGCTGTTCAGGTGTCTGATATGTCCCGGCCAGTCCGTGCCACCCAGTAGCTGTGGTGTCCACGGAGTCCCCGTATGTGACCCCGGCACCGGACAAGTCACGCGCATGGGCACTCAAGGCGTCAGTGTCAGGCAAATCGGGCAGAGCCGACAGATCCAAACCCGGCACACCGACCACGGGCGCGGTGCAAAAACGATCGTCATTGGACATCGGAGGCCCCTACCCGGCCTGGACGTTGCCGTAGCGGGTCTGCAAAGGGTCCGCCGGAAGAGCTTGGGATGCCAAAGCGCTGGTTTGAGCGTTTTGGGCCATCTGAGCATCACCTTGAATGTAGGCCAGCAAGGCGTTTTGCGTGCCTTCGACTATGCTGACCGACCGGGTACTCAAGGACCCGATTGCCGGGCTGAGGGACGACTCAACGTAGCCATTCAGGGCCGACGCAACCAGGCCAGTCGTCAAGGCAGCCCCGATACCAGTGATAGCGGTGTTAATAGTTGCGACAGCGGCGTTCTGCGCGTCAATGTTCGATGCGGACGTTTTTAGTACGGCTACGGTAGCCGCGGTGTCAATGTTCCAACTCGGTGCCACATGTCCCCATCATCGTGCGGCCCTCGCGGGCTTCAGCAAATCCTACAACGACTTTATGTTCTCATGATTTGGCAACCCGGCGGGGCGTTGGCCACACTGGGGGTGCCAGCCCAGCGATCCACCCTGACCGCTCTTCATGACGAAATGTTTCCCTAGGTGACTTAGCGTTTCCGGCACCTTTGTGACGCCCTTCCGGCCGGCTCTACAGTCGATGCATGACTGATACAGCTCTAGCCGGAGCGTCCGCGGACACTGCCGCTTCCCAGCGACCGGCACGAACCGCTTCTTCCCGCCCGGCGGCCAAGCCGCACGGCCAGTGGAAGGTGGACGGCACAACGCCGTTGAACGCCAACGAAACCTGGAAACAGGAAGACGACGGCCTCAACGTCCGCGAGCGTATCGAGTCCGTCTATTCCAAGGAGGGCTTCGACTCCATCCCGGGTCAGGACCTGCACGGCCGCTTCCGCTGGTGGGGCCTTTACACCCAGCGCAAGCCCGGGATCGACGGCGGCAAGACCGCAACGCTTGAACCCCACGAGCTCGAAGACAAGTACTTCATGCTGCGCGTAAGGATCGACGGCGGCGCCCTCACCACCGACCAGCTGCGCGTGATCGGCGACATCTCGGTTGAGTTCGCCCGCGATTCTGCGGACCTCACCGACCGCCAGAACATCCAGCTGCACTGGATCCGGGTTGAAGATGTGCCGGAAATCTGGCGCCGTCTGGAAGCCTGCGGGCTCTCCACCACGGAGGCCTGCGGCGACGTTCCGCGCGTCATCCTGGGCTCCCCGGTGGCCGGCATCGCCAAGGACGAGCTCATCGATCCCACCCCGCTCATCGCCGAACTGGCCGAGCGCTTCATCGGCAACCCGATCCTCTCCAACCTGCCGCGCAAGTACAAGACCGCCATCACTGGCCACCCCAGCCAGGACGTGGTGCACGAGATCAACGACTTCGCACTGGTGGGTGTTGTCCACCCCGAGCTGGGCGTGGGCTACGACCTCTGGGTGGGCGGGGCACTGTCCACCAACCCCATGCTGGCCAAGCGGCTCGGAACTTTTGTCACTCCGGAGGAAGCCGCTGAAGTATGGCTCGGCGTCACCAGCATCTTCCGTGACTACGGCTACCGCCGCATGCGCACCAAGGCCCGGCTGAAGTTCCTGATGGCCGACTGGGGCCCGGTGAAGTTCCGCCAGATCCTTGAAGACGAATACCTCGGCTACAAGCTCGCAGACGGCCCGGCCGCACCGAAGCCCACCACCCCGGGCGATCACATCGGCATCCACGAGCAGAAGGACGGCAGGTTCTTCATCGGAGTCACGCCCCTTGCGGGCCGGATCTCCGGCGCGCATCTGGTAAAGCTCGCTGACACCCTCGAGGCCCGCGGGTCACAGCGACTGCGCACCACGCCGCACCAGAAGCTCGTCATCCTGGACGTCCCCAAGGACGAGGTTGAGCCGCTGGTGGCCGAGCTGGATGCACTGGGCCTCTCCGCCCGCCCGTCAGTCTTCCGGCGCGGAACCATCGCCTGCACCGGCATCGAATACTGCAAACTGGCCATCGTGGAAACCAAGGTCACTGCGGCCACCGCCGTGGCCGAGCTGGAACGCCGCCTGGCTGACCTGACGGCCTCCGGCCAGCTGCCGCACGCGCTCTCCCTCCACATCAACGGCTGCCCCAACTCCTGCGCCCGCATCCAGACCGCGGACATTGGGCTCAAGGGCATGATGCTGCCAACGCCCGACGGCGATCCCACCCCCGGTTTCCAGGTCCACCTGGGCGGCGGGCTGGCTTCTTCAGACCGCGAAGAGGCGGGCCTCGGACGTACCGTCCGCGGCCTCAAGGTTTATGTTTCGGATCTACCGGACTACGTGGAACGGATCGTCCGCAAGTTCGTTGCCGAGGGCGCCGAGGGCCAGACCTTCGCCGAATGGGCCCACGCGGCCGAGGAAGGGGACCTGCAATGAGCACCGAAAATGCCAGCCCGGTGATTGAGCCTGTCGAAATCCCGGTCTCGACAGGCTCGACCACCGCTCCCCTCCGTTCTCACGACGAACTCAAGGCCTTGGCCGAGGCCGGCGCGGCCGAGCTCGGCTGGGACGCCCCCTCCCGCGACGTCATCGCCTGGGTGGCGCGCAACTTCGAGCTGCCTGCGGTCGCCGTCGCCTGCTCCATGGCCGACGCCGTCCTGCCGGCGCTCGTCGCGGACCAGATTCCCGGCGTCGACGTCCTGTTCCTGGAGACCGGCTACCACTTCCCGGAAACCTATGCGACGCGGGACGAAGTGGCCGCGAACCTTCGCGTCAACGTGGTGGACGTGCTCCCGGAAAACACCGTGGAACAGCAGGACCGGCTCCTGGGCAAGGATCTCTTTGCCCGCGACGCCGCCCAGTGCTGCGCGCTCCGCAAGGTGGCGCCGCTCCGCCGAACCCTTGCCGGCTACGAACTCTGGTTCACCGGCGTCCGCCGCGATGAGGCCCCCACACGCACCAACACCCCGCTGGTCACGTGGGACGAAACGAACGGCCTGATCAAGGTAAACCCCGTTGCCGCCTGGACCTTTGACCAGCTGGTGCAGTACTCCGATGACAACCTCCTGCCCGTCAACCCGCTCCTGGCCCAGGGCTACCCGTCGATCGGCTGCCAGCCCTGCACCCGAAAAGTGGCACCCGGCGACGACCCCCGCGCCGGACGCTGGGCAGGATCCGACAAAACAGAATGCGGACTACACGTATGAGCACCCTAAGCACGACGACGACGGACGGCTACGCCTCCACAGCTGATGCCGCCCCCGCCCCTTCGCCGCGCGGCATTCGTCCTTCGGACGATGCGCGCGGCTCCGACAGGCCCGATGCCACTCCCTGGGCGGCATCAGCTGCTCCGGCTGTGCGGTCAGCTCGCCTGTCGTCTTTGGACACTTTGGAATCGGAAGCCATCCACATCATCCGCGAGGTCGTGGCCGAGTTTGAGAAGCCTGCGCTGCTGTTCTCCGGCGGCAAGGACTCCGTGGTGATGCTGCACCTCGCGACCAAGGCGTTCTGGCCCGGCAAGGTTCCCTTCCCGGTGCTGCACGTGGACACCGGGCACAATTTCCCCGAGGTCATCGACTTCCGCGACCGCACCGTAGAGCGGCTGGGCCTGAAGCTGGTTGTCGGCTCCGTCCAGGAGTTCATCGACCGCGGCGAACTGGCCGAGCGTGCCGACGGCACCCGCAACCCGCTTCAGACCGTCCCGCTGCTGGATGCGATCCAGCGCAACAAGTTCGACGCCGTCTTCGGCGGCGGCCGCCGGGACGAGGACAAGGCCCGCGCCAAGGAGCGCATCCTGAGCCTGCGCGACGAGTTCGGCCAGTGGGATCCGCGCAACCAGCGCCCCGAGCTGTGGAACCTGTACAACGGCCGCCACACGGTGGGCCAGCACGTCCGCGCCTTCCCCATCAGCAACTGGACCGAGCTGGACATCTGGCGCTACATCGAGCGTGAAGACATCGATTTGCCGGGCCTGTACTACGCCCACCGCCGCGAGGTTTTTGCCCGCGACGGCATGTGGCGTGCGGTGGGCGAGGTTTCGCAGCCGCGCCCCGACGAAGAGGTCATCACCAAAACGGTCCGCTACCGCACGGTGGGGGACATGTCCTGCACCGGCGCCGTTGAATCGGCCGCCGCCACGGTGAGCGACGTCGTTATTGAGGTTGCCGCCTCCACCATCACCGAACGTGGCGCCACCCGGGCAGATGACCGCATCTCCGAGGCCGCCATGGAAGACCGCAAGAAGGATGGTTACTTCTAATGAGCACCGACACTTCACTCCTGGGCTCCTCGATCGCGGACGCCGAGCTGGCTGCAAGCGACCTGATCGCCGCGGCCCTGCCCGCCACGCTGTTCCGCTTCGCCACCGCGGGATCGGTCGACGACGGCAAGTCCACTCTGGTGGGCCGCCTCCTGCATGACTCCAAGGCAATTCTGGCCGACCAGCTCGACGCCGTAGCCCGCACCTCCGCGGACCGAGGTTTCGGCGGGGCCGGCGCCACAGGCACTCAGGCGATCGACCTGGCTCTCCTGACCGACGGACTTCGTGCCGAGCGCGAGCAGGGCATCACCATCGATGTGGCCTACCGCTACTTCGCCACAGACCGCCGCAGCTTCATCCTCGCGGACTGCCCCGGACACGTGCAGTACACCAAAAACACGGTGACGGGCGCGTCCACTGCGGACGCCGTCGTCGTACTCATTGACGCCCGGAAGGGTGTCCTGGAGCAGACCCGCCGACACCTCTCCGTGCTGCAGCTGCTGCGCGTGCCGCACGTGATTGTGGCCGTTAACAAGATCGACCTGGTGGACTTCAGCGAGTCTGTATTCCGCGAGATCCAGGCCGATGTGCGGCAGGTCGCCCGTGAACTGGGGATCGGTTCCCTGGAGCTGGGTTCTGCCGAACCGGGCAAAGAGGCAATCAGCGATCTGCGCGTGATTCCGGTGTCCGCGCTCGACGGTGACAACGTGGTGGACCGCTCCGCCCGCACCCCCTGGTATGACGGCCCGGCGCTCCTGGAGGTGCTTGAGAACCTTCAGGCCGCGGACGAAATCGAGAGTGAGCTGGAGAGCTTCCGCTTCCCCGTGCAGCTGGTTATCCGTCCGCAGGGGGCGCTGGCCCCGGATGCCATTGCCGCTGGGCTGGATGTTGAGGCATACCGCGATTACCGGGCCTACGCCGGGCAGATCACCGAAGGATCGGTGAGGGTGGGGGATGCCGTTACGGTCCTCACACCCGGGCAGGATCCGCGCACCACCACGGTGACGGGCATCGATTTTGCCGGAGTGTCGTTGGAGGAAGCCGCCGCGCCGCAATCCGTTGCAATCCGCCTGGCCGAGGAATTCGACGTAGCCCGTGGAGACACGATTGCCGCAGCCGGAACGGTGCGGGAAAGCTCGGCCGACCTCTACGCAGCACTGTGCTGGCTCTCGCCGAAGCCCCTCCGCGAGGGGGCCAAGGTACTGATCAAGCACGGCACCCGCACCGTCCAGGCGCTGGTCCGCAATGTCAACGGAAAGCTGGACCTGGCCTCGTTCAAGCTGGAGCCGGCATCGAGCCTGGAACTCAACGACATCGGCCATGCGCAGCTCCGCCTTGCGGCCCCGCTGCCCCTGGAGAACTACCTGCACCACCGCCGAACCGGCGCGTTCCTGGTGATCGATCCGCTGGACGGCAACACCCTGGCCGCCGGGCTGGTCAAGGACCACCCGGGCGACCACGAGGACGAGCGCTACTCGATCTGAGGCCCTACCCGTCGCAAATCTCTACAGAACCGCAGCTTGTTTGCCAAACCCCGCCTTCAAGGCCCGGGGTTTGCGAACAAGCTGCGGTTTTTTGTCCACCATTGTGACGTTGCGTGAACCTTCGTGACCCCGGGTTTCCGGCCCATTGAAACAGGTTTATGACACTCCCTATGGTGAATCCATGACTACTTCGGAATGGCTCTGCGGCAGCTCCGGTCAGGTTTCCCTGGATCGATGTCGCAGGCGCTGAACACCCGCCCCGCAACATCTCCAGATCCACCTCCCAGAACAGGAGCCGCACCGTGTCAACCACCCCAGACTCGTCCAAGCCTGAGAATTCCGTACCTGGAACCACCCGCATCGTCGCGGGCGAAACCGCAAAGCCCAAGCGCAGGCGCACCCTCGAGATCGGCCTGGCTGTGGGCCTGGTCTTGCTGATCGGTGCAGGAGCCGCTGTGGCATCCACGGTGTCCCGCAACAACGAAGCCAAACCTGCCGAGGCCGCGGTCGCCGCCGCCACGCCCGCCACGGAGCTCAAGCTGGGCTACTTCGGAAACATCACCCACGCGCCCGCCCTTGTAGGCGTCAACCAGGGTTTCATTGCCAAGGCCCTTGGAGAAGACGGAGGCACGAAGCTCAGCACCCAGGTGTTCAACGCCGGGCCGGCCGCCATTGAGGCACTGAACGCCGGCGCCGTCGACGCCACGTACATCGGCCCCAACCCGGCCATCAACTCCTACGTCAAGAGCAAGGGCGAGTCGATCAGCATCATCGCCGGCGCAGCGTCGGGCGGGGCGCAGCTGGTGGTGAAGCCGGAAATCAAGTCCGCGGCCGACCTCAAGGGAAAAACGCTCGCCAGCCCGCAGCTCGGCGGCACCCAGGATGTCGCGCTCCGCGCCTGGCTGGGCAAGCAGGGCTACAAAACCAGCACCGACGGCAGCGGCGACGTTGCCATCAACCCCACGGAGAACGCCCAGACGCTGAAGCTTTTCCAGGACGGAAAGCTCGACGGCGCGTGGCTGCCGGAGCCGTGGGCCTCACGTCTGGTGCTCCAGGCCGGCGCCAAGGTCCTGGTGGACGAGAAGGACCTCTGGGACGGTGCGCTTTCCGGCAAGCCTGGCGAATTCCCCACCACCATCCTCATTGTGAACAGGAAGTTCGCGGCCGAACACCCGGACACCGTCAAGGCGCTGCTGAAGGGCCACACGGAATCCGTGGCCTGGCTCAATGAGACGCCCGCAGCCGAGAAGTCCACCGTGCTGAACGCCGCCCTGAAGGCAACTGCGGGCAAGGCCCTGCCGGCAGACGTCATCGAACGCTCCCTCAAGAACATTCTGTTCACGGTGGATCCGCTGGCCGGCACCTACAAGAAGCTGCTCCAGGACGGCGTGGACGCCGGCACCACCAAGCAGGCTGACATCAACGGCATCTTCGACCTGACGGCACTCAACCAGATCACTGGCAAGAAGACCTCCGCGGCGGGACTCGGCAAGGACTAGCACTCCACGCCAGGGACCATCACGCACTATGCACCATGACGCTTCACCGCCAGACACCACAAACGAAGGACGGGACCATGCCAGTCGTACTGGAAAACCTGGGCAAGCGCTTCGGCGACGGCGCCCCGGTGCTGGACGACGTCAACGCCACCATCGGGCAGGGCGAGTTCGTCGCCCTGCTCGGTGCGTCCGGCTGCGGCAAGTCCACCCTGCTGAACATCATGGCGGGGCTGGAGGCCCCGACGTCGGGCGCCCTGGAAGTGCCCAGCGATGGCGCCGCCTTCATGTTCCAGGACGCGGCCCTCTTTCCCTGGCTGACTGCCCGGGAAAACGTGGAGCTGGCCCTGAAGCTGCGCGGTGTCGGGAAGGCCGAGCGCCGGGTGAAGGCGAACGAGCTCCTGGATCTCGTGCACCTGGGCGGGGCCGGGGACAAGCGTCCGCATGAGCTCTCCGGCGGCATGCGCCAGCGCGTGGCCCTGGCCCGGTCCCTGGCTCAGGACCGTCAGCTGCTGCTTATGGACGAGCCCTTCGCGGCCCTGGATGCGATCACGCGAGACCTGCTCCATGACGAACTGGAACGGATCTGGAAGGAAACCGGCCGCACCATCGTGTTCGTCACGCACAACGTCCGCGAAGCAGTCCGGCTGGGCCAGCGCGTGTTGCTGCTGTCCTCCCGCCCGGGCCGCGTAGTGGAGGAGTGGGATGTTTCCGAGGAACACCGAACCGATGCCGGACTTGCCGGACACCTGACCGGGATCATCACCGCCCGGCTGCGAGAGGAGATCCGCCGCCATGCCAAATAAGGTTTCCAGCGACGCTGCACGCGTCGAGACGAGTCCGGTGGTTGAGCCGGCTGCGACCGCGATTTCTGCAAGCTCAATTGCCGCCCCCGCCGGAACGCGGCACCTCACCGCTGCCCTCACCCGCTCCTCGTCCGGGTCCGAAGACCTGCGCGAGCTTGAAGCCGGGCTTGACTCTCTGCAGTCGGATACGCTTCGGAAGACGCGCGTTGACTGGAGCAGGGTCCTGCTGCCGGTGGCCGCCGTGGTGGTCCTCATCATCATCTGGCAGTTCTACGTTTCGCTTGGCCTCAAGCGCCGCGACCTGGTTCCCGGGCCGTTGGATGTACTGGGCCAGTTCGGAGTTCTCTGGGGCGAGGGCAAGCTCCAGGAAGCCGTGGGGACCTCCCTGCAGAGGGGCCTGATTGGCTTCCTCATCAGCGTTGCCATCGCGACGCCCGTTGGACTCCTGCTGGCTCAGGTTGCACCCTTGCGCCGTGCATTTGGCCCGCTGATTTCCGGGCTGCAGGTCCTGCCTTCCGTGGCCTGGGTGCCTGCTGCAATCATCTGGTTCGGCCTCACGGACGCCACCGTCTACTTCGTGGTGTTCATGGGCGCCATTCCTTCGATCATCAACGGGCTCATCTCCGGCGTGGACCAGATCCCGCCGCAGTACCGCAGCGTGGGCACCGTGCTCGGCGCATCCAGAGTGCAAATGGCGCTGCAGATTGTCCTGCCTGCAGCGCTTCCGGGATACCTCAGCGGACTCAAGCAGGGCTGGGCCTTCTCCTGGCGCTCGCTCATGGCCGCGGAAATCATCGCCGTGGGGGGCACCATCGGCTTCGGGCTCGGCTCCATGCTGAACCAGGGCCGCGACCTCGCCGACATGACCATGGTGATGTCAGCCATCCTGCTGATCCTCGCCGTGGGCATCATGATCGAACTGCTGGTTTTCGCCCCGGTGGAGAAGCGGCTCCTTCAGCGCCGTGGCCTCCTGGCGGGCAGCACCCGCTAAACCCCGGACCCCCTTCAACTCCCTGCAACGCGCTGCAACGCGGGGTCACTTACGGCCCATAATCCCTGGCGACATGGGCCGTAAGTGACCCCGCGTTGCTGTCTGGCAGGCTGGTGGCATGACCGTCAGCTTTGTGTGCCGCACCGAATCCGCCATGGCCCGAGAGCGTCTCTTCGACCTCGCACGAAGCATCGACGAACACCTCGGCTCCATGCAGGCCTCGCGGGAACGCGCCGTCGGGGGAGTGACGTCAGGGCTGATCGAGGCCGGCTGATTAGAGAGCGGGGCCGCTACCTCGCCGGTCGCTAGACATTTCGGAGTCCCCGGCGCCCTGCAATCGGACGCCGAACAGGCCAAGTACCGCCGCTACTTCAAGATGGACCCCGGGGACTACGCGGAGGGCGACTACTTTATGGGCGTCCGCATGGGCGAGGTCTTCACGCTCGGCAAGGAATTCGCCGCCATGGAGCTGCCGGAGATCGAGACGCTGCTGGAGCAGGACATCCATGAGGCCCGTGCCTGTGCCGTCAAGATCATGGCGCTCCAGGCCTCGGGGAAGAAAACTCCCGAAGTCCGTTGCCGCGGGCTTTATGAGCTGTATCGGCGCCGGCATGACCGCATCAACAACTGGGACCTCGTGGACCTGGGCGCCGGACGGATCGTCGACGGCTGGCTAATGGACAAGCCCCGCGATGTTCTCTACCAACTGGCCCGCTCGGCTGACATGTGGGAGCGCCGAACGGCCATCGTGGCTACGTCCCGGTTCCTGCGCAGCGGCGACCTGGCGGACACCTTCGCCATCGCGGAACTTCTGCTCGGAGACAAAGAGGACCTCATCCACAAGGCGCTCGGCGGGTGGGTCCGCGACGCCGGCCGCGGACCGCCGTCGGCTCCTCGACTTTCTGGACGCGCACGCGGCCACCATGCCGCGGACAGCGCTCCGATACTCGATCGAGCACCTGGACAAGTCGCAGCGCGAGCACTATCTGGGCCTGAAAAGCCGCTGATTCCGCCTTTTTGAGGCGGCCCTATGTGACGCAGCGTTACCTTACGTGAACTGGTGTTTCCGCCGCCGTTGCTGGGGATTGTGGCGCCCCTCTATCGTCGATCTATGGCAATTCAGGACATTTACCCCACGGCACTGCGGCTATTGGGCCGCCCCGTGCTGGTGGTGGGCGGCGGACCCGTGGCGACGCGCCGGGCCAAAGGGCTGCTGGACGCAGGCGCCCTCGTCACTGTTGTGGCGCCTGTTGCCTCGGCCGCGCTCACCGAACTGGCCGACGCCGGCCTGCTTGTCTGGGAGCCGCGCCCTTACGTTTCGTCGGACGTCGACGGCGTCTGGTTCGTTCAGACCGCCACTGGCACTCCCGCTGTGGACAGCCAGGTGGCGGCTGACTCGGAAGCGCAGCGCATCTGGTGCGTCAACGCCTCCGACCACGAGGCCTCGGCCGCGTGGACTCCAGCTGTCGCCGTGGTGGACGACGTCAAGATTGCCGTCAACGCCGGGGGAGATCCGCGCCGTGCCATGGCCCTGCGCGACGCTGTTGCAACCGCCCTGGAAACGGGCGACCTGCCGCTGCGCCGTCGACGTGTTTCGAAAGACACCGCCCCTGCCGGTTCTGTTGCCTTGGTTGGCGGAGGCCCCGGCGATACCGGGCTCATCACCGTCCGCGGCCGCCGGCTGCTTGGCCAGGCGGATGTTGTTGTAGCCGACCGCCTCGGCCCGCGCGAACTCCTCAGCGAACTTGCCCCCGATGTGCGCGTGATCGAGGTAGGGAAGACCCCCGGCCACCATCCCGTCCCCCAGTCGGAGATCAACCGGATTCTTGTGGATGAGGCTCTCGCCGGAAACCGGGTTGTAAGGCTCAAGGGCGGCGACCCCTACGTACTGGGCCGCGGCGGCGAGGAAGCAGAATTCTGCCGGCAGAACGGCGTCGAGGTTGCAGTGGTTTCCGGCGTGACGTCGGCGATTTCCGTCCCCGCAGCCGCCGGCATCCCTGTTACTCACCGCGGGCTGGCCAAGGGCTTCAGCGTGGTCACCGGCCATGAGGAGCTGTCCGAGGTTCCGGCGCGCGCAGACCACACGATCGTGCTGCTGATGGGAGTGTCCCAGCTCCGCGAATCGGCGGCCGCGCTCGCGTTCGCGGGTCTGCCGCTGGAGACCCCGGTTGGTATTGTGGAAAACGGCTACTTGCCGGACCAGCGCGTGACCATCGGTACTCTCGGCAGCATCGCAGACCAGGCCCAGGCCACCGGCGTCGCGAATCCTGCCGTGATTGTGATCGGTGACGTGGTACGCGTCAGCCCGTTCGCGCCGTCGCACTTCAAGACCGCCGACTACAGCACCACCACCCCCAACAGCCCCCGCGTCCTCACACCGTAACCCCCGCCCGTAACCCCCGCCCGAAGCCCCCGCTCACCCAACTAGCTCGCATTAGATGTCGTTTTGAGCCGTCAAAACGACACCTGCTGCTACCTAGTTGGGCGGGACCGAAGAAAAAGGAACACAGCCGTGTCAATCAGCACCACCGTAGGAACTGCCGCCCGCCCTATGCGAGTGGCCGTCGTCGGCTCCGGCCCGGCAGGTGTCTACGCCGCGGACATCCTCACCAAGAGCGAAGCCGTCAAGAACGGCGAGCTGACCGTGAGCATCGACCTCTTTGACCGCTACCCGGCACCCTACGGCCTGATCCGCTACGGAGTTGCGCCGGACCACCCCCGCATCAAGGGCATCGTCAAGGCACTGCACAAGGTTCTGGACCGCGGCGACATCCGCTTCTTCGGCAACGTGGACTACGGCACGGACCTGTCCATCGAGGACCTGCGCACCCACTACGACGCCGTCATCTTCGCCACCGGCGCCATTAAGGACGCGGACCTGAACATCCCTGGCATCGAGCTCGAGGGTTCCTACGGCGGCGCAGACTTCGTGTCCTGGTACGACGGGCACCCCGATGTTGCCCGCGAATGGCCGCTGGACGCCAAGGAAGTCGCGGTGATCGGCAACGGCAACGTGGCACTTGATGTGGCCCGGGTCCTCTCCAAGCACGCCGACGATCTGCTGGTTTCCGAGATCCCGGAAAACGTCTACGCCGGGCTGAAGGCCTCGCCCGTCACGGACGTCCACGTGTTCGGCCGCCGCGGCCCCGCCCAGGTGAAGTTCACCCCGCTGGAGCTGCGCGAACTGTCCCACTCCAAGGACGTGGACATCATCCTGTACGCCGAGGACTTCGAGTTCGATGAGGAATCGGACCGCCAGATCCAGAGCAACAACCAGATCAAAACCATGGTGGGCACCCTCACCAACTGGATCGCCGAGCAGCCGGAAGACCTCTCCGAACTCACGGCCTCCCGCCGCCTTCACCTGCACTTCCTGCACAGCCCTGTAGAGATTTACGACGACGCCGATGCCCCCGGCCGCGTCACCGGCATGAAGTTCGAGCGCACCGAGCTGGACGGCACGGGCAACGCCCGCGGAACCGGCGAGTTTGTGGACTACCCGGTCCAGGCCGTGTATCGCGCGATCGGCTACTTCGGTTCGGCCCTTCCGGAGGTCGAGTTCGACCACAAAAAGGGCGTGGTCCCGAACGCCGGCGGCCGCGTGCTGGATGCGTCCGGCGAACACATTCCGGGCATCTATGCCACCGGCTGGATCAAGCGCGGCCCAGTGGGACTCATCGGCCACACCAAGGGCGACGCCCTGGAAACCGTGACCTACCTCCTGGAAGACCGCGAAAACCTGCCGGTTGCCGAGGCACCCGGGGCCAGCGCCGTCGTCGAACTTCTTGAAAGCCGCGGCGTGCAGTACACCAGCTGGGAAGGCTGGCTGGCACTGGACGCGCACGAACTTGCTCTGGGCGCCGAGGCCACAGCGGCCGGCGGTTCGCACGGCGTGGAGGTCAAGCGCGAACGCATCAAGGTTGTGCCGCGCGCGGACATGGTCGCTATTTCCCGCGACGGGGTTGCCGCAAACGTCTGAGCTGACTTAAACGTCGACTCAACCTCAACGCGGGGTCACTTACAGCCCATTCCAGTCGGATTAATGGGCGCTAGGTGACCCCGCGTTGGTGTTTGGAGGCGTGTTCAGAACAAGGCGTTGGCGAATCCGATGAGGATCGCCGACCACCAGCACAGCTGCGACACCGACAGGCACGCCAGCATGTGAAAGCGCTGGCCAGGGGTGAGTCCTCCGAATGACGTGGTGGGCGGCATAATGACCAGGCGCCGCATCAGGGGAATCAGCATGATGCCATTGATGATGAGGACCAGGACGGCAACCAGCTTGAACACAGTCAGCGGGTTGCCCAGATTCGGGCTCAGAAATACTCCGGTGACCAGCATTCCGCCGATTCCGATCCAGATGAGCGGACTGGCTGCACCGTCCAGGCGGATCGTCTCGGAAAGTTCACGGCGGCCGATCAGCCAGAGGAATCCGTGCCAGTCGACGAGGAGGATGGCTCCGAAAGCAACAACCATGGACAAAATATGGACGGCTGAGGCAATTGCATGGGTCGGACCTTGTACATGGACCACGGTGCCGAGCAGGACGGAGATGGCCCACGCTATGGCGGCGCAAATGCTCAGAATTGCGACGAGCCGGCGGCTCCTGTCCGGGATGCGTTGCCGGACAGCTCCAGCAGTTCCGGCAGCTCCAGCAGTTCCAGCAGCTCCAGCAGTTCCAGCAGCTTTACTGTAAGTCATGGGGGTACCTCCAACTGGTTGAAGGACTATATGACGGAGCCAGCAGGCGCAGACGCCGGTCCCCGGGTGCTGGCCCCATTTGTCAGAGCATGGGTTCAGAACCTTGTAAAAACCTTGGGAAAACCCTGGGAAGGCACCGGCAGACCCCACGAATGGGCCCCACGAATGGGTCCCCCTATTCGTGGAGCCACTCCGCGCAGGAGTTCAGGTTGCGGTTGACGCTGGCGACGGCGGCTGCCTCATTCCGGGCCTCGATGGCCTCCACCAGTTCGCCATGGCCTTCGTGCGGCAACCCGTTGAAGCCGCCGCGGCGTTGCTGCCGGAGGAGGTCATCGTGGAAGACGCCGCCGAAACTGACATACAGTTCGTGCAGCAGCGGGTTGCCGGAGGACTGGGCCACCAGTTCGTGGAAATCCCAGTCGGCGCGGGCCCAAGCGGCGTAGTCTTCGGAATGCCAGGCGTCCCGGCGGAGGTCCAGGAGCTGGCGCATGGCAGCGGCGTCAGCGGCCGTGGCGTGGCGTGCGGCCAGCCTCGCGGCCTGTGTGTCCAGCCCCACCCGGACTTCCAGGATGTGCTCCTGCGTATGATCCTTGTACATCCGCTGGGCCGCGCCGGAGATCTCGCTGGTGGAGCGCACATAGGTGCCATCGCCGCGCCTGACCTCCAGCATCCCGCTGTGGGCAAGGGCCTTGATGGCTTCGCGCAGGGTCCCGCGGGAAACGCCGAGCCCGGCCATGAGTTCGGGTTCGGCGGGAATCCGGTGCTGCACGGGCCATTCCCCGGAGTGGATCATCTGGCGCAGTTTGGCCGTGACTTCCTCGGCGAGGGGCTGTCGATGCGAGGGCGTGAGGCTCATGCGACGCTCCGGGGCCCGGCGGTCAGCCGGGTGCGCTTGCTGGTCAGCAGGTGGCAGGACACCATCAGTGCTCCGCCGATGACAATCAGCAGCCCCAATGGCAGGGTCCAGGTGCCTGTGGCACTGTGCAGGATTCCGACGCCGAACGGGCCCAGAGCAGCGATCAGGTAACCCAGTGACTGCGCAATGGTGGAGAGGGCGGTGGTCTCCGCGGTCGAACGGCCGCTGCGGCTGATGATCATCAGTACCAGCGGAAAGATGCCCAGCCCCACGCCCACCAGCACGGCGGGAACCGCTGCAAGTGACGTCGGCAGCCACAGCATGGCGGCAACGCCTGCCACCGTGGAGCCGCTGGAGATGTACATGGCCGGGCGAAGCATCCCCCTGCGGGATCCGAGAGCCAGCAGCAGCATGCCTGCGGCGACAGAGACGAGTTGCATCAGGCCGAACTGCAGACCGCTTTCGGCCGCGCCCAGGCCTTCGCTGGTCAAAATGTAGGCGAACCAGCTCATCAGGCCATAGGCCAGGAAGGCCTGGAACGTGAAGATTGCGGTGATCAGGAAGCCCAGCCGAGTGCGCAGCAAGGGCAACATGGACACCCGCGCCGTGTCTTTCCGGGACGAGTTCCGGTGGGTATGGAGCACCACGGGCAGGAAGCCGAGCAGGGCAGCGACGCCGAGGATCCCCCACATGGCCAGGCCCAGGGACGGCGAGCCCAGCTGTTGCGCCAGCGGCACGCTGACTGCGGCCGCCAGTGTGGCTCCGCCTGACATGGTGAAGGTGTACAGCCCCGTCATCAGGGAGGTCCTGGACGCGTAGTGCTCGCGGATGAACGACGGCATGGCCACATTGCAGACGGCAAGCCCCGACATGGCCACGACGGTTCCCGCCAGCAGCGCCCCGGTGGTGGGAACCGCGCGGATCAGCAGGCCGGCCGCGAGCAGGAAGAGTGCCACCAGGATGGACTTCTCCACGCCGATCCTTCGCGCCAGCCAGGACGTTCCCAGTCCGGCAAAGGCGAAGCACAGCAAGGGAATGGCGGGCAGGACCGAGGCCACCAGTGCGCCGTAGCCGAGCATTTCCTGCAGGTCGTGGAACAGGGCAGCAGCGCTGGTGATACCGGCGCGGAGATTCAGGCCGATCAGGACTACAGCGACCAACCCCGCGACGACTACCACCGGTCGACGGCGTGCTGCCGCGCCGGGAGAGGGTGTTGGTGAGGTCTCTGTGGATGCTTCCGTGCCGTTTGCCATTCTTAAAGATTAGACGTTAGACGTTTGATGTCTAGCCTTCTGTGGGGAATGTCTCCAGCAACGCGGGGTCACTTACGGCCCATCTGAGGACCCGGCATGGGCCGTAAATGACCCCGCGTTGCTCTTCAGCGGAGGGATCAGACCGGGTGCCGTGCGCCCAGCCGGGACACCGCCAGCGCCAGCCACAACTGCACCCGGTCTGCCGTGACCGAGGGATCATAGCCGGTCATTTCGGTGATCTGCGCCAGCCGGTACCGGACGGTATTCCGGTGCAGCGTGAGGGCTTCGGCGACGGCGGCCACCGAGCCGTTGTTGCTCAAGTAGCTCTCCAGCGTGGTCATCAGCTCCGAGCCGTGGGCGGCGTCGAAGTTCCGCAGCGGATCCAGGGATTCATTGGCCATGTCCGCCAGAGGCACGTCCTCACTTGCCAGCAACAGCGAGGTCAGGCTCAGGCGTTCCGGCTCATTGACCGGCAATCCGCGGCTCGCGGCGTCACGGGCTTCGAAATAGCTCCAGCGCAGCCCGTTCGGTTTGGTGTAGGCCCCGCCGATGCCGATCGTGGCGTGGATTCCGGCCTCGGCCAGGTGATCGCCCAGGCTCCGGGCCAGCGCGGCGGCACCGCTGCCGTCGTCGTGAATAACAACAACCAGATCCTTCCCGACGACGGCGGCCACTGCGTTCTCGAGCAGCCGCGGTACCGATGTGCTCACCACCTGCTTGTGGTGCGCGGCGGACACGGCAAGGAGGACCACGTTTTTCCGGGTGCTGTTGACGCCGATGCCGGCGAGCCGGCGCGAGGCTTCGCTGGGCTCCAGCGTCCCGTGGATCACGTCCTCCAGGACCTGGCCGGCCAACGCCCGTTGGGCCTGGCGCTGTTTGACCATGTTGTTGAGCTCAACGCTGATGAGGTTCTGGGCGTAACCCACTATGCCGGAATCCTCGAAGGGCTGCTTTGCCCACAGCGTGCAGGCATCCCGGCGACCGGTGGGAATCGGGTAGGAGGACCAGCTGTCCGCTGTGGGGTGCCCGGTGCCGCTGTTGTACAGCTGTGCCGTGAACTGGGTCAGCACAATGTCAGTGCGGAGCATGGTGGCGAGATGCTTGAGCAGTTCGGAGAGCCCGCCGCCGGTCAGGAGGGCGCGTGCGAGAATCTGGTGCCCGGCTATAAGCCGTTCCAGCTTGGCGTAGTGATCTGCCGATTGCGCGTCGGCCACGAGCTTTCCGATGGCAATAAACGGGGTCTCGTACGGGACCTCGACCACCGGCAGGCCCCAGCGGTTGGCTTCGGCGATCAAAGCCGGCGGGACGGCGTCGTGCGTTAATCCCACACCGAATCCGATCCCCACGGCGCCGGCGCGCTGGACCTGGCGCACAAAGCGGCGCTGCTCCGGAGCGCTCCGCAGCCGCATGCCGGTGGTGAGGACCAGCTCGCCGCCGTTCAGGAAGCGCTGCGGATCCTCCTGCTCGGTGACCGCAACCCAGTGGATGTCCTGATGCCAGGTGGTCTCGGCCAGCCCTGACTTCTTCAGTTTCAGCGAGTTCACGGCCAACAGGGCGGCGAGGGAGATTGCCATGTCCACCAGAATAGCCGCAGGCTGGTCAACCGCACTAAACACTTCCCTCAAGGGTGTGCAGGTGGCTATTCCCAGTGTTCATGCCCTGGCATAGGCTCGAGGCAGTCGCATCACCAATGCTCACACCTGATGGGCCAGTACGAAAGAGGTTGTACACCGTGGTTCAAACCTTGCAGAACTTCATCAATGGCGAGTTCGTCACCCCCGCCGGCACAGCGCTGCTCGACGTCGTGAATCCCACCAACGGCGAAGTGGTGGCCAAATCGCCCATCTCCGTGGAGGCCGATGTCGACGCCGCAATGACGGCCGCCAAGGATGCCTTCAAGAGCTGGAAGCACACCACTCCAGGCCAGCGGCAGCTGATGCTGCTCAAGCTTGCCGACGCCGTGGAAGCCAACAGCGACGAACTCGTGGACGCCCAGCACCGCAACACGGGCCAGGTCCGTTCCCTGATTGCCTCGGAGGAAGTCGCGGCCGGCGCGGACCAGTTGAGGTTCTTCGCAGGCGCCGCACGCATTCTCGAAGGCAAGTCCGCCGGCGAATACTTCGAGGGTCACACCTCTTACGTCCGGCGCGAGCCGATCGGCGTTGTGGCCCAGGTGGCACCGTGGAACTACCCCTTCCTGATGGCTATCTGGAAGATCGGTCCCGCCCTCGCGGCCGGCAACACCGTGGTGCTGAAGCCTTCCGACACCACACCGGAATCCACTCTGGTGCTCGCCAAACTGGCGGCGGAGATCTTCCCAGCCGGCGTGCTCAACGTTGTCCTGGGCACGGGTGCAACCGGCGCCCTGATGGTGGAGCACAAGGTCCCCGGCCTGGTCTCCATCACCGGTTCCGTCCGCGCCGGCATCGCGGTTGCCTCCGGCGCCGCCAAGGGGCTCAAGCGCGCGCACCTGGAACTGGGCGGCAAGGCACCCGCCATCGTGTTCAAGGACGCCGATATCAAGAAGAGCGCCGCGGCGATCGCCGAGTTCGCGTTCTTCAACGCCGGCCAGGACTGCACGGCGATCACCCGCGTGCTCGTTGAGGATTCGGTCCACGACGACGTTGTGGCAGCCATGGTGGAACACACCAAAACGCTGCACACCGGCTCGCAGAACGATGAAGACAATTACTTCGGTCCGCTCAACAACGTGAACCATTTCAACGCGGTCAACGCCGTGGTGGAGTCGCTCCCGGCGAACTGCAAGATCGAAACCGGCGGCCACCGCGCCGGGGACAAGGGCTTCTTCTTCGAGCCCACCATCATCACCGGCGCCAAGCAGACTGACAGCGTGGTCCAGCAGGAAACCTTCGGCCCCGTCATCACAGTCCAGAAGTTCAGTACTGAGGAAGAAGCAGTGGAGCTGGCCAACGACGTCGAATACGCCCTCGCGTCCAGCGTCTGGACCACCGACCACGGCACAGCCATGCGGGTGAGCCGCGATCTGGACTTCGGCGCGGTGTGGATCAACACCCACATCCTGCTCACCGCCGAAATGCCCCACGGCGGCTTCAAACAGTCCGGCTACGGCAAGGACCTCTCCATGTACGGCGTCGAGGACTACACGCGCATCAAGCACGTGATGTCCGCGCTCGACTCCTAGTTCACTCTTCCCGTGGTCGAGCGTGCGGCGACCCAGGCACAGATCCAGAAAGGCAGTCCCATGACTACAACCGCCAATGAAATCACCTACCGTCTCGAGCAGAAGCGCCGCGTCCAGGCCGACTTCCCGGGTCCCAAATCCGTGGCCCTGGCCGAGCGGCGCAAGGCAGTTGTTGCCGCCGGCGTCGCCTCCAGCGTCCCGGTTTATGTGGCAGACGCCGACGGCGGCATCATCCACGACGTCGACGGCAACTCGTTCATTGACCTGGGTTCCGGCATTGCCGTGACCAGCGTCGGAGCGTCTGATCCCGCCGTCGTGGGTGCCGTGAAGGAAGCCGTGGAGCACTTCACGCACACCTGCTTCATGGTCACGCCCTACGAAGGCTATGTCGCCGTCGCCGAGCAGCTTAACCGCCTCACCCCGGGCAGCCACGAAAAGCGCACCGTGCTCTTCAACTCCGGTGCCGAGGCCGTGGAAAACGCGGTCAAGGTGGCCCGCCTGGCCACGGGGCGTGACGCCGTCGTCGCCTTTGACCACGCCTACCACGGCCGCACCAACCTGACCATGGCGCTGACCGCCAAGGCGATGCCGTACAAGACCAACTTCGGCCCGTTCGCGCCCGAGGTCTACCGCATGCCCATGAGCTACCCCTTCCGCGAGGAAAACCCGGAGATCACTGGTGCCCAGGCGGCCCAGCGCGCCATCACCATGATCGAAAAGCAGATCGGCGGCGAGCAGGTTGCCGCGATCATCATCGAGCCCATCCAGGGCGAGGGCGGCTTTATTGTCCCGGCGGACGGCTTCCTGCCGGCGCTGGCTTCCTGGGCCAAGGACAAGGGCGTTGTGTTCATCGCTGACGAGGTCCAGTCCGGGTTCTGCCGCACCGGTGAATGGTTCGCTGTCAACCACGAGGGTGTTGTCCCGGACATCATCACCATGGCCAAGGGGATCGCCGGCGGCATGCCGCTGTCGGCCATCACCGGCCGCGCGGAACTGCTCGACGCCGTGCACCCCGGCGGCCTGGGCGGCACCTACGGCGGCAATCCGGTGGCCTGCGCCGCGGCACTCGCCGCAATCGGCTCCATGGAGGAGTACGACCTGAACGCCCGGGCCCGCCACATCGAGGAAATTGCTGTGGCGCGCCTGCGCACTTTGGCTGAGGAGGTCCCCGTGATCGGTGACATCCGCGGCCGCGGCGCCATGCTGGCCATTGAGCTGGTCAAGGCCGGCACCAACGAGCCGGCTGCGGACCTCACCAAGGCTGTGGCTGCCGCGTGCCTCAAGGAAGGCGTCATCATCCTGACGTGCGGCACCTACGGGAACGTGATCCGTCTGCTGCCGCCGCTGGTCATCAGCGACGAGCTGCTGAACGACGGCCTGGATGTCCTTGCCGCAGCCATCAAGGCCAACGCCTAGCCCTCACCCGCGCAAAGAAGGATGGACATAGCCCCGGCTCTGTCCATCCTTCCTGCGTTTAAGTGGCCGTGCGACGCGCAGGCGGGCTGGAATCGCCCGGCAGAATCGCCCGGCAGAATCGCCCCGCAGAAGGGAGCGCCCGGGCAGCTGCTGCGCGGGTAGAGTCATCCCTACCACTGCACGAACGCAGACCGGACAGCGTCGCCGGGAAACCTGGCGCTGCTGGCGTCTGCCTGAAACCGAAGAGGGGTTCCATGCGATACGTAGTTGGCTACACACCAAACGAGCGCGGCGCGGACGCCGTCGCCCTGGCATCATCCATGGCCCGGGCGCAGGGCGCCCATCTGGATCTTGTCTATGTTGTGAAAAAGGACGCCCCGTATGTGGCGCTGAACCCGGACGGCAGCCGGGTCAGCGCTGCTGAGCAGGCCGTGCTGACAGCCCGGCGTGAGGGGCTGGCGCTTGTGCCGGAGGGCATCGACGCCGAATTCCACGTCCGGGATGCCGAATCGTTTGCCGCCGGCCTCATTGACGCGGCGGTGGAACTCCAAGCCGGCCTGATTGTGGTGGGTGCGGCCAGGAACGGACTCTTCAAGCGTTTCACCGTGGGCAGCGTGGCCAACGCGCTGCTGCATGCCGCGCCCGCACCGGTGGCACTGGCGCCGCGTGGCTACCAGCGGACCGAGGCCATAACACGGCTGACTCTTGCCGTGGGGAAGCGCTCCGGGGCCACTGAAGCAATTGACACGGCGATCGGCGCCGCCAACCGGCGGGGCGTGCCGCTGCGGCTGGTGTCCCTGGTGGAGCTCGATGCTTCCGGCGACAGCGGCGAACCAGTCAACGCCGCACACATCCACGCCAACACAGTTCTCACCAATGCAGCGCACCGGCTCCCCGCAGGGCACGATGTCAGCGTTGTGGTGGCCCACGGGCGCACTATCGAGGAAGCCATTGACGGCCTGGAATGGGACGATGGCGAGATCCTGGTGGTGGGATCTTCACGTCTCGCGGAAAAGAACCGGATGTTTATCGGCAGTACCGCCAACAAGGTGCTGCGCGCTCTGCCTGTGCCTATGGTGGTTGTGCCGCGGGACTATGTCCGGGTTGACTCCATCCCGGAAGCCTGAGCCAGCAGTACCGGTACTCGCGTGGGTGCGGGAGCGTCAGGCGGACCGGCGGGTCAGCTTCTTCGCGATGGAGTTCTTCCGGGCCGTCAGCAGCATGTCCACCGTAAGGACCAGCAGTGCCAGCCAGACGATGCTGAACCCGATCCAGCGGTCCGTGGTCATGGCTTCCCTGAAAACAACCAGTGCCACAACAAACTGCAGCAGCGGAGCGAAATACTGCAGCAGGCCGATGGTGGTCATGGGCAGCCTGCGGGCCGACGCCCCGAAGAACAGCAGCGGTACGGCGGTGATGATTCCTGAGGCCGCCAGCAGCCAGAAGTGACCGGCGCCGTTGTCGGCCAGTGTGGCGGTTCCGCTGACGGCCAGGAAAATCATGGTGGCGGCTGCCAAGGGTGTGAGGACCACGGTCTCCACAGTGAGGCTGGTGATCGCGTCCACCTTGCGGCCAACACGCTTTTTTACGAAGCCGTACAGGCCGAAGCTCAAAGCCAGGGTCAAGGCGATCCAAGGCAGCTTTCCGTAGGACACGGTGAGTACGGCCACGGCAATAAAACCGATTCCGACGGCGGCCCATTGCAGGGGGCGGAGCGTCTCCTTGAGGACGAACACACCGAGCAATACGGACACGAGGGGGTTGATGAAATACCCGAGCGAGGCTTCTACGGCCTGCCCGGTGGTCACGCCGTAGGTATAGGTCAGCCAGTTCACCGCGATGAGTCCGGCGGCAATGCCGAGTGTCGACAGAACTGAACGGTCCCGGAATGCCGCTGCCAGTACCCGCCAGGACCGGGTGACGGTGATCAGCAGGGTGCAGAACAAGAGGGACCAGACCACACGGTTGGCCACGATTTCAACGGCCCCCGCAGGCTGCAGCACAAAGAAGTACAGCGGCAGCAGCCCCCACAGCCCGTAGGCGCCGATGCCGAAGAGGATCCCCGCCCTCGACTCCCTGTCCACGGCCTTGACCGCCGTTGTGGCCGGACCGGGGGACTTCAAGACCGGAGCAGCTACGGCGGAACGGGACTGGGACGTATCGGGGGTAGGCACAAGATCAATAACACCATCTTCCGGGACAGTATTCCTCCCGTTCAGCTGTGCCCCGGGAGATCAGTCGGGTGCGATCTGCGTCACGGGGTTCACCGCGGGATCCCGTGGACAATTAGAATAGGAAACTGTGCGCTAACTGATCAGGCGCAGTCTCCATGTTCCAGAAGGGCTCCCGGTGTCCAACTCAGCCGAAACCACCTCCAAACGTCCTCTCCGCGTCGCCATTGTGGGCGCAGGACCGGCCGGTGTCTATGCTGCGGACATCCTGACCAAGTCCAACGAGGTCAAGGACGGCGACTTCGAGGTCAGCATCGATCTCTTCGAGGCTTACCCGGCTCCCTATGGACTGATCCGTTACGGCGTGGCACCTGACCATCCCCGCATCAAGGGAATCGTGAATGCGCTCCACAAAGTCCTGGACCGAGGCGATATCCGTTTCCTGGGCAACGTCACCTATGGCCGCGACGTCACACTGCACGACTTCCGCGCCTTCTACGACGCAGTGATCTTCTCCACTGGAGCCATCAAGGACGCTGACCTAAACGTGGCCGGCGTCGAGCTGGAAGGCTCCTTCGGCGGCGCGGACTTCGTCTCCTGGTATGACGGCCACCCGGACGTCCCCCGCGACTGGCCGCTGGATGCCAAGGAAATAGCGGTGATCGGCAACGGGAATGTGGCCCTGGATGTGGCCCGCATGCTGGTCAAGCACGCTGACGAACTACTGGTCACCGAAATTCCGGACAACGTCTACCGGGCCCTGAAGAACTCCCCGGTCACTGATGTGCACGTCTTCGGCCGCCGCGGCCCGGCCCAGGTGAAGTTCACACCCCTGGAACTGCGCGAACTAAGCCACGCCGAGGATGTGGACATCGTGCTGTACCCGGAGGACTTCGAATTCGATGAAGCCTCGGACGACGCCATCCGCAGCAACAACCAGATCAAGACCATGGTCAACACCATGACCAACTGGCTCGTGGAGGAACACGCCGAAGCGGAGCAGCCTTCCTCCCGCCGCCTGCACCTGCATTTCCTGCACAGCCCCGTTGAGATTGTCGACGACGCGGCGCACCCCGGGCGCGTTACCGGCATCAAGTTTGAGCGCATGCAGCTGGACGGCACGGGAAATGTCAAAGGCACCGGGGAGTTCCCGCAATACCCCGTGCAGGCGGTGTACCGCGCAGTCGGCTACCACGGCTCCCCGCTGGACGAGCTGGAATACGATGCCAGGCGCGGTGTGGTCCCCAACGAAGGCGGCCGTGTCCTGGATGCCGGCGGCAACCCTGTTCCCGGCATCTACGCCACGGGCTGGATCAAGCGCGGACCCGTGGGCCTGATCGGGCACACCAAGGGCGACGCCCTGGAAACCATTGGATTCCTGCTCGAAGACCGGCTGACGCTGCCCCCGGCGAAGAACCCGGATCCGCAGGCCATCATCCACCTCCTGGAAGAACGCGGCATCGAATACACCACCTGGGAAGGCTGGAACAAGCTCAATGCGCACGAAGCAGCCCTCGGGGCCGCATGGTCGGAATCCGAGGCGGCCGACGGCGTCGTGCGTGAACGCGTCAAGGTTGTTCCGCGCGAGGAAATGATCGACATCTCCCGCGCCTGATGCACACTGCGTCAGGCGGACAGGAAATTAAGTGGGGCCAGACGGTCTCCTACGTCCGCTGCCCGGACGGAACCTTCGTTGACCTGAGTTCGCCGGTCGCCCCCGGTAGGGTGCCCGGCGGGTAACGCCATAGCCGGGGAGGGCAAGCCCCGGTAGACTGGCCGGACTAGATTTTGTCGGGCTTTTTCATGTGCCCGGCAGGTGGGAGTTCGATGAGGAACCTGATCCATCCGGCGGCACCCGGCGGCGACGCTGCGGAGCTGATCCAGCGCAATGCCCTGGCGGGTCATGAGCACCTCGGTGTCAAGAGCCTGGTTTCCCCCCAGGCACAGGAGATTCCGGGTCTGCGGAGCCTGATCCAGGAATCGTGGCAGCGGTCTGCCGAGCTCCACGCAAATCCGGACAACCCCGAGGCGCCGCTGGCCATGGACCGGGAAGAGCTTGAGGAATACCGCCGCCAGCACCCGCTCGCCGCCATCATGCCGGTGATCCACAAACTTCTGGTCCAGCCCAGCCATGACAGCGGACTGCTCGTGGCCGTCGGCGACGAAGTGGGCCGGCTGCTCTGGGTGGAGGGCGATCCCGTGATGCTGCGCCGCGCCGAGGGCATGATGTTCGTCCCGGGCGCCGACTGGTCCGAGGCCACGGTAGGCACCAGCGCCCCCGGCACCGCACTGGCGCTGGGCCGGGGAATCCAGATTTCCGGTGCAGAACACTACAAACGCTCCGTTCACCCGTGGAGCTGCACGGCCGTCCCGTTCCACGACCCGGACTCCGGCGCGCTGCTGGGGGTTGTGGACATCACGGGAACGGCGTCGGCGGTGGCCCCGCATACGCTCTCGCTCGTGGAAGCAACGGTTGCAGCAGCGCAGGCGCAGCTGCGCGTGGAACGGCTTCAGCTGGCGGCATCCCAGTCGCGGACACCCGCACGACGGCGGAACTCCGGTTCCGCGGCAAAATCCGGAAACGCCTCTGAAAGCAGCCTGTACCGCAACAGCCTGCAGGTTCTGGGGCGCGACCAGGCGCTCCTGAGCATTGAGGGCCGGACCATGCCGTTGTCCGCGCGGCACAGCGAAATCCTTGCCCTGTTGAGCACCCATCCCGACGGACTCAGCGCCGAGGAACTCAGTGTCCTGCTCTATCCGGGCGACGGCTCCACCATGACCCTGCGCGCGGAGATGGTGCGGCTGCGCAAGATCCTGCAGCAACTCAACCCCGCTGCCGTCCCGGAATCGCGCCCCTACAAACTCACCATGGACCTGGTCCCGGACAGCGGACAGGTGCTGAACTGCCTGCAGCGCGGAGCGCACCGGATCGCCCTGGAAATCTACCGCGGGGCCGTACTGCCACGTTCTGAAGCTCCCGGCATCGTGGAACTGCGGGACCGCGTCTCCTCGCTGATGCGCGAGGCCGTCTTGACGGACGGCAGCGCTGAGTCGCTGCTCAAGTACGCCGGGCTGCCCGAGGCAAGGGACGACGTCGGCGTCCGCATTGCCGCGTTGAAGCTCCTGCCGCCGCGCTCGCCCAAGCGGGCCGCCGTCGTCGCAGATCTTGAACGCCTGGAAACCGAACTGAGCGCGTGACGCCCGCGGCACCGCACTGTTAGTCAACACATCTAATCAACACGCCGCCAGCGGAAGGAAGCACCGTGCCAGCCACCATCGAGGAATTCAACCGGGGCCTTGACGGAACCATTGCCGAGGTTGCCAGGAAACTTGAGCCGCTGATCGGGCGCGGGCTGCCCGGGAGCGAAGCGAAGGTGTGGCACGGGCATCCCGTGTGGTTCCGGGGCAAGGACCCGTTGGTGGGCTACAAGCCTTATCCCAGGTTCGTGACGCTGATGTTCTGGCAGGGCCAGCAGTTTGCCGATCCGGGCGACCTGAAGCCGGCATCCAACCAGATGGCCGTGATCAAATACGCCAGCCCGGATGAAGTGGATGAGGCGGCGGTCCTGGAGTGGGCGCGGCAGGCACAGTCCCTGGCAGCGGAGTAGCCGCGCGGCACCCGCCGCAGGGCCGCCGCGCGGCACCCGCCGCAGGGCCGCCGCAGGGCATGGAACGTGAGCTGACTCACAGGGTTGCAACCTGACTGCAACCTCCCGGCTCCTACGCTGAAGGCAACGGTGATCGCCACCATCATGCGCAGCAAAGGAGCTAGCAATGACTGTCTATGCACAGCCCGGTACGGAGGGCTCGAAGGTCACGTTCAAGGACCGCTACGAGAACTGGATCGGCGGCGAGTGGGTCCCTCCCGTCAAGGGCCAGTACTTTGAAAACATCACGCCCGTCACCGGCAAGGCCTTCTGCGAGGTGGCCCGCGGCACCGCGGAAGACATTGAACTGGCGCTGGACGCCGCCCACAAGATCGCACCGTCCTGGGGCAAGACCTCCGTGGCCGAGCGGGCCGCGATCCTGAACAAGATCGCCGACCGGATCGACGAGAACGTCGAAATGCTGGCTGTGGCCGAGTCCTGGGACAATGGCAAGCCGATCCGCGAGACGCTCAACGCCGACATCCCGCTGGCAGCGGACCACTTCCGCTACTTCGCCAGCGCCGTCCGTGCACAGGAAGGCCGGCTTTCCCAGCTGGACGACGACACCACGGCCTACCACTACCACGAGCCCCTCGGCGTCGTGGGCCAGATCATCCCCTGGAACTTCCCCATCCTGATGGCCGTCTGGAAGCTGGCGCCGGCACTCGCGGCAGGCAACGCCGTGGTCCTCAAGCCCGCTGAGCAGACGCCGTCGTCCATCCTGGTGCTGATGGAACTGATCGGCGATCTGTTGCCGGCCGGCGTTCTCAACGTGGTCAACGGCTTCGGCGTGGAGGCCGGAAAACCGCTGGCCTCCAGCCCCCGGATCCGCAAGATCGCCTTCACCGGCGAGACCAGCACCGGCCGGCTGATCAGCCAGTACGCCAGCCAGAACCTCATTCCGGTCACACTGGAACTGGGCGGCAAGAGCCCCAACATCTTCTTCAACGACGTTGCGGACTCCAACGATGCGTTCTACGACAAAGCGCAGGAAGGCTTCGCGCTCTTTGCCTTCAACCAGGGCGAAGTCTGCACCTGCCCGTCCCGCGCCCTGGTCCAGGACGACATCTACGATTCCTTCATGGCCGACGCCGTGGCCCGGGTGGAGAAGATCATCCAGGGCAACCCGCTGGACACTCACACGCAGCTCGGCGCGCAGGCCTCCAACGACCAGCTCGAAAAGATCCTTTCCTACATCGACATCGGGAAGCAGGAGGGTGCCAAGCTGCTCACGGGCGGTGCCCGCGCCGAGCTGCCCGGGGACCTGGCCGGTGGCTACTACGTCCAGCCCACCATCTTCGAGGGCCACAACAGGATGCGCATCTTCCAGGAGGAGATCTTCGGACCGGTGGTCTCGGTGACGCGCTTCAGCGACTACAACGACGCCATGGGAATCGCCAACGACACCCTCTACGGCCTCGGCGCCGGCGTCTGGTCCCGCAACGGCAACGTGGCGTACCGCGCAGGCCGCGAGATCCAGGCCGGCCGCGTGTGGGTCAACAACTACCACGCCTACCCGGCCGGTGCCGCGTTCGGCGGCTACAAGTCCTCGGGCATCGGACGTGAAAACCACTCCATGATGCTGGACCACTACCAGCAGACCAAGAACCTCCTGGTCAGCTACAACGAAAACAAGCTCGGCTTCTTCTAAGCCGCACTTCCTGCACCTGCCACAACAACACCCAAGCTCCAACGACGCAAGGATTTCGCCAATGATGACGACAATGCAAGCAGCCGTAGTAACTGAATTCGGCAAGGATCTTCAGATCCAGACGCTCCCCATCCCCACGCCTGGCCGCGGGGAGGCGCTGGTGAAAGTACTCACCACAGGCGTCTGCCACACAGATCTCCACGCCGCAGAAGGCGACTGGCCGGTCAAGCCGACACCGCCGTTCGTACCCGGCCACGAAGGCGTAGGCGAAGTGGTTGCCCTCGGAGAGGGGGTCACGGACCTCGCCGTAGGTGACCTCGTAGGCAACGCCTGGCTCTGGTCCGCCTGCGGCGACTGCCAGTACTGCCGCACCGGCTGGGAAACCCTCTGCGAAGCCCAGCAAAACGCCGGCTACAGCGTGGACGGTTCCTTCGGAGAGTACATGCTGGTGGACACCCGCTTCGCCGCCCGCATCCCTGCCGGCTCGGACCCCGTTGAAGTGGCACCGGTGCTTTGCGCCGGCGTCACCGTCTACAAGGGCCTGAAAATGACCGAGGCCAAGCCCGGCCAGTGGGTCACCATCTCCGGCATCGGCGGGCTGGGGCACATCGCCGTGCAGTACGCCGTGGCCATGGGGCTCCGGGTCGCTGCCGTGGACATCGCTGATGACAAGCTGGCTCTTGCCAAGAAGCATGGCGCCGAACTGACGGTCAATGCACTGCACGAGGACCCAGTGGAAGTCATCCAGCGTGAAACGGGCGGCTGCCACGGCGTGCTCGTCACCGCTGTCCACCCGTCCGCCTTCGGCCAGGCGATCGGCATGGCCCGGCGCGGTGGAACCATCGTGTTCAACGGCCTGCCGCCGGGTGACTTCCCTGCTCCGATTTTCGAGATCGTCCTCAAGGGGTTGACTGTCCGCGGTTCGATCGTGGGCACACGGCAGGACCTCGAGGAAGCCCTGGATTTCTACGCTCAGGGCAAGATCCACCCCACTGTATCCACTCGGGAACTTTCCGAGGTCAACGCGGTTCTTGACGAGATGAAGCACGCCAAGATCGATGGCCGCGTGGTGCTCAGGTTCTAATGTCCCAAACCAGGCTCGACGCCGCAGTGACGCTGCCCGGGGAGGAGTTCTCCCGGGTGGCGCTCACCGCCGAGACGGTGGAATTGCTCAGGAAGCTGTGGCTCCAGCACGGACCGCTGATGTTCCACCAGTCCGGCGGCTGCTGCGACGGCTCCTCGCCCATGTGCTACCCGGCCGGGGAGTTCATCACCGGCGACGCGGATGTCTTGCTCGGATCATTTGAGATTTCCGACGGCGGTTCTTCCGGGGGAGCCCAGCCGCTGGAGTTTTGGATGTCCCGGGAGCAGTTCAACTACTGGAGCCATACCCACCTCACCGTTGATGTGGTGCCTGGCCGGGGGAGCGGCTTCTCGGTGGAGGCGCCGGAAGGCAAACGCTTTCTGATCCGCTCCACGCTGATGAACTGGCCCGTATGAGCCCTCACTGACGGTCACAGCTGACTCCCACCCACCCCCCATCCTCTTGCTCTCCTGACGCCCGGGCGAAGCCGCGAACAGCGGTTTCGCCCGGGCGTTCTTGGCTGTTCCGGGTGCGGGGCCCCCCATATGGGTGGCCCATATGGGTGGGACACCACTTCGAGGCATTCAAAACCACCAAGGTTTTTATGGGTGGGGCGGAACACCATGGCACTGTTCCATCCCTCCTAGCGGCAGGCGTGCCATGAAACTCTTAGCCTGGAAGTCCGACGGTGCGGCAGAGCAATACCGGTCTGCCGCCCACAGCAACCCACCACCGAATCGCAGTCAGCGACGGAGACGCGGCAAGATGCCCGTCCCCTTCCGTCTGATGGCAGCGGCAACCACCCTGATGCTGCCGATTGCCATGGGGCTGCCCGTGGTGGCAGCCAATGCAGTGGCGGCTCCCGTCGGTCAAGGGTTTACAGTCACCCCCTCTGATCTGTCCTTCATCCTGAAGCAGATCAAGATCGCCGAAGCCCATGTGGCCAACACCACCTCGGCGACGGGCCCGTGTGGTGCGCTCGTTGGCAACGGCCCCAACCAGCTTGCCAGCCCGCTGCTTTCGTTCGGTCTGCGGACGGTGGACGGCAGCTGCAACAACCTCCAAGCAGGCCAGGAAACCTTTGGTTCCGCGGACCAGACATTCCCGCGTCTGGGATCCAAGTCCTTCCGGCCCGCTGAGTCGGGATCGTTCGGCGGTCCGCCCACGGCGACCAGCTATGCGCAGAAGTCCGGAAGCGTGTTCGATTCCCAGCCGCGCGTGATCAGCAATCTGATCGTCGACCAGACCTCCACAAACCCGGCAGCCATCGCGGCGGCTGGCTTCCCGGTCAGAACCCAGGGCAACCAGGGTGTCGTCCCGTGTACTACGGACCCGACGCCCACGGCCGCCGGAATCCCCGCAGGCTGCGTGCCGTCACACAACACGTTGTTCATTCCCAACGTCACCACCGACGTCGGGCTGTCGCCACCGTACAATTCCCTGTTCACGCTGTTCGGCCAGTTCTTTGACCACGGTGTGGACCAGACCGTCAAGGGCGGCGGAACCGTCTACGTTCCGCTGAAGGCCGACGACCCGCTCATTCCAGGTCCGGACCATATCCTCGGCACCGCCGACGACCTCAATCCGAACCTGCGCTTCATGGTGCTGACCCGCGGCCAGAACCAGCCCGGTCCGGACGGCATCCTCGGCAACGCGGACGACGTGCAGGATGCGACCAACACGGACTCGCCCTGGGTCGACCAGAGCCAGACCTACACCTCGCACCCCTCGCACCAGGTATTTGTGCGTAAGTACGTGAATAACACCGCTGGCCGGCCGGTATCCACCGGCGAGCTCCTTGGCGGACCGGCCGGCCCAACAGCCGGTGGCATGGCCACCTGGACCACGACAAAGGCCCAGGCGAGGACTCTTCTCGGAATCCAGCTTGTTGACCGGGATGTAACGAAGATCCCGATGATGGCCGCCGACGCGTACGGCAAGTTCATTCCCGGCCCCGCCCGGGGTCTTCCGCAGTTCGTGACGGCTACTGGCCTCGTGGAGGCAAACCGTGCCGCCAATGGCGGGCGGGGAACCTTGGTGCCGTCGAACGTGCGGTACTTCAACACCCCGTTCCTCACCGACATTGCAAACAACGCTGATCCGTCACCGCAGGACACGGACCACAACCCGGCCACCCCGCCGGTTGCCCCCGTCCCGGACGCGGATACCACGGCTTCGGCTGACTTCGCGAGCCAGCCGGCGGGCACCTACGACGACGAGATGCTGAACGCGCACTTCATCGCCGGTGACGGCCGGGTCAATGAGAACATTGGGCTGACCACCATTCACCAGATCTTCCACTCCGAGCATGACCGCCTGATCGGCGACATTAAGAAAGTGCTCACCACCGACACCTCAGCAAGCGGTAATGCAGCTCTCGCCGAATGGAAGTCGGCTGCCGGCGCAAGTGGCTGGAACGGCGAACGGTTGTTCCAGGCAGCACGCTTCATCACAGAGATGGAGTACCAGCACCTGGTCTTCGAGGAGTTCGCGCGCAAGATTCAGCCCGCGATCAACCCGTTCGCGGTGTTTGCTTTCACCCAGACGGAACTCAACCCGGCGATCAAGGCCGAATTCGCCCATGCCGTGTACCGCTTTGGTCACTCCATGCTGACGGAGACGATCTCCCGCCGGAACGAGGATCTGCCCGGTCCTGACGCCGTGTTCGGTACTGCCGACGACGTGAGGGGAACCGAAAACGACATCTCCCTGCTCCATGGATTCCTCAACCCGCCGGCTTACACGGATGGCGGCCCAGCTGGTGTCCTGACCTCGAAACAGGCCGCAGGCAGCGTCATCATGGGCATGTCGGACCAGGTCGCTAACGAGCTCGACGAGTTTGTCACCGACACGCTGCGTAACAACCTGCTCGGCCTTCCGCTGGACTTGCCGACCATTAACATGACGCGTGCCCGGTCCGAAGGCATCCCGACGTTGAACGTCCTCCGCCGTGAGCTGTTCAACTCGACGAACGACGGCCAGCTGAAGCCCTACATCAACTGGATCGACTACGGCGAAAACCTCAAGCACCCGGAGTCGCTGATCAACTTTGTGGCGGCCTACGGCAAGCACCCGTCCATCACCGGCGAAACGACGCTGGCGGGAAAGCGGACTGCTGCACGGAAGATCGTCAGCCCCGATGCCCTCGCAGGTGACGTGGCTCCTGCCGACGCCGCGGCGTTCATGAACAGCACGGACGCCTGGGCGAACAACGGAACCGCATCGATCACGGGACTCGACAACATCGACCTCTGGGTCGGTGGTCTTGCCGAAAAGACCAACCTGTTCGGCGGCCTGCTCGGCAGCACCTTCAACTACGTGTTCGAGAAGCAGCTGACAGATCTGCAACAGGGTGACCGGCTGTACTACCTCGCGCGCACCCCCGGGATGAACCTGAGGGCACAGCTCGAAGGAAACTCCTTCGCCGAACTGATGATGCGCAACACGAACGCCCACAGCCTGAAGGCCGACGCGTTCGCCACGGCGGACTGCAAGTTCGAGCTAAAGAACCTGGCAGGTACCGCTGCCGGCTTCACGGCGTCCGGCAATACTGTTGCGGACGATCCGGCATCAGAGTGCAATGAGACGGCTCTGCTGATCCGCATGCCTGACGGCACCATCAAGTACAAGGCCGTCAATAGCGTTAACCCTGCCGGGATCAACGGCCAGAGCGTCTACAACGGCACTGCCGGCGTGGACCGAGTTTCTGGCGGCAACGACAATGACACCTTCTGGGGCGGCCTCGGCAACGACATCATCGAGGGCGGTGGCGGCGCCGACATCGCACTTGGCGGTGAAGGAAACGACATCATCACCGACTTCGCCGGTGACGACGTGCCCAAGGGCGGACCCGGTAACGACGCGATCGACGCCGGCCCGGGCCTGGACATCATTATGGGCGGCGACGGCAATGACTTCACCAACGGCGGGGCAAACATCAACGAGACCTTTGCCGGGGCGGGCGATGACTTTGCCATCGCAGGTCAGGGCGAGGACGCAGTCTTCGGTGACAGCGGGAATGACTGGGAAGAGGGCGGCGACAGTCCCGACCTTCTGATCGGTGACTCCAGCAACCTGTTCTTCCTTGATGATTCGCAGAAGCCAGGGCATGACATCCTGATCGGCCAGGGAGGTGACGATGACTACGACATGGAAGGTGGCGACGACATCGGTGTCGCCGGTCCGGGCGTCGAGAAGGTCGCCGGTGCATCGGGTTATGACTGGGAAATCGGCCAAAGTGACCCGCAACCGCAGGATGCCGATCTGGCCCTGCCCATCGCGCCCCTCGGCATACTTCAGGTGGGCGTACGTGACAGGTTCAACGAGGTCGAGGCGCTCTCCGGCGGAAACCTCAACGACACCCTCCGCGGTGACAGCATTGTGCCGTCAGCGCGCGGCGGCGCAGGGTTCATCGGGTGCGACGTTTTGGATCAAGCAGGTCTTGACCGCATTGCCGGTCTTGACGCACTGGTGCCGGCGCTGAACACTCCGGCGGATTCGGTCATTGCGGCGTCGGCATCGAAGGACTGCCCGCTGCTGACTCCCGGTACGAACGTCTGGGGCGATGGAAACATCCTCCTCGGCGGTGCCGGCAGCGACCTGATCGAAGGACGTGGAGGCGACGACATCATCGACGGCGACGCATACCTCAGCGTCCGGCTCAGTGTTCGCACTGACCCGAACAACCCGGCGACACAGATCGGCAGCGCCGGTATTGAAGGGCCAGGGCAGAGCGCCATGACCAGCCAGTACCTGCGCGATGCAGCCGGCGCCCTCACGGGCCCGACGCTTCAGGAGGCTGTCTTCGCGGGAACCGTGAACCCCGGCAACATTGTCGCGGTCCGCGAGATCCTGACAGGCTCTGGTGGAACCGACTCCGCAGTGTTCTCCGACATCCAGGCCAACTACACCGTCACCACGGTCCCGCTTGGCGCCGCTCTGGGCTCGCCGGGATCCGTGACCACTGTGGTCCACAACGGCGGAGGCGCCGACGGCACCGACACCCTGAGGAACGTCGAACGCCTGGTGTTCTCCGATACGGTCGCTCCAGCTGCTCCGATCATCGGCGCGGCAACGGCCGGCAACGGCCAGGCTACGGTGAACTTCACTCCTGCGGCGGGTGGTCTCGCCACGGGCTTCTCGGTTCGTGTGGTCAACGCAGCCGGTACCCAGCTGGGCGCTCTCCGGAGTGCTCCAGCAGGCGCTACCAGCCTGGTCGTCACCGGGCTGGCCAACGGCACCCCTGTGCGGTTCCAGGTGTCGGCATCCAACGCCATCGGGACGAGCGCTTTCTCCGCTTTCTCAAACACCGTGACTCCTGTGGCTCCAGTGGTTCCGGGGGCTCCCCGAATCGGCACCTCCGTCGCGGGTAACGCCCAGGTCACCGTCAACTGGCTTGCGCCACTGCCGGTTGCCAACGCAGCACCCATCACGGGATACCGGATCCGGACCTTCGTCGGTGCTAGCACCACGCCGGTCCGCACAACGGCCGTCGGCAATGTGACCAGCGCGGTAATGGGCACGCTGATCAACGGAACGAGTTACACCTTCATTGTCAATGCCGTCAACTCGGTTGGCACGAGTGTGAATTCGGCCCCCTCAGTGGCAGTGACTCCGCGCACGGAGTTCGTTGCCCCGACTGTGACGGCGAGGACCCCGGCCGCGGGTGCTACGTCGGTCAGCCAGACGGGCAACCTCACGGTGACGTTCAGCGAACCGGTGACGAATGTCAGTAGCACAACGTTCGTCCTGCGGCTCGGCGCCACGGTGATTCCTGCAACGGTGACGTACAACAATGCGACGCGGACCGCGACGCTGGATCCGACCAGCACGCTCACCGCCGACCGGACGTACACGCTGGCACTCTCGTCGATCCGTGACACGGCCGGGAACACCATCGCGTCCACGTCGTGGCAGTTCACTACCGGACCGGCTCCGACCATCGTCGCAGTCACCCCGGGGTTGGGTGCCACGAACACCAGCCGGACGGCAAACGTGACGGTTCGGTTCAGTGAACCGGTCACGAATGTCACCGCCGGAACGGTGGTCCTGCGGCTCGGCACCACAGTGGTCCCGGCAACGGTTACGTACAACAGTGCGACAAACACTGCCACACTGAATCCGTCGTCGACGCTGCTTGCCAACCGCACGTACACCATGGCCGTCTCCTCGGTCAGTGACCTGGCAGGCAACCGGATAGCGTTCCGTTCCTGGACGTTCACTACGGGGGCGGTGTAGGCCAGTAGGACGGCTGGCGGCTCTATCCGGGGCCGCCAGCCGGACTTCACTAATTAGCAATTGACAAAGTGAGGGGTGTGACATCAGTCCGGGCGCCAGGGGCATGATGTCACACCCCTTACTATCGCAACCGTGTTGCCGTTGCCGCCTGATAACAGCACGGCCGCAGCAATCCAGGCTCCACGTCCGGCCCCCACAGCGCAGCCGCAGCGCTGGGGGAGCCGGACGTGGTTTTTGCGTGTGACCGTCTCACTATTCGGGACAACTATGACCGCCCGCTGGCTGGACATTACGGTTGATAAGTCTGTTTCCAACACGCAATCAGGATTGTGGAACTTCTTATGAACCTTCTCCGGACCAAATCAATCGAGCAGTCAATGGCCGACGCCGATGAACCCGGACGCAAACTCAAGCGGTCCCTGAGCACCTGGGACCTGATGATCATGGGCGTCGCCGTTGCCGTCGGCGCCGGTATCTTTTCGGTAGGCGCAAAGGCCGCCGCGAACTTCGCCGGGCCGGCCGTGACGGCTTCCTTCGCTGTTGCCGCGGTCACCTGCGCACTGGCCATCATGTGCTACGCCGAATTCGCCACGGCCATCCCTGTTGCGGGCTCGGCCTACGTCTTCACTTACGCCACCATGGGCGAAGTCCTGGCCTGGATCATCGGCTGGAACCTGATTCTGGAACTGTTCACCGCAGCCGCCGTGATCGCCAAGTACTGGGGGATCTACCTCAGCAAGGTGTTCGCGCTGACGGGCATGGATATTCCCCCTGCCATCGCGCTGGGCGGCGTTGACCTCTACTGGGGCGCTTTCCTGATTGTCGCCATCTTCACGGTGCTGCTGGTGCTCGGGACAAAACTGTCCGCGCGCGTCGGAAACATCTTCACCATGGTGAAGATCGCCGTGGTGGTGTTCGTGATCATCGCCGGGTTTGCCTACGTCAAGTTTGAGAACTACACCCCGTTCGTGCCGGCCTCGGAGCCCACCGGCGGGACCGCGGCAGCAGACGTGCTGAAGCAGTCCTTCTTCGGTTTCCTGACGGGAGCTGCACCGGCCCACTACGGCACCCTGGGCGTCTTCGCCGGCGCCGCAGTGGTCTTCTTCGCCTTTATCGGATTCGATGTTGTTGCCACCTCGGCGGAAGAGGTCAAGAACCCGCAGAAAACCCTGCCGCGCGGTATCTTCGGCGGCCTCGCCCTGGTGACGGTCCTGTACATCCTGGTGTCCCTGGCACTGACCGGCATGGTGCCCTACACCGAGCTGGCCAAGGCGGACAATCCCACGCTGACCACGGCCTTCGAAGCCGTGGGGAACACCGACGCCGCAAAGATCATCGCCTTTGGTTCGCTGATTGGCCTCACCACGGTGATCATGGTGCTGCTGATGGGCCTGTCCCGCGTGGTGCTCGCCATGAGCCGCGACGGACTGCTGCCTCGCTCGCTGTCCAAGACCAGCGCCAAACGCTCGACGCCGGTGCGCCTCCAGATCATCTGTGGCGCCGCCGTTGCACTCGTGGCCGGTCTGACCGAGGTGGACCTGCTCGAGGAAATGATCAACATCGGGACACTGTCCGCCTTTGTGATGGTGAGCCTGGGCATACTGGTGCTCCGCAGAAAACGACCCGATCTGAAGCCCGCCTTCCGCGTGCCGTTCGGCAAGGTACTGCCCGTGGTTTCCGCCGTTCTGTGCCTGTACCTCATGACCAACCTCACCGTGGAGACATGGATCTTCTTCGGCATATGGATGGCGATCGGTCTGGTCATTTACTTCGCGTACGGCCAGCGTCACTCCCGGCTGAACGAGAAGTTCGCCGAGGCCAGGGCGGCCGTCAACGGAACTAGTGCCGACGAGGATGACCTGGCAAAAGTCTGACGTTCCGGCCGAATAAGATGTAAGCATGGCCCGCCCAGCAAAACCGGAACGCAAGGCAGAACTGCTGTCCGCGATTCTGGACTATCTTATGGACAGGACGCTGGCCGGGCTGACGTTCCGGACCCTGGCTGACGGGCTGGGCATCAGCAGCTATGTCCTGGTGTACCACTTCGGCAACAGGGAACAGCTCGTGAACGAGATCATCCGTTCCATTGAGTCCCGGCTGGACAGCATGCGGGGCACTGACATCCGGGACATCAGCCGCGATGCCTGGAAGTCCTTCCTGCTGGAGTCATGGCAATGGACCATGGCCCAGCGAAACCGCCACCTGGCGAGGCTCGAGTTTGAAGCCACTGCCCAGGACATCGTTGCCGCTGAACCCCGCGGTACATCCCAGGAGCACTTCCGGATGCTGCACGAAAAAGCCAGGGACTGGCTGGTGGAACAGGGTATCCGTGAAGAGTTCGCGGACACCGACGCCCGGCTGTTTACGTCCACGTTCTACGGGCTGCAGTTCGACTTTGTGGTGATGAACCAGGCTGAGGCGGCCACGAAGGCGTTCGAGCTGATGCTGACAGTATTCTTCGGCAACCTGGACCACAGGCTGGCCACCGAGGGCCAGCACACCTGACACGCGCCCAGCCCTGCTGAACAGGCGGTCGCACGTGACAACCAGCCAGCTCCCGAGCAACACCAACACAGGGCGCCCGCTCAGGGGGCTGCATGCCGTCCCACCCAGTCCACCAGCGGACGCAGCTGCTCCCAGAGCCGGGCGATCTCCCGGCCGGCCGACGCCGTGGACAGCCAGTCCGGCTGGCCCAGGGTGACGCTGGCGGACAGTGACTTGTGCTTCAGCAACTCCGCCCTCGGATGTTCCCGGGGAAAGCCATGCGGCACGGTCTTCAGCCTTTCGCCCTCAATCTCAAACCCGGCTGCGATGATGGCGTCCACTATCTGCTGCAGGGATTCTCCGGTCCCCGATGCATCCGCTGAGTTCCGGTAGCGGGCCAGTTGCGCGGGGGAGTGCGAGTGGTAGCCGCCGCCCACCAGCAGGCCGTCCGCACCCAGTTGAAGGTAGTACCCGACGCCCTCCTGGTAGGAGGCGAACGCTCCCTGGACCGTTTTGTAGGGTGACTTGTCCAGGGAAAAGCGGATGTCCCGGTTGGGCCGGAAGATCTTGCCCGGACCGAACCGTGGTTCCAGCTCGGCCAGGAGGGCAGCCAGCGGCTCCTTGACCGACTGGTTGTAGGCGGTCTTGTGCTCCAGCCACCAGTCACGGTTGTTGTTGAGCTCCAGCTGCGCATAAAACCCGATGGCAGCGGCGGGGATGCCGTGGAATGTGGTCATGAATCAAGCCTAGGGACCCCCAACCCCTTCAGGCCACAGCCCCGGGCGCCTATGTGGAAAACAGTGCCGAACCGCCGGACGTCAACTGATCCTGTCCAGCAGGATCGGAGCCAGGAGTTCGCTGTATCCACGGTTCAGGTGGTTGGCGTCGTAGTAGACATTGACACCGCCTACAACCGTGTAGCACTTGCCCGGCGTACAGAAGAAGTCGGTGAAGTCCAGCAGCCGGACATTGCCGTTGCTTGATATCCGGGCCGCAAGGGTCAGGGGGTCCTCGGGCTGTGCCGCTTTGCGGTCAACTGCGCATTCGGCAGGCGCTGCGGCGTGCAGGGTCGTGCAGTCAGGTGGGCGGACGGCCTGATTCAGCGGCGGGTCGGCCAGCACGTAGACCTTGGCGCCGGCATCGGTCCAGTGTTTCCACGTAGCGTTCAGGCCGGTGGCGAATTGTTCATTCCGGGGTTTCCCCGAGCCGTCATCGGCTGCCTGCTTCCGCGCGAACATGGAGGTGAACACGGCCGAGGGACGGTCGGCGGCGACGGCGTCGGTTACCTCATGGGCCCAGCCCATGCAGGCCTCTGCGACGGCCGGGTCCTTGTTGCCGTCATATCCCTTGAACTTGATGTCCGCTACCGGGCAACCGCCCAGGAGCGCGGTCTTGACGATCCAGTGACGCGTCTTGGCGGCCGCAAAGACCATTGCCTGCCACTGCTGGCCGTGGGAGTCGCCCACCAGCCAGACAACCGGCGCGCCGTCACGGCCTCCGGAGAAGTCACAGCGCAGGTGCGTCTTTGTGCTGCGGGACATCAGCTCGTCGCGGGCCTGTCCGCATTCCGGCGGCAGGTTCCAGTATTGGTTGGGTTTGGCCATCACGGGCGTGGCTGACGGGCCAAACCTGTCCGCGCAGTCGGAGCCAGGGAGGAGCGCCCGTGGCCCGTGGCATGGCTGCAGGGCTGCCGCCGCGGCTGCCCGTTCCGCGGTGGCAGTGTGCTGGTCGGTTGCCTGCAGCTGGAAAACCACGAGGCCCGCGAGCAGCGCCATGCCGGCGGACATTGCCACGAAAGTCCGCAGATTCGAGGAGGTGAGGAACTTGGAGGACTGGCCCCGGTCCTCCACGAGAACCTTCGTCAAGCCGGCCAGCAGGACGGCAGCCACGATGATGAGCCCCTTGTCCAGCGTGGCCAACGGACGTCCCAGTGCGAACGGCGCAATCACAATGATCGGCCAGTGCCATAGGTACAGGGAGTATGAAATGTTGCCGAGGTACTGCAACGGCGCCCAGCTGATCAGCCCGTTGAGCGCGGGGCGGCGGTTGTCGCTTCCCGCAATGATGGCCATCACGGTGCCGAGCACGGGGATAACGGCCAGCCAGCCCGGAAAGGGAGTGGCTTCGCTGAATGCCAGCGCCGAGTATCCGATCAGCAAATAACCGGCCAGGCCGGCGGCCTTCGCCGGAAGGGACGGCAACCGGACCCTGCCCGCGGCCAGCGCAGCAAGGGCCCCGGCTCCGAACTCCCAGGCCCGGACCGGCGTGACGAAATAGGCCTGGTTCGGCGAGAGCTCCGTGGTGAGGACGGACGCCATCAGCCCCAGGACAGTGACGGCGGCAATGCCGGCAAAGACCGCGCGCACCATCGGTTTTCCTCGCCTCGCGGCCAAACCGAACAGCACCATCAGGAGAACGGGCCATACGAGATAGAACTGCTCCTCCACAGACAACGACCAGTAGTGCTGGGCCACCGTGGCAGACGCGGTGGAAGCCGAGTAGTCAACCGATTTCGCCGCCAATACCCAGTTCTCGGCGTAGAGGGCGCTGGCAAGGACCTCGCAGGCTGTATCCACCCAGCGCGAAAACGGCAGCCAGATCATCGAGGCAGCCAGGGATACGGCCAGGACGAGGAACGCGGCCGGCAGCAGTCTGCGGATCCGCCTGGCATAGAAGGACGCCAGACGGACTTTGCCTGTGGCCGTCAGTTCTTTGAACAGGTGCGAGGTAATGAGGAACCCGGAGATCACAAAAAAGACGTCGACGCCCACGTATCCGCCCGTTATGCGGCTGGGCCAGAGGTGGTTCAGCACTACGAGAACAACAGCCAGAGCGCGGAGGGACTGTATGTCGGCTCGGAAAGAGCCTCGCTGACGCGGCCCGGCGCCGGGCCTGGCCTTACTCGCTGTGGCTGTGGCGGTTTCCGCGGCGTCGCGGGGCGCCTCGTCGACAATACTCATGGTTTCCTCACTGTTCCAGCCATGATTTTGTCATGATCGGCCCGCACCTTCGGTTTACGGCCGCAGGTGCGGCCCGAAATACCCGCAGGTGCGGCCCCAAATACCCCGCAGGCGCGTTCCCTGAATCCACATCCCCACAGCCCGGAAACCCCGCCGCGGTCAGACCGCGGCGGGGTTTCGGATGCCGGTGAGGGGCATCCACAGGATGAGCGGTATCAGCCGATCTTGTTGGCTGCTTCTGCGTCGGAGCCCAGCTGTGCAACGCCGAGGTTGGCACGCAGCTTGGTACCCAGATCCGCGTCCACGTTGGTCCAGTACTGGATGGCGCGTTCCTTGATGTCGGCGTTCTTCACGCCGCCCACGGCACCGGTGATGGTGTCCAGCAGACGGGCCTTGGCGCCGTCGTCGTACACCTCGCGGTACAGGGTGCCGGCCTGGCCGAAGTCGCCGTCCTCAACGTGCAGGGAGTGCGCGGCGAGCGTCAGCGCGCCGTCGTTCTCCCAGCCGCCGCCGGCAACAGCCGGCTCGACAGCAGCAGGGCCGCCGAAGGAGTTCGGTGCGTAGACCGGAACGGACGCGGCGTTGAAGTGGAAACGCCCGGCGCCGTCCTGGCTGTAGTTGTTGACCTGGTTGACGGGCTGGTTCACCGGGATCTGGGCGTGGTTGGTGCCCACGCGGTAACGGTGTGCGTCGGCGTAGGAGAAGATTCGGGCCTGCAGCATCTTGTCCGGCGATGCTGCAATGCCCGGGACGAAGTTCGACGGCGCAAAGGTGGCCTGCTCGATCTGGGAGAAGTAGTTCTCCGGGTTCTTGTTCAGCTCCATGGTGCCCACGTGGATCAGCGGGTAGTCGGCGTGCGGCCACACCTTGGTGAGGTCGAACGGGTTGAAGCGGTACGTCTTGGCGTCCTCGTACGGCATGACCTGCACGTGCAGTTCCCAGGACGGGAAGTTGCCGGCCGTGATGTTTTCCTGGAGGTCGCGGATGTAGAAGTCGGCGTCGGAGCCGGCCAGTTCTTCTGCCTGGTCGCCGCTGATGGACTTCACGCCCTGGTTGGAGCGGAAGTGGTACTTGACCCAGAAGCGTTCGCCTTCGGCGTTGATCCACTGGTAGGTGTGTGAGCCGTAGCCCTGCATCTCGCGCCAGGAGGCCGGCAGGCCGCGGTCGCCCATGAGCCAGGTGACCTGGTGTGCGGACTCGGGGGACAGCGTCCAGAAGTCCCACTGCATGTCGGCGTCGCGCAGGTGGGTGCCCGGGAGCCGCTTCTGCGAGTGGATGAAGTCCGGGAACTTGATGCCGTCCCGGATGAAGAACACAGGGGTGTTGTTGCCCACGAGGTCGTAGTTGCCCTCGGTGGTGTAGAACTTGACGGCGAAACCGCGCGGATCGCGCCACGTGTCGGGGGAGCCTGCCTCACCGGCAACCGAGGAGAAACGGATGAGCATGTCCGTCTCGGTGCCCGGCTGGAAAAGGGCTGCCTTGGTGTACTTCGAGACGTCCTCGGAAGTCTTGAAGGTACCGAAAGCGCCGCCGCCCTTGGCATGGACCACGCGCTCCGGCACACGCTCGCGGTTGAACTGGGCGAGCTTTTCCACCAGGTAGTGGTCGGTCAGCATGATGGCACCGTCAGCACCGACGGACTGTGCGTGTGCGTCGGAAGTGACGGGGGCGCCCGACTGGGTAGTCGAGATGGGCGCAGAGATGTTCGCAGTCATCTTTCTCCTATTTCTTGATTACTTGTTATTTACGTTCAGAAGGAAGTTTTTGGGTCCGCTGACAGTCCTGGCAGATGCCCTGGTACATCACATCGGCGATCTGGATGGTCATCGGCTTGGAGTTTTCATCCCAGTGCGGGGTCAGGCAGGGGGCGTGGCCCACCGCGCAGTCAACGTCCTCAACCCGTCCGCAGCTGATGCAGATGGCGTGGTGATGGTTATCGCCCACCCTGGTTTCGTACAGTGCGGGGGAGTGCGGGGGCTCAAAGCGGCGCAGCATTTCGAGATCGGTCAGGTCGCCAAGAACCACGTAGACGGACTGGGCGGTCAGCTCCGGAAGGTCCTCACGCGCAGCGGCAAGGATGCTTTCCGCGGGGGAATGAGGGTGATGTTCGACGGCGGCCAGCACCGCCAGCCGCTGTTTGGTCACCCGGCGGCCGTGGGTGCGCAGAGCAGCAGCCCATGCGTCCTGGCCGTCATGATGTTCCGTCATGACTCCATTGAAGCACTTATTATGACTACTTCACAATAAGGCCGGGCTAATTTCCGGGGAATGCATTTTGTATTGCCCTGGTTGGGTCGCCTGCCTAGACTGATTTTATGGCCACCGGGCTGACTGGTGGCGGGGCGGAATGCATGCCATGTTAAGAGTATGTTCGGCCAGTATTTTCCAGGGATTTATGCGGCGGTCCGCGATCGCCGCTGCGCTCCTTCTCGTCTTGTTCTCCACTTTTATTGTCGCTGGGCCTGCTTACGCCGCAGTCTCGGTGTCGCGGGCTGAAATCAGCGGTTCCAACCTGCGCATCGAGGGCACCGCGATTGCGAGCCGGGACATCACCGTCGACGGCGTGATCATGGGCAGGAGCGACACCGGCGGGCAGTTCCGCATCGAACGCACCCCCTACACCCCGCCCGCCGATTGCACTGTCGACGTCAATGACGGCTCCGCGACGCCGCGGGTGGCGACGCTGTCCGGGTGCACGGTGACCCAGCCGCCCCCGCCGAGCACCTTTGTCATCGGCGCCGGACCGCTCCCGGACGGCAACGTCGGAACCGACTACAACAACTTCGTCACCGCGACCGGCGGAAACGGCACGCCCTACCGCTGGTCGATCGCGGCAGGAGCCCTGCCCGCCGGGCTGGGGATCAGCGACTTTGCGTCGGCATCGGGGGTCATCTCCGGCCGGCCCACCACGGTGCAGGTCTCGACGTTCACGGTCCGTGCCACCGACCAGGCAGGCAACAGCACCACCCGCCAGTTCACCATCACGATCAACCAGGCCCGGCTGCTTGTCATCACCAGTCCGAGCCAGCTCCCGGCAGGCACTGTTGGCGCTGCCTATGCGATCGGGGTCTTCGCCGACGGCGGCACCACTCCATACACCTGGACGCAGACCGCCGGGACGCTCCCGCCGGGCCTGACATTGCAGGCTTCGCCGGGACGCATTCAGGGCACGCCCACGACAGCGGGGACGTTCAGCTTCACCTTGAGGGTCAATGACTCCGCCACTCAGTCGGCAACCGGGACGTTCAGCATCACCATCAACGCGCCAGCGCCGCCTCCGGCGCCGCCGGGAACACCGACCTTGGTCAGCCCGGCCGACGGTGCCTCCGTCGTCACGCCGTTTACCATTTCGTGGACGGCGGTTTCAGACCCTGTGGGCATCACGGCCTACAACTGGCAAGTCAGCTCGTCGTCGACTTTTGCGACCACGGCTGCCGTGGGTACCGCCCCGGGTGATGTGACTCAGGCGACCGTGAACAACCTCGCGAACGGCACCTACTTCTGGCACGTTCAGGCGGTCAATGCCGGCTTCGGTGCGGGTTCGTATTCGGCGGCGCGGAGCTTCACCGTCACGGGTACAACAAACCCGCCGGCGCTCGCCGGATTCTCGGTGAACCCCACGAACGTGACCGGGGGCAGCCCCGCGACAGGCACCCTGTCGATCACGCTGGCCGCACCGGCAGGAGGGACAACCATCGGCCTGACGAACAGCGAGCCCGCGGTTGCAACGGTGCCGGCATCCGTCACAGTCCCTGCGGGCCAGACGAGCGCCACGTTCACGGTGACGACGCAGCCGGTGACGTCGTCCTTCACCGTGGTGATCACCGCGACCCTGGGCGGCGACAGCCGGTTTGTGTTCCTCTCAGTTGCCCCGCCGGCGCCGCCGCCGGCAGCCGACAGCGTTGCCATCCAGCGGGCCGAATACAACGCAGGCAAGCGAACGCTGGCGGTCGAGGCCACCAGCACCAATGCATCGGCCATCCTGCGGGTGTTCAACACAGCGACGGACGTGCAGATAGGGACGCTTGCCAATCAGGGCGGCGGGCGCTACAACGCAACGTTCAGCAACGTGGCCACGAACCCGGGAAACATCACTGTGAAAAGCAGCCTGGGCGGGTCGGCGTCGAGGACTGTGACGGTGAAATAGTCCGCTCGGTTGATTCGTCAAGCGGCTCGCAGGTGTGTGTACCCGCCATCGGAGCGTCGCCGGACCGCGGCTAGAGTTGCGAAGTGGGAAAACTTCTGGCTGACATCACTCCGCTGCGGGAGAGCCCGGCATTCCGCCGCCTGTGGCTGGGATCAGCCGTTTCCAATGTGGGAAGCCAGCTCACCCTGGTGGCTGTGAGCCTGGAGGTCTACCGGCTGACCCAGGACAGCCTGTATGTGGGTCTGCTGAGCATTTTTGCGCTGGTTCCGCTGGTGGTGGGCGGGCTGCTGGGCGGATCCATCGCGGATTCGCACGACCGCCGCACGGTGGCGCTGCTGGCGTCCTCCGTGCTGTGGCTGACCACCGTCTGCCTGGCCCTGCAGGCCTGGCTGCAGCTGGGAAACGTCTGGCTGCTGTATGTCCTTGTAGCCATCCAGAGCGGTACACAGGCCATCAACCAGCCGGCCAGAAGCGCCATCATTCCCGTGCTGGTCCGGAAGGAACTGCTCCCAGCGGCCAACGCCCTGAACATGATTGCCTTCGGACTGTCCACTACGGCGGGGCCGTTGCTGGCCGGTGTGCTGGTGGCGTGGGTGGGCTTCGGCTGGACGTACACCATTGACGTCGTCAGTTTCGCTTTTGCATTCTGGGCCCTCCTGAAACTCCCCGCCATGCCGCCCGGGAAGGAAGCCGGCCGCGCGGGCCTGAGGCCGGTCGTTGAGGGCTTCCGCTTCCTGGGCACCCGTCCCAACCTCCGAATGACCTTCATCATTGACCTCGTGGCCATGATCTTCGCCCAGCCAAGAGCCCTCCTGCCGGCCATCGGGGCGCTGATGATCGGCGGCGGCGAGACCACCGTGGGCCTGCTGCTGGCCTCCACCGCAATCGGTGCCTTTCTGGCCGGGCTGTTCTCCGGGCCGTTGGGCCGTGTCCGTCGGCAGGGCAGCGCGGTTGTGTGGTCGGTGATGGGCTGGGGCGCCTCCATTGGCGGGTTCGGGCTGGTGGTGGTCCTGGCCGGGCGGTCCGGCGCGGACGGCGTGACACTGTGGCTGCTGCCGGCGGCCTTGTGCTGTGCGCTCGCCGGCATAGCGGACTCCGTCAGTGCGGTCTTTCGGACCACCATCCTGCAGGCTGCCGCGCCGGACCATCTCCGCGGGAGGCTCCAGGGAGTTTTCATTGTGGTGGTGGCAGGCGGACCGCGCATCGGGGACATGCTCGCAGGTGGCGGCACTAAACTGCTGAGTGAGGGCTGGGTTCTGCTCCTGGGCGGCGGGCTGTGCATCGCGGTGGCATGGCTGGTTTCCCGCTGGCAGTCCGGTTTTTTGGCATACGACGCCCGGGGCCCCGTTCCGTAGCAGGTTCCGGCGGAGTGATTTCACATAGACGCACTTCTTTTGGACGCAATTCTCCTGGAGGCACTGTGCACAAGCACTACAACGGACTGAAGACCACGGCTCTTTTTGGCGTGCTGTGGGCGGTTCTCCTGGGCCTGGGAGGCCTGATAGGTGTCAGTACCCGCAGCCTCGCACCCATCTGGATCATGGCTTTGATTGGCGTGGGCACCACGGCGTACGGCTACTGGAACAGCGACAAAATCGCCATCCGCTCCATGCAGGCGTACCCCGTAACGGAGGCGCAGGCGCCGCAGCTGCACCAGATTGTCCGCGAGCTCTCCATCCGCGCCAACCAGCCCATGCCGCGGATCTACGTTTCACCCACCATGGCGCCGAACGCCTTTGCCACCGGCCGGAATCCGAAGACCGCGGCCGTCTGCTGCACCGCAGGAATCCTCCAGCTGATCGACGCCCGCGAACTCCGCGGAGTCCTGGGCCACGAGCTGATGCACGTCTACAACCGCGACATCCTGACGTCCTCTGTTGCCGCCGCCGTGGCAGGTGTGATCACCTCGGTGGGCCAGATGCTGCTGTTCTTCGGCGGCGACCGCCGCAATTCGAACCCCCTCGCCATGATTGCCATGGCGCTTTTGGCACCCTTTGCGGCGTCGCTGATCCAGCTGGCCATCTCCCGCACCAGGGAGTACGACGCAGACGAGGACGGTTCGGAGCTCACCGGAGAACCGCTGGCGCTCGCCTCAGCCCTGCGCAAGATTGAGCAAGGTGTCCGGCTTGCGCCGCTGCCGCAGGAACAGAAGCTGGTCAACACCTCACACCTCATGATCGCCAACCCGTTCCGGGGCGGGGTCATGACCAGGCTGTTCGCCACGCACCCGCCCATGAAGGAACGCATTGCCCGCCTGGAGCGTATGGCGGGCCGGCCGCTCAGCTGAGTGACGCCGTCGTGCGTTCGTTCCCGGAGAGGGCGGTGCATACGCCGACGAGCAGCGGGCGTGGCTGGCGACGCGGGAATTTCCCGGCGACACAAAAAAGGGCTGGCGACACTGGAATTCCAGTGTCGCCAGCCCTCTCTCGAGTCGATCGGCCGTTTGTGCGTCGAAAACTAGCTGCGGAAGTTCACGAACTGCAGGTCGGCTTCGTCGAAGTTCTTCAGGAGCGCCATGGTGTCCTGGAGGTCATCGCGGGATTTGGAGGTCACGCGGAGTTCGTCGCCCTGGATCTGGGACTTGACGGACTTGGGGCCCTCGTCGCGGATCAGCTTGTTGATCTTCTTGGCGAGGTCCTGGGCGATGCCCTCCTTGATGGAGGTCTCCAGCCGGAATTCCTTACCAGATGCATAGGGTTCGCCGGTGTCCAGGGACTTCAGCGAGATGCCCCGGCGGATGAGCTTGGACTGGAGTACGTCCAGCACGGCCAGCACACGCTCTTCGGAATTTGCCTTCATCAGGATCTTTTCGTCGCTGAAATCGACCTCGGCGCCGACGCCCTTGAAGTCGTAGCGCTGGACGAGTTCCTTCTGCGCCTGGTTCAGCGCGTTGGCCACCTCCTGCTTGTCTACTTTGCTTACGACGTCGAATGTGGATTCGCCTGCCATGACTCTCCTTATGCAGATGGGTGCTCGCCCGGGCAGGGCGGGATATCTGCATTCCAGCCTAGTACGAATGGAGCGAGTACGGATGGCGCAGATGTGAAGTTGCAGCTGCTTTCACAGTTCGCTCATAGCGGACGCATGGCGGGAACGAAGCTTGAACCTCCAAAGTTGAATGAGTTGGGAAGCCGCTCCGGAGAGGAATGCACATGAACCGCAAGGCCGTCCGTTACGTCACCAGAACCACGGGTGCTGCCGCCAGTTCCATTGCCACGGCGGCCACATCCGTTGCAGCTGTTGCCGTGGCGGCCTCGATTATCCTCAGCCCTGTTGCCGCTGCCTCGTCCCGAATAGATGGTGTGCACGCGGATCTGCTGCGCGCGGTCCAGCTGAACCAGATCACTGAGGAGCAGGCCGTGAAGTTTGAAGCGAAACTCGCTGGCCGCATCCTCGGCGAAGCCTGATTTTCCGGGCTTTTGGAGCTGTCCGGGGCCCGATTCGTTTCTTCGGCAGAAGTTCTGTAAAGTTGTCTTGCTCCCAGTTACTGGAACGGAAATTTTCTGAAACAGCGGCCGGGAGTGATCTTCTTTTTGAAGTTCGGCAGATTACCCGAGCGGCCAAAGGGGGCTGACTGTAAATCAGCTGGCAACGCCTACGGGGGTTCGAATCCCTCATCTGCCACAATCCCCGGATTTACGGGGAATTTAGACCCGTTCGGATCTCTTCGGAGGTCCGGGCGGGTCTTTCTTTTTGCCCTTTTACGGGTCGGTGATCACACTTGTGAGCACAGTCCTGCGCGCAGGCAGCAATGAGGCGGCCCCTTCGACTGCTGTGCGGGCTGCATCGCCCACCATGTGCGCGTACAGGTCGCGGGTGATCTGGCTGTTGGAGTGCCCCATGGACTTGGACACGATGGTTAGGTCCTGGCCGCTGGCGAGCATGAGGGACGCGTGAAGGTGGCGCAGGTCGTGCAGCCGCATCATGGGCAGGCCGAGCTTCTTCACGGTCAGTTCGAACAGCTTGGACACGTACCCCGGGCGCAGCTGCCGGCCATCCTCGTACGAGAACACCCTGCCACCCTCGGTGTACGCGTCGCCCCATTCCTGGCGTTCCTGCTCCTGCTGGAACTGCCAAGCGATCAGCGCGGCCACGGCACGGTCTGAGAGGGCCACAACGCGGTCCTGGCCCGCGTCGGTCTTGATGGTGCCCTCAATGACGTTCTTGCCGACCTGCACCAGCTGGACGCGGACAATCAGCCGGCGCCCGGGGAGGTCCACGTCCTGCCAGCGGAGCCCGCACAGTTCACCGCGGCGCATGGCGGTGAGGACGGCGACCTCGAACAGTGCCCCCAGGCGGTGCTCTGAGGCCCCGTCAAGGAACAGGCCCGCGTCGGAGGGCTCCCAGACCTTAATCCTCTTCTTCTCGATCTTGGGCAGCCGTGCGCCCGCGGCCACGTTCTCCGCCAGGAGCCCGTCTTGCACAGCATCGGTCAGGGCGCTCGAGAGCGTGGCGTGGATCCGCTTGATCGTGACGGCCCCGCGCCCGGAGTCCTGCAGGGCCTTGATGAGTCCGGCCACGTGGGCCCGCCGCAGGTCCTTCAGGAGGATCTTGGAGCCGAAGGCCGGCACGACGTCGTTGTGGACGTAGCGCTTGTACATGCGCAGCGTCGACGGTTTCAGCTGGGCGTGGCGTTCCTGTGCGTCGAGCCATTCGGTGATGTAGGCGGCCGCCGTCGTCTTCTTGAAGTCGTACACCTGCCCCCGGAGATGCTTCTCCGCCTCCCGCATACCTTCCTCAGCATCCCCGGATGAGGTGTAGCTGTAGTCCGTCAGGTAGCGGCGCTTGCCGCTCACAGGGTCAAAGCCGGCCGACAGCCGGAATCCCCACGTGCCATGCCGGTAGTTCTTGAGCTTGGGGCAGCTCGCCCCGTATTGTTTGCCTCTCTCATCGCGGCATCCGCAGCGCCTGGTTACCTTGGCCACGACCCGATTCCTTTCAATACGTCTCGAGCAGTAAACATCGATGCCGTTGCGTAGTGGTCCCAGAGGTAGGTTTCGAACTTTTGGTCAGTCGTGACGTCAACGTCGTCCTGTGCTGCCATCTCCCGGGCCTTCTTTTCTTCCATTGCGAGGTGACCCCTGAACCGCTCCAGGATCCTGTCTCGAAGCTCGGCGTTGACGGCGGCTTCCTTCTGGACGTCAAGAATCATTTCTCGGTACGACCGGTGGGCATACGAGTACAGGCGATAGAACTCTTCTGCTGCCAGCAGGGTTCGCCAAAACTCTTTGGTCGAAGGTTGGGGCATGCGGGCGTCTATCAGGGCTTCTATGGGCACTTCGAAGGCCCGGGAGTAACCAATGAATTCATCGACGGTTATGCGCCGACCCGACTTTTCGGTCTTTTGAATGCCGCTGGGGTGGATCTTGCACCCCACGGACTCCATGCGTTCAGCAAGCTCCTCGTATGTCCACCCCTTCTCCTTGCGTAGGTTCGCGATCGTAGACGCCATTTGGATTTCGGTTTCCAAGGTGCGCTGCTGGGTCTTGTGAGGCATCGGCTTCCCTTCATATTCCGCTATGGAAAAAGAGTACTCCCGTACGGGTTGACACGCAAGGTACCCATAGTGTTCCATAGGGGTATGAAAGCTTTCCAAAGCGGAATAACTCGGACGAAAGGCAAAGAGATGGCGACAGGAATTGAACCTCAGACCTTCACGGTGGATGAGGCGGCGAAGATCCTCGGAATCGGCCGTCGGCAGGCATACGAGGCCGTGCGGACCGGCACAATCCCAAGCCTGTCGATCGGGCGCCGAATCCTCATCCCGAGCAAGCGCCTACTGGCAATGCTCGAAGGCCACCCCCAAGATGCGGCCTAACCGGGCCGGGACGGCCGGCAACGCTCCAAAGCAAAAAAGAAGGGCCCCAGCGCGAACTGAGGCCCAAGAATCCAACCACCCACCACAGGAAGTAAAGATTATTATGGAAACCAGCCTAGCACCCGCAACGATCAACCTCACCGACTACTACACGGCCATCGACCAGCCCGCCCCCGCGGGGTTCGCATTCAACTACCGGGCCTTCATTGAGTGCGGCGAAGTGTCCTGGGTCGGCCCGGTCGCCTCCACGGCCGATGAGCGGCTGAATGTCACGTTCGAGTGGGACCCGAAGAGGGGAGCCGTCGCAGAACTCGATCTGTTGCCCGAGGCCCAGTACACGGTGGAGCAGATGCGAGAGCTGCACGCCTCCCTCGGCGCCTCCCTCGCCGCCCTGGCGCCGGACGCCGAACGGACCGAACTGTGAGCACGCTAAGCGACGTCACCGTCGGCGCAGCGAACTACATGCTCGGCTACCTCCAGATGGCCATCGCCGGCGGGGAAAGCATCACGCCGGACAAATGGCAACAGGCCATCGAAGAGACGGTGGCATTCCAGCACCGCATGATCTCCACGGAGAAGCCACTGGAGCCGCCATGCTGACGGACGAAGAGATCCAGCAGCTCATCCAGCAGCACCCCCGGGCCTGGGACGTCTGGCTCAACGGCTACCAGGCCGGGATCATCCAAGGCGCAAACGACACCAGGCTCAGCAATGAGCAGGCCGCCGAACTCGCGGCCCGTCGGCTCTTCGCCCTCCAGTTGGACGAGGAGCGGCACCTCACCTTTGCCCGGAGCGCCGTCCAGGCAATCGAAATTCAGCAGGCCAGGCAGCGGCCGGACTCCTGCTATATCCCACGGAAGGCAGCATGACCCAACAGGCAGAGACACCGGAAGACCTGCCGACGTGGGCCCCCATGGACCTGAGAAGCGATCTGGACGGCACGCGCCAGGCGCCACAGCCCACCTACATGGAGCGAGACGACGGCGTATGTCTTGGGTACCCGGGCCTGGTGCACGCGCTCAACGGCGAATCCGAGTCAATGAAGTCCATGGTGGCTCAGGCCGAATCAGCCCGCAGCATCAATGAGGGCGTCGACGTGCTCTACATCGACTGTGAATCCGACTCGGGCGCGGTAGTCGGGAGGCTCCTCATGCTCGGCGCGCAGCCGACCCGCATCAGGGACCACTTTCACTACGTGCGCCCGCAGTTGCACCCGAACGGAACCACCCAGGAGCGCATAGCGTTCCGCAGCCTCCTGCAGGGCACCTACGGACTCGCCATCATCGATGGTGTAACGGAAATGTTCGCCATCTTAGGTGTCAAGTCCATGGATAACGACGAAGTGACCGCATTCGGCCGGATGGTGCCCCGCAAGATCGCAGACTTCACCGGGGCGGCCGTGTTCCTCATCGACCACGTCACCAAGTCCGAGGAAGGCCGCGGACGGTTCGCCATCGGCGCTCAGGCCAAACTCTCCTACCTCACCGGGGCCGCCTACGGACTCGAGGTCATCGAGCCCGGCGGCGTCGGCATGATCGGGCGGATCGCCCTACGCGTCGGCAAAGACCGTCCCGGGCAAGTCCGCCCGCACGCAGGGCCCTGGCGCAAATCAGACCGGACCCAAGAAATCGCTGTCGCCGTGTTCGACTCCACCGAACCGGGCAAGATCCACTACCGGCTCGAAACGCCCCGGAACGGTGAACAAAACGCCGGCGCAGACTGGCAGCCCACCGCAGTCATGGAGCAAGCCTCCCAGGCTCTCCAGGACGCAGGGAAGCCACTGAGCTACAGAGCCATCAGTGCATGCGTCCGCGGCAAACAAACCACCATCAGGGCCGCCATTGACGAACTCATCCGCTTAGGCCACATCACCGTCACCCCCGGCCCCAGGAACTCAACACTCCACCAACTCATCAACCCCTACCCCGGGGAAACACTCACCGGCCTAAAAGCAGTGTGAGTGTGTCCCGTTCTAAAGAACGGGAAACGGGAAACACTCACTCACCGTTTCCGGGAAACGGTCGGAAACGGTGGGAAACACTCAACGAAAGGAAACGCGAAATGACCATGGAACCACCACGAGGCACAGCCCCGCCAACAACAGCACCCACAAAGAACGCCCTGAGGAAGAGTGCTGGCCGCCCGGTCCGTGGCTCCTCCGGTGAAGCACCAAACCCCGCGCACGCGAGAACCATCACCAGTGACATCCAGGGCGTCGGGCAGAAGCTGGCCCATGCCGCCGACCATCCCACGCACGGTACGTGGCTGCGCCCTGGCCCTCTTACTGTGCTCACCATGTGCTCACGTCGTGAAAGTTCCCAGCAATTGTGCAGCTTTTCGGCATGGGAACTGTCTCCCAATCAGCTCACATCCCCTTGGCGGGCCCGTGCGGTGTCCGCATGAGTGCCGCCGACTCCGCAATGAGGGACTGGGCCGCTGATTGGGGGCTGGGTGGTGCGGTCAACGCGCTGGAGGACATCGAGAAGCTGCACGGCATCACTGACACCAAGGCGCACGTCGCGGGACTCGCGATCACAGCAGCACTCCGCTCGCTGGGTCTGGCCTCCGGCTCGACGTACCGCGCCCCCGACGTGTGGAGGGCTGAGCCGTGATCGATGATCCAAGCTACGACGTGCACAGCATCGGCTTCCTGAGCAACCCAGCACTCGCCGGCCTGACGGCAGACTTCACCGGGGCCGGCGTCATACGCGCCACACAGGAGGGGACCGGAGCAAGGTGCACGTTCATCGTCGAGCACGACTACGCTGCCCTTTCGCTAGCGGCTCGGCGTGACCTGGACGGCTTCATCCCCCTGGCCATCACTGCGGTTCGGTGGCTGCGCTTAGGGTGGCCCGAGGACTGGGCTGATGGGGCACTGAACCCGGCATGGGCACGGGTCTACCCGGCAGGCGGCGCAGCATGACCGGGCCCGAGGGCTGGGTTTCCGAGTTCCCCGGGCAACGTCCGCCGTTCACTGAGGGCAATGAGCTCGCAGTAAAGCACGGTGCGGGCTCCCCACGGCAACGTGACCCTATCGCTCAGGCGTTGGCCGCTGACTTGCTGGCCGATGATTCAGTGGCCTACCTGAGGGCACCCCGTTACGCGGCGGCGGTGAAGGCATGGGCTGTCGCGGAAGCAAAATGCGGTCTGATCTCAAATTGGTGCGACTCGATGCCGATTGAGGTTGCAGCTAGTTCGCCCAAGCCTGGCACCAGTGCGCCCTTGGAGCTGCTTAGGCGATGGGAGGCCACAGCCCAAAACCACCGCTCCCGCCTGGGGCTTGACCCGTTGTCCGCGGCGCGTCTCGGCAAGGACGTGGCACAGGCCCGCCAGGCCGATACTGCATCCGCGTTGACCCGAATGCGTGAGGACTACGAACGTGCAATGAAGGGGGAAGTTGTTGAAGACGCTGAGTGAGTTCAGTCCGGCTACGGATCCGGGGGCATTCGCGGTTCAGGTGTTGGGGCGCCCGCTGTGGCCGCACCAGTTGGAGGTGGCAAGGTCTAAGGCCCGCTACCGTGTGATTTGTGCTGGTCGTCAGGTGGGCAAGTCCACGACTCTTTCGACGGTGGCTTTGTTCGAGGCGGCGACCCGCCGCAACATCACGGTGTTGCTGGTGTCAGCGGGCGAGGTTGCTTCCCGGCGTTTGTTGGAGGAGTGCCAGGTCCTCGCTCACGGTTCGCCGTTGTTGGGCGGTTCGGTTCTGGATGATTCGAAGTCCTTGCTGACTCTGTCGAACGGGTCCCGCGTGATCAGCGTGCCGGCGTCTTCGCGGCAGATCCGTGGCTGGCCGGTGGATGTGTTGATCCTGGATGAGGCCGGGTTCATTGACACGGAGATCTGGCGTGCTGCTGAGCCGGCGATCATTGCCCGGCCGGGGTCGCGTGTGATTCTGGTTTCCACGCCGTGGGGCGGGGTGGATCATTTCTTCCGGGCCATGTGGCAGCGGGGGATGGATGCTCCTGATGAGCAGGTGGAGTCGTGGCATTGGCCTTCCACAGTGTCCCCGTTGGTGGACTCGGTTCTGTTGGAGCAGATCCGGCTGCGTGAGTCGGCGGAGTATTTCCGGCGGGAGTTCCTGGCTGAGTGGACTGATGAGGCCGGGGCGTATTTCTCTGAGGCGGAAATCATGAATGCTGTCGCGGATTACGAGATGTGCCCGCCTGAGGATCTGGAGTCGTGGCTGGACCGGCCTTATGCGGCCGTTGCAGGTCTTGACTGGGGTTTCGCGCAGGATGCTTCGGCTATGGCCTTGGTGTCGGTCCTGGAGGATTACGGGACGAACACGGGCATGCTGGGGGATGGTCTGGCGTTGTTCATTCCGTGGCTTGAGGTCCGGCATGGGTGGCCGTACAGCCGATTCATTGACCGGGTCGTGGAGACTGCGGGCCGGTACTACTTGCCGGCGGTCGCGTCTGAGGTGAATGGGCCCGGTGAGCCGGTGACGCAGAACCTGCGGGAACGCGCCGCGGCGGCCGGGCGCGATTGCAACGTGTTCAAGGTGTGGACGGACAACCGGCGGAAGATGTCGGGCTTTTCGAAGATCAAGGTCTTGCTGCAGCGCAATGCATTGGTGCTCCCGCGGGAGCCTGAGCTGTTGAAGCAGTTGCGGAGCCTGGAGTTTGAGCAGCTGCAGACGGGTAGCCTGCGTATTTCCGTTCCGGAGCGGGCTGGCCATGATGACGCGGTGATGGCGTTGATGCAGGCGGTTTCGAGCGCTGATATGCGCGGGGCCTTGCGGTCGTATGCACCGTACGGGGTTGCTGACGGTGTCCCTGCTGACGTGGAAATGACGACCACGAAATCCGGGCTGCAGGTGCCGGTCAAGGCTCGTCCGGTGAAGTTCCACCGACTGGCTTTCACTGCTCCTACGGGCTCGGAGCGGGGGAGCACGTGGTAAGGCCCAATATTCCAGCCATGTACGGCCGCCTGGTGCGTCCTGATGGCTCTGTTGTGGTGCCAGGGGAGATCGCCGATGGCCTGTTGAGGTTGCTGGTGTTGGGTGTGACGACCGCTTCGCAGAGGAACGCCGGCGGCAGGCCGTCGCCCGCGGTGTTGGAGGTGCTTCATGCACTGAATATGGCGGCGGTGAAAGCCGACGAGGCCCCGGTGTCCGTCAACGGACCCAGTATTGGCGAGATGGGCATTATAGAGGTACATAGCAAATATTGGAAATCCTCTGCTGAGGCGGCTGGACTGTTGCAGTGTACGGAACGTTCTGTGCGCAGGGCCTGCGTGGCGGGAAAGCTTCCGGCCCGCAAGGTTGGCAGGCAATGGCTGATCAGTGAGGAAGACCTGGATACCTACAGATTTGGAAAGGCCGCATGATGGCAAATGAAGTAGCAGTGACCGACGTTGACGTAACGGCGGCTGAGGCTGAGGCTCGGGAGGCTGAGGCCCTGGTCTCCGAACTTGAGGCCAAGGTGATCGCGGGGGATGAGTCGGTCACGGCCGAGCACATCACCGCTCAGGAGTCGTTGTCCCGGTTCGCCAGGTTGAGGGCACAGTTCACGGCCAACAAGGCAGCCAAGGCACAGGAGGCCGCACGCCTGGCCGCGGCTGAGGCGCTCCATGCGGAGATCACAGACCATGCCAAGGGTGACGGTGCGGAGCTCGCCAAGAAGCTCAAGACCGTGACCGATGCCGTACGGGCGTTCGGGGATGCGGTGGAGGCCAGGAATACCCGCGTCCTCGAATACCGGGCGCGTGCGGTGGAGCTTGGGATCCCCGAACACATACACCCCACGGCGCCCCCGGCCCTGCATGGCCGCGTGGGACTCACGGCGGACGGCGGCGCCTACGGTATTGCCGGCGTCATGGCAGGCAGGCGCCGCGTGGAGCAGATCAACCGTGACGTGTTCCTCAACCGGACGCTGGACCTGTTGACCCGCGAGGGCAAGTTCAAGCACCTGGACAACGTCGACGCCGGTGCGGACATCTTCGCCGACCTTGCAAGCATTGATGCGGAGGTTGCCGGCCCAGCAGGTAATCACTTCTACCTTGCCCCTAACGGTGGAGTGATTGCCAAAGACGACCCGTTTACGGCTGAGGAGATCCAACGCATGGGTCTCACCATTGTGTCCAAGGCCAAGGCCTACGGGGCATGAGCGGGCAGGTAGGCGCGGATCAGTTGAAATCCATGACGCCTGAAGAAATCGTCAAGGCCTACGATGAGGGCCGCCTCCGTGCCTTGTTAGGCGCACCGGACCCTGACGCATGGAAGAAAGTTCAGGCGAAGGCGCGCCGAGACGAGCACATCACCGACGCGGAGGCCGCCAGGATAGACGGCGCCCACGAACCCGGTGCCCGTGCCTGAGGTAGGGAGCATGAGCACCGAACGACAGACCGTCTACCAGCGTTCACAGGTCACCGCTGAGCAGATCAAGACCATGACGCCGGAACAGATCCTTGAAGCCCAGGAACGCGGGCGGCTGAACACCCTGCTAGGCCGCCCGGAACCGAGCGGGGGGACCCCTGATGGGCAGTGAAGGCTTTGAGGCCATGCTGGACAGCATCACGGACGCTGTGGAGGCGGGGATTCCGGCCGCCGCGTTCAAGGCAATGGAACATGTGAGGGAAGTCGCCGTTTCGAGGGCCCCATTGGAAACCGGGGACCTCCGTGCCAGTGCCAGCACCGAACTGACCCAGGACGGTGCGAAAGTGACGTTCCCAGGCCCGTACGCCCGCCGGCAGGAGTATGAGCTGGACTACCGCCACGAAACAGGGCAGGCGCTTTATCTGACGTCAACGATCATCCAGGAAGAACAGGCGGTGCTGGATATCGTGGCCGCCGAGCTCCGCAAAGTCATCGAATAACACGCCGTCTGCCGCCGGGAATCCGGACCCGGCGGCAGACACCCAACCACTCAGGAGAAACAACCGTGACGACGACGACCGGCAGTATTGACGCGAAACTCACCGTAGACGACTCCGACTTCAAGCGCGGCATGGCCGAGGCCAAGGCCGAAGCCCGGGAGGTCGGGGCACTCGAACCGACCGTCAAGGTCGACGCGAACGTCGGGCCCGCCCTGGCGAAGCTCAATGCGGTGGCACTCGCCGAACGCAACCTTGACGTCGCGTACCAGCGGTCCGCGATCGCGCAGACGAAGCTCGACGCCATCACCAAGAAGTACGGCGACGACTCTGTCCAGGCCGCTACGGCACGGCTGGGAATGACCCGGGCGACGAACGCCGAGTCGGACGCCGAGGCAAAGCTCGCCGGGCACCGGCACGCGGCCACCGCGGCGCAGGACAAAGACACCGAGGCAACCCACCGGGCCAACGGTGCGAACAATCAGCGCATCCGGGGATTGCAGGTCCTGATCGCCCTGTCCCCGGCGATCCTGGCCGCCGCGGCGCCGATCGGGGCCGCGGCCCTCGGTCTGGGTGCGGCGTTCGGTGTGATGGCCGTCTCCGGTGTCCTCGCGATCAAGGGCATCAAGGACGAGATGGCGCACGGCACCGTCGTCGGGAACGAGTACGCGGCCGGGCTCGGGTCGCTGAAAACGGACCTGAACCAGCTCTCCCAGACCTCCGCGGTGGCGATGCTGGGGGCGTTCAACACCGTGGTGGGTGACATCAACGCCCGGATGCCGTTCCTGAACCGGCTCGTCGGGGACTCCTCCGCGGCACTCGGGGCCATGGGCGGGACCGCCCTGCACGGCGTCCTCGACGGCATGCAGGCCATGACCCCGCTCATCCAGGCCGGAACCGTGGAGCTCTCCAAGTTCGTGACCTGGCTGTCCTCCTTCAGCAACACGAACGGGTTCTCCCAGTTCGTCGGCTACGCGGTGGACAACCTGCCTGGCGTGATGGTCCTGATCGAGAACCTTGTCACCACCGCAGGGCACATCCTTGCCGCGTTCGCCCCCCTCGGGCCCGTCGTGCTCGGGTTCCTGAACATGCTCACGGACGGCCTGAACTCCCTCCCGCTGCCGGTCCTCGCGGGTCTGGTGACCACGGCGGCGCTGCTGGGCACGACCCTGAAACTTGCGTTCAGCGAAGCGATCGCCGCACGCATCGGGGTGGTCGCCGCGCAGATCGGCCTGACCGGTGTCATGGCGAACCTCGCCGTCCCCGTCGTGGGCATCCTCACCGCCGTCATCGCCGGACTGGGCATGGCCGCAGCAACCTCAGCGCTCGGCACGGACACCGGCACCGCCGCCATCCAGGACTACACCCAGGCGCTCAAGGACGACAACGACGCCCTCGGCGAGCACATCCGGGCGCAGGCCGCGAAAGCCCTCTCGGATGCCGGGGCGTTCGATGCGGCCCGTGATCTCGGGATCTCACAGAAGACCCTGACGGACGCGACACTTGGTGTCGCCGGGGCCCAGGATATCGTCAACGGCGCCATCAAGCGTGGCCGTGAGTTCCAGAACGACTGGTCCCAGGGTGTCGTTGACGTCACGACCGGGATGTACCAAGCCACCGGGGCGCAGGACCAGATGGGCAAGTCCATCGAGCTGGTCACCGGCCAGGTCAGGGGCCAGTCCGGTGCCATTGACGGGGCGAAGCAGAAGAACGCCGACTTGGCGGCGGCCATGGACACCACGGCCGGTGCGGCCACCGGGCAGGCCGCGGCGTTGCAGGCTTCCGCGGCGCAGTACGGGACCTCCGTGGGCATGTATCAGGCAGCCACCGCGGCACAGGAAAAAACGGCTGCGCAGCTGGCGCAGACGACCCTGAACATGCAGTTGCAGAACAACGCCGCCGGGCTGCTCAAGCAGTCCATGGATTCACTCAACGGCACGTCGCTGTCTCTGGAGCAGGCCCAGACCCGCTCGGCGGCGGCCACGAACTCTGTCACGGCGTCGTTCGTCCAGAACGGCACCGCGATCCGGGGCGGCACGGCGGCCGCGGTGTCGAACCAGCAGGCCCTGCAGAACAAGGCCGCAGCCGACCAGGCCGCGGCGGAGGCCGTCGCGAAGTCCACCGGCAGCACGAAGGCCGGCACCAAAGCCTACGGGGCGTCCAAGACCGCGCTGGAGAACTCCATGCGCGCCCAGGGCCTACTCACCGGTGGGGTGCAGGCGTACATCAACAAGCTGTACAACGTGGACAAACTCAAGGTCAAACCCACGAAGCTCGAAGTGGACAAGGCCCGGGCCGAGGCGGACCTCGCCGCGTTCCAGGCGCACGTCGATGCGTTGCGGGGCAAGGTCATTGATGTGATCACCCGCAACTCTTCCATCGGTGACGGCACGGCCCCCTCCTCGGGGACGGCCGGGCGGGGCATCATTCAGGGCTTCGCGACGGGCGGTGAAGTTGCCTACCTTGCGTCCGGCGGCCAGCCATGGCAGCCGCGGGGCACGGACACGGTCCCGGCGATGCTCACCCCGGGCGAGATCGTCGTCAACCGCGCCTCGGTCCAGTCACTGGGTGCCGGGAACGTGCTGGAAGCCAACCGCACCGGGCAATGGCCGGTGCAACAGCAGGCCACCGGGCCGGTGACGGTCGGCTTCAGCGAGGGCGACCGGAAACTGCTGATGGCCGTCGTCCAGCTCGCACACCGGCCCGTGGCCGTCAAGGTCGGGGCGGAAACCATCGCCACGGCGAACATCGTGGGGCGCAAGAAACTGCGCCTCCCCGTCTAGTAGGAAACCGTGCCCGCATCCCCCCAAGCAGCGGAGGGCCACTCTAGAAGGCAAGGCCCCGGTGACAACCGCCCGGGGCCTTTTCCTCATCTGGTTGGCACAAGCGGGCCAATCCCCGTGACGTGTGTGATCACAGCCCAAAAGTCCTCGGTGATACCAGGGTTCTTAGCTGTGATGGCTGATACTAAGTCAGCTCAAACGGCGCGTGGGATCGACCGAGTCGCCGATTGGGTGACGCATCGTCAATATTGTCGGCGATAACACGTATTCTGCATTTATCACTTGATCAATTTGGGGGAATAAATGAAAAAGGTCTTGCCCGTCTTTGCGCTCGCCGCCTTAGTGTTGACCGGTTGCGGTGGGGGAGCGGTAGCGGAAAGCACATCGGTTCCTACCGCTACGCCGACTCCCACGCCGACCGTGGAACAGACTGCCAGCGCCAAGCAGTTTGCCAGCATCCTCGCCGAGAACGAATCCAGCTGGCGGGCCTATTCGAAGGACATCGCCAGCTGCGCATACGACGAGATTGTGGCGACGGACACGGCCGCGAAGATCCACGCCATGACCTGCACCATTACTGCCGCGACCGTGACAATGCAGGCGAAAAACGCCACGCGGGACATCTTGAAGCTTCCCAAGCCGGCCCCCGAGGTAAAGGACCTAGTGGACCGGACTATTGCTGCCCTGGGCCCGCTGTCAAAGACCGGTGCGGACACTGCGTGCATGGGGTCGGGTGCTGCGACGTCGTCGAAATGCGATGACGCAGAGACGGCCGCCAATGGGGCTATCCGCGGCGTGATCTCTGTGCTGGACGCCTGGCGCCCCTACATGGGCAACTAGGGGTTTTAGTTCGGGTGTCCGCCTTCGGAAACTTTGCGGGATCCCGCAAAGTTGCCGGCCAGCGCAGGACGGCGGCCGGCGGTCTTTCCGGTGGATGCAACGAAAAGGTCTGAGCCCGGGGAGGCCATGCGACCAGGGGAAGTCGAAGACAAGGGGGTACGCAGATTGACACCCCCCCCCGGGGGCCACGACCTTTTTACGGGCAATCTTGAAAAGGTCAGCCCCCGCACGGGTTCGGGGGCGTTTTTTCGTGCGAGTCTTGGGACTTTAGCAGTTGGACTAGGGGAGGTGCTGGACGAAGCCGCGGAGGGCGTCCGCGATCTGCTGGGACGTCGCTTTCTCGCCGGTTAGGTCCGCAGCCGGCGTCGCGTGATTCTCGGAGGCGTACCGGATCAGGCTCCCAGCGTCATTTGTCAGCTGCCACTGGAAGGTCATGTCGCGGCGCACGTGGGCCGTCCAGCCCGTCCCCTCGGCATAGTAGACCTCGGCCTTGTTTGCCCGCACGACGTCGGACACACCGCGGGCGGCCGCAGCGTCGCTCCAGCTGTAGAAGTCCAGCGTGCGGCCCCCGACCACGCAGGACGCTGTGGAGGCCATGCCCGGGCCTCCCTTCCCCACGTCGCCCGCCTGAATGGCGTTACAACCGGGCACCAATGCGGCAATGGCGGACGCGGTCTGCCCGAAATAGGTCGTTGGCTTGGGCGCCGGCGTAGAGCTCGACGTTCCCTTTTGATCCGTGGCTGATGCAGTCGAACCGCAGCCAGCAAGTGTAATCGCCAGCAGCGCACCGCCAGCAGCCCCTGAAATTGATTTCATGGGCAGAGCCTAACGGCAGGGCCCGGCAATTAATAGCCCCGACAGCCTCCATGCCCGACCGTAGGCCAACTCTGGGGGTCTAAGAGGAACCTAGCTAGGGAACTCTGGGGAGCCTCGCCCAGCAGCCTACGGAACAACGTCAATGCGCGTCATGCGGCTGTATGTTCTGGCCATGAGTAACGACGTAAATGCCGGTGACGGCACAGTGAAGCAGGTAGCAGAGTTCCTAGGGATCCATCCGGAGGCGGTCCGCATCATGGCCCGCTCCGGCCAGTTTCCACACGCGTACATGCCCGGCCAGGGAGCCCGCATCAAAATCCCGTGGACTGATGTTGAGGGCTATTGCGAAACACACCCAACGGGGGAGGGCGACGCGACCGTCAACCAGGTTGCCGCCTTCCTGAACCACCACCCCGAATCTATCCGCATCATGGCCCGCTCTGGAGCGTTCCCCAACGCTTACAAGGCCGGGATGGGCCGGAAGAACTCACCCCTCCGCATCCCGTGGGCGGACGTGGACCGGTATCGCCAACTGCAGCCTCGGGTGAACCGGTGAAATCCCGAGTCAAGCGCCGATGGTCCGCCAGCCGCAAATATTACGATGTGATGAATGACTCAGCTGCCATGTGGACGTGCGGCACTTGGTGATGCAATAGTTGATGCATGCCCAGTACCCACTACGTCGAATTGCCGACCTCTCGCCGGCTGTCAGTGACGATGACAGGCCGCGACTTGGCTGACCTGGAGCTCATTCGCCGTTCGCCCGAACGGCTTCGATCCCTTCCTGCCGATGTATCCGAGAATTCCAGTGAGGCGGCACTCGTGCATGCAGTCTTTGAGGCAGGCCTTCAATGCTTGAAGGAGGAAGCGCAGGGATCTGCCTACGCGCTCCTCGCTCAGGACCCCGAGTACGTGGATTACCGTGAGGCTCGCCGTAGAGCTCCGGTCCGTCGTCGCTCCGAATGATTCACCCCGGACCTCCGCCGTCGGCATCCTCCGATCTGCCCTTTCTCCGCGGCGAGGTCTACCTGATCGAACCGTCAGGAATTGAAGAAAATAAGTACTACTTGGTTGTCTCCAACAACGCCAGAAACAGTCATCTAGGGACGGCCCTCATGGTCCGGATTACGACGTCTGTCAAGCCTGAGATTGCTTCCATCATCATCCTTCCCCATGGGGAGTGCGTTAGCGGTCGAGTATTGTGTGATGACATTGAGGAAGTATGGAGTGACCAGGTAGTCAGGCGGATCGGCGCCCTTTCTATCTCCACCATGGCCGCGGTGAACGAGGCACTGAAGTCCGCGCTGGGACTGTCTTAGCACGTCACCCCTACAACCCTGCACCAGACGCTTACCGGAACGTAGCCCAGCGGATCGAAAGGTGGCGTGTGATCACTAGGTGAGCACACACCACCCAACCCATGCGGACACAGTAAGTCACAGATCCAATCTCGGCCCTCCGAAAAAGCCATTGATTCCGCACCCAACGACCCCATCGCACACCAGTGGGCATGCTAGTCAAATCACTGTAAATCAGCTGGCAACGCCTACGGGGGTTCGAATCCCTCATCTGCCACCCAAGGAAAAGCCTCCGGAACCTGATGGTTCCGGAGGCTTTTTCGTGCTCGGAGAGCGGTGCTTCACCGAGGCCTGCCAGCACCTGGGCTTGTCCGCGGCTCCCGGTCTTGAAGTTTAGGATTCCCGGACATGCCTAGGAATAGTCAGCCGCCGGGTTTGGCCCCGTGGATCAGTGGCCGGCGGGTTCCAGCCAGTACCCGTCCTGATGATGCACCAGGCGCCGGCCCAGCCCTCCCATCAGCTGCACCCAGATGGTGCTGCGGTCATCGGTCATGCCATCCAGGGTGCCCACGATCCTGCTTCCGCGGCCGTCCGCCAGGATCAGTTCCTGGTGGAGTGGAAGATCGGGCCAGAGCGCGGCGGGTGCCGCGATTGTTTCGGTGGTGCTCACCATGACTCCTAGCTCGCCGCTGACGATGTAGACGTTGTATTGGAGAAATTCTGCAGGAGATCCATGAACTGCCGGTGAACTCAGGGGCAACGTCCGGCGCAGAATCCGGCGCGGGATCCAGGAGCCTTCCAATGGAAGTTACTGGCGGGTAACATCGCAGGCATGCACTTGCTTCTTCGCACTCTCGTGATGCTTTTTACCTCGGCCAGGCGTTCTTCCCTGAGTATCTGGGATACGTCCTCGCTTCCCCTGCGTGTGCTGCCCACGGACATAGACATCGCCATGCACGTCAACAACGGCATGTATTTTTCGCTGATGGACCTGGGCCGGTTCGATCTGATGGTGCGGAGCGGCGTCTGGACAAAGATGCGAGAGCGCGGCTGGAGCCCGGTGGCAGCCGGTGAGACCATCGCCTTCCGCAAGTCCCTGCAGCTGTGGCAGCGTTATGCCATCGAGTCCAAAATCATCGGGCTGGATGCCAAGGCCATCTATTTTGAGCAGCGCATGGTGGTGGACGGCGAAATCTACGCGCGGGCGTATATCGCTACCCGGCTGGTCCGTAAAGGAAAGCCTGTCAGTCAGGCGGAAATCCTCCGCGAGTTCGGCGAACCGCCGGCAGACATGGAGCTGCCCCAGTGGATTCACGACTGGCGCGAAACCAACGCCCTGCCAGGTGCCCGGCGGCCGGCCCCGCACTCGTGGAGCTGAAACCGCAGGACTACGCCCCGACGTCGCGCCGGTGCAACGCAACCGCGCTGAGCACGACGAGCCCGGCGGAAATTCCCCACAGCCAACCGGCCGCCGCCCAGTCTGCGCCGTTGGACACCGGAGAGTTCCCGTAGGCCCAGTGATACGGGCTCAGATTCAGGAGCCACTCGACGTCCGGGCTCTGCCGGCCCACGGCGTTGAACACGTACCCCAGCACACCCACCGCGGCGCCGGCTGCCAGACCACATGTACGCCGGCCGGACAACGCCCCTGCGAACAGGGCGGCGGTTCCGGTGAGCAGTGCGAGGCCTGCGAACAAAACCACAGCGCCAAACAGGTTTTCCGGCTTGATCCGCAACTGGGCAGAATCGTTGAGCAGACGCACCAGAACGAACACCAGGGCGGAAAGCAACACCACCCGCAGCGCCAGCGCCATCGCCCGTTCCAGCACCACCTGGACGCGTGTCACTGCGTGGGCAAGAGTGAGTTCCAGCTGGCCGGATTCCTCGTCGCCGCCCACTGCCGTGGCGCCCCACGCCACGGACGCGTTGGTCATCAGCAGGAACCCGATCAGACCGAAAAGTGTGCCCTGCGTGTAGCCGGGGCCGGTGGCGATCTGGTCATAGTTCAGCGCCTTGGTCATCTCCGACGGCAATGCGTTGATCATGTCCTGCATCTGCGAGCTGCCGCCGATGGACGGGTACAGCGGCAGGTACAGGAAAGTGGCGGCGGCCAGGCCCGCGGCCCAGCCCAGCGTGGACCGCCAGGAATCAACGAACGCCCTCCGGAAGAGGGGGAGCGACTTGTTCATGGCCGGTCACCGTTTCCTCCCACGGTGCCGTACATCTTCAGCACCGATTCCTCCAGATCAGGTTCCTCCAGGACCAGGTGAGCGAGGTGGAACGAGGCCAGAGCCTGGACGAGCGGCTGAATGGCGCCTTCCAGCGTGGCGGCGAGTTCGACGCCGTCACCCGCCTGAAGTACCTCAAGATGCCCGACGCCGGGTACCCGGCCCAGCCGCGCACCGGCGTCGTCCGTGGTAATTCCGGTGGCGCTCAACCGAAGGTGCCGAACCGCGCTTTCGCGGAGTTGGTCCACTGACGCCACCGTGACGATCTGGCCGTCGCGCAGAATGGCCACCTCATCCGCAGCCTGCTGGATTTCGCTGAGCACGTGCGAGCTGAGGAAGACGGTCTGACCCTTGTCCTTGGCCTCGCGGACCATGGCCAGGAATTCCTGCTGGACCAGGGGATCCAAACCGCTGGTGGGCTCATCGAGGACCAGGAGCTCGGGATCGTGCATAAAGGCCTGCACCAGGCCCGGCTTCTGTTTGTTTCCCTTGGAGAGCTTCCGGGTGTGCCGGTCCAGGCCAAGGCGCTCGGCCAGTTCATTGATCTTGCCTGGCTTCACCGGCCCGCTGATTGCCTCGTAGTGTGAGAGTAGTTTCCGCCCGCCGATCCGGCCTTCCAGGAACAGCTCGCCGGGCAGGTAGCCGATCCTGCGCCGCAGCTCAGGGCCGGCCGGCCGGGGGTCCTCGCCCAGCACCACGGAGGACCCCGAACTTGGCCTGATGATGTCCAGCAGGCACCGCATGGTACTGAACAATTGTTCAGCGGCTGTAAATAACCCTGCGGAACAGCACGGTGCGGATTATTCCCGGTGACGCGGGGAGCGAACAATCCGGCTCCGGGGGGGACTTCTGAATCCGGCTCGCGTACCGTTGAACCATGGCTACAGTTGACATAACAGGTGAACAGTTCGCAACTACCATCGAGGGCAATGACATTGTCCTGGTGGATTTCTGGGCTGCGTGGTGTGGTCCGTGCCGTCAGTTCGCGCCCACCTACTCAACCGTCTCGGAGAAGTACGACGACATCGTTTTCGCCAAGGTGGACACGGAGGCTGAACAGCAGCTCGCCGCCGAGGCGGGCATTACCTCAATCCCCACCCTGATGGCCTTCCGCGAAAAGGTGCTGGTCTTCTCCCAGCCCGGCGCGCTCAACGGCCCGCAACTGGAGCAGGTCATCGACGCCGTCAAGGCCCTGGACATGGAAGAGGTCCACGCCCATGTGGCGCGATCGCAAGCTGAAACCGCCGCTGCCGGAAACCAGCAGGACGGTACCCAGCAGGACGGTACCCAGATCCCCGAGGCCTAGGTCCGCCTTAAACTCCAACGCGGGGTCACTTACGGCCCATTAACCAGTGGTTGATGGGCGCTAAGTGACCCCGCGTTGCTTGTTCTACGAGGAGGGCCTAGAGACGGTCCAGCCTCACCGGCTCGGCAAGAAGTGCGCTGAGGGATTCGTTCAGATCCTGGACTGCCGCGCCCTTGGAATGCCTGGCCAGGTCTTCCTCTGAAGACCACTGCTCGGTCAGCATCAGCTTTTCCTCAGTTGCCTCGGTGAGCTCGTAGCGGATGCAGCCGGGCTCGTTCACCACCTCGTCGATGGCGATTTCCAGGGCGAGCTTCACGCGGAAGAACTCACCGTCGTTGGGGATGAACGTGGCCAGCAGGTCAATGGGTGCACTCATGGATTTCACAATACCGGGCGCCGCACCCCTGCTGGCTCTGTTTCCGCCGGACACCCTTCTGTTGCGCTTCTATTGCCGCTGGCGAGTTGGTAGCGTGCCATCATGCGCGCTTATACAGCCGGGGACACTGACGTCCCGCTGCTCGAGGAAACCATTGGCGAGAACTTTGAGCGGGTGGTGGCACAATTCCCCTTCCACGATGCGTTGATTGAGGCGGCCGCTGTTCCCGGCGCTGACGCCCGCCGCTGGAGTTACACCAAACTGAACGACGACGTCGACCGCCTGGCGCGCTCGCTCCTCGCCTTGGGAGTGGCCAAGGGCGAGAGGGTCGGCATCTGGAGCCCCAACTGCGCTGAGTGGACCATCCTCCAGTACGCCACAGCCAAAATCGGCGCCATCCTGGTCAACGTAAATCCGGCGTACCGCACCCACGAGCTTGAGTTCGTGGTCAAGCAGAACGGGATGCGGATGCTTGTGACGGCGCCGTCGGACAAAAACAGCGACTATGTGGGAATGGCCCGCCAGGCGCTCGCTGAGTGTCCGGAACTCCGTGAGCTGGTGTTCCTGCCGGACGCCGGTTCGAAGGAGCTCGACGCCGGCGTCGCCCAAGGCGATGAGGAGCGGACTTACGCCGAGCTGCTCAAGCGGGCTGACGACGTCGGGCATTCCGGCCTTAAGGCGCGGATGGCCGAACTGGGCCCGCATGAGCCCATCAATCTGCAGTACACCTCCGGCACCACGGGGTTCCCCAAGGGCGCCACGCTGACGCATCACAACATCCTGAACAACGGCTACTCCATCGGCGAGCTGCTGGGTTACACGGAGCACGACCGGGTGGTGATTCCGGTGCCGTTCTACCACTGCTTCGGCATGGTGATCGGCAACCTCAACGCGCTGAGCCACGGCGCCGCCGCCATCATTCCGGGGCGATCTTTCACACCGGCCGCAGCACTGGAAGCGGTGCAGGATTTCGGCGGGACGTCGCTGTACGGCGTGCCCACCATGTTCATAGCCGAACTCGCCCTGCCGGACTTCGCCTCCTATGATCTGTCCACGCTGCGCACGGGCGTCATGGCAGGCTCGCTGTGCCCCATCGAGGTGATGAACCGGGTGATCTCGGAGATGAACATGTTTGATGTGGCCATCTGTTACGGCATGACGGAGACCTCGCCGGTGTCCACCATGACGCTCAGCAGCGACACCCTCGCCCAGCGTACCGAGACGGTGGGCCGGACCATGCCGCAGCTGGAAAGCCAGGTGGTGGATCCGGGCACCGGGGAGGTGCTGGAGCGGGGCGAGATCGGCGAGCTCTGCACGCGTGGCTATGCCGTGATGCAGGGATATTGGGATCAGCCGGGCAAAACAGCCGAGGCCATCGATGCGGAGGGCTGGATGCACACCGGTGACCTCGCACGTATGGATGAGGGCGGGTACGTGGTGATCGAGGGGCGGATGAAGGACATGGTGATCCGCGGCGGCGAGAACGTCTATCCGCGCGAGATCGAGGAGTTCCTGTACGGGCACCCGTCCATCCAGGACGTGCAGGTGATCGGCGTCCCGGATGCCAGATACGGCGAGGAGCTGATGGCCTGCATCATCCTCAAGCCCGGAGCCGAACCGCTGGATGCGGAAGGCATTGCCGAGTTCTGCCGGGGCAAGCTGGCGCACTACAAAATTCCGCGTTACGTGGACGTGCGGGACAACTTCCCCATGACGGTGTCCGGCAAAATCCGCAAAGTACAGATGCGCGAAGAAGCGGTGGCCCGGCTGGGGTTATAGGGTCCTAAGGCAACGCGGGGTCACTTACGGCCCATGTTGGTGCCTGACTTGGGCCGTAAGTGACCCCGCGTTGTTCTATTTCAAATTCGGGCTGTGGATAACTCCAAACTTGGGGAACATTGTGGACAGAATTGGCCACATGGTCCGCCTCACCCCGCTCCCGCCGAGCATCCGACTGGTTCCGTTTACGTACGCTGAGTCGAAGGCGCTCGGCGTCCCTCCCAAGAGGCTCCGCGCAAATGACTTATCCGACGGCGGCCGGCTGGTCTACCTGCCGGCTGGCAGGAGGCTGGAGATCACCGAACGTGCCAGGGTATTTGCAGCGGCCACGCCGGATGCATGGGTGTCGCATCAATCCGCCGCCACGCTGGCCGACCTCGGGCTGCCACCCTGGATGGATTTCGAATCGACGGTTCACCTCAGCAAACCGCACCACCTCCCCCGAGTCAGGCGCGGCGGCATTACAGGCCATCGCGTCCACGTGAACCCCGGCGAGGTCATTGAAATCGACGGCATCCCGGTATCGGCACCGCCGCGGACATGGCTGGATCTCGCCAAGGAGCTGCCTCTGAAAGATCTGATCGCAATGGGTGACCAATTGATCCGGATGCCGCGGCCCGGCCTGGAATTCAGGTCCGAGCCGCACGCCTACAAGGAGGGACTGCGCCTGCTGATCCGCCAGCATCCCAATATGAAGGGAGTTGAAAAGGCCCGGCTCGCCCTCGACGAAATGCGTGTCGGAGCGGACTCCTTCCCGGAAACGTTCCTGCGGCTGGCGATGCGCGAGGCTCACCTGCCCGAGCCTGAGTTGCAGCTCAGGCTTGATCCGCAGGACCAATGGTCGCCGGCCGCCGATCTGGGCTACCGGCGCTTCCGGATTGCCGTGCAGTACGACGGCGCCCACCACCTCGCGCGCGAACAGCAGTCCCGCGACAATCGTCGCGATGAATTGTTCCTCAATGCAGGCTGGTCCTATTTCAAGGTCAACGCCGACGACCTCGCCGAAGGATTCGAAAACGTCATCGTGAGGATCAAGCGAGCCAAACGACGCTCCGCTTAACCCAACGCGGGGTCACTTACGGCCCAAGGTGGCGTCTGACATGGGCCGTAAGTGACCCCGCGTTGCTTGAAAGAGGGGAGGTCAGTGCTGGCGGTGGTCCTGGATGGTCATTCTCGGTCCGAAGGCGGGCTTGCGGAAGCCGCTCAGCCCGATCATGCGGACCACCCGCTGCCTGTGGCCCTGCCACGGCGCCAGCAAAGCCAGCATGCCGGCGTCGTCCGTCTTCCTGCCCGTCAGTGCGTAGCCCACATAAGACGCCAGATGGTAGTCGCCCACGGCGATCGAATCCGGGCAGCCGTGCGTCCGCTGCACCACCTCTGCCGCGGTCCAGACGCCGATGCCGGACAGGGTCTGCATCTTCATCGCAGCTTCTGCCGCCGGAAGTCCTGCCAGGCGTTCAAGCGCGACGGCGGAGTGCAGCACCCGCATGACGGTTGCCGAGCGCTGTGGCCCCACCCCGGCCTTATGCCATTCCCAGGACGGGATGCGGAGCCACTGCGCAGGCGTGGGTTGAACCAGCAGGCCGGCAGGCGCCGCGGTCCCAGCACCCGGGGCCGGAGTGCCGTGGCGGTGCATCAGGTACCTGTATCCGCGGCGGGCCTCGATGACCGTGACCTTCTGTTCCAGGACGGTGGGGACAAGTGAGTCAACCACACGCCCGGTGGAGGGGAACCGCACTGCCAGGTTCCGGCGTCGGGCCTCCGTGACCAGACGGGGGAGTGTTGCCTGGAAGGCCGGTTCGTCAAAGGTTGACCAGTCATCACATGCGCCGAGGAGGGCAGGCACGCCGTCGATCGCGGCTTCAGCGCCCGGCCCCCAGGCCAGGGCGTCCACTGTGCCGTCAGCCCCCGAAGCCGTGAGCCGCAGCGAAACCGGCCCTTCCGGCGTTGCAAACGCCATCCAGAAACCGTCAGCGCGCATCCCGACGGAGGGGTCGGAGTTGCCGCGCATCAGGATGCCGAGGGTCCGGGTCAGCGAATATGGCGTCCCGGGGTTCCAGCGCAGCGAAGCATCAGCACCCGCAGCAATGGCGGCTGGAACTTCGGCGATGGTCATTGGAATATGCTCCCATGCCGGGCTGGCAGGAAAGCCCCCGGCACCGGATTCCGGACCCGCAGTCTTACCCTTACCGGGGCCCTTACCGGCGGCGTACCGCGGGACTAGAATTTTCGTGTGGCGTGGACCGCCCGCGCCGGATCATCAGAACTGTCAGGAGAGCGCAATGGCCGGAGTAGTGCATTTCGAAATCCCCGCGGACAATCAGGAGCGGGCCAACAGTTTCTACCAAGGTGCGTTCGGCTGGACGCTCAACGCCATGCCGGAGATGGACTACACGATCGCCATCACCACCCCATCGGATGCAGAGACCGGCATGCCCAGCGCGCCCGGAGCAATCAACGGCGCCCTGTTCCCGCGCACGGGGGAACTGAAAACCCCCATCATCACGGTGGACGTTGAGGACATCGACGCCGCACTGGCACAGATTGAGTCCGCAGGGGGCTCGGTGGCCAAAGCCAAGGATGCCGTTCCCGGAATGGGCTTCTATGCCTACTTCAAGGACACGGAGGGCAACACCCTGGGCCTGTGGCAGAACGACACTTCAGCAGGAAGCTAGGGCGCCTGTGCCCGGCGCGGGCCGGGTTCCCTAATCCGAACCGAAGCGGCCGCGTGCGTCTACCGGGAGCAGCGGCTTTGCGGCGCGGACCTTCAGTTCCTGCACAGCCCAGGCGTTTCCGTCCGGGTCGCTGAAGCCGAAGAACGTGCCGCCGTCGCGTTCGTCAAAAACGGTGATTTCGCTTGCCTCCACCCCTCGGCTGAGCAATTCCTCACGCGGCGCGGGCGTCCGAAACCACCAGCTGCAGCCCCCGCATTGAGCCGGGCGCCATTTCATTCTGCGAGGGAAGGTCCCCGATGACAATCGAGCAGCCGGAGCCGGGCGGCGTCAACTGGACCACGTGCATGTGCTCGTTCACAGTGTTGTGGTCCAGGTTGAAGCCAACCTTGTCGCGGTAGAACCCGATGGCCCGGTCAATATCACTCACCGGGAGTGCAACCACTTCGAGGGTCCGGTCCATGGCGGGGGGGGCTTTCGACGGGGGAGTCCGGCTCGACAGGGGGTCGAGTGGGAGTGCCAAGGCCAGCTTGCCGTGCCGCGACCGGCCTTGGCTAGGACTTTCTCCGAAAAAACGCATCTGCCGAGGCGGCCTTAGTGCATCCCGCTGGTAACCCACAGAGCCAGCACAGCCAGCGGCAGCGTCAGCACCACGGCGGCCAGGCCTGCCAGGGCGAAGCCGCCCCAGCGGACCCGCAGGTTGAGCGTCTGAAGCCGCTCATGCCACAACAGGGTGGCCAGCGACGCCCACGGAGCAACCAGGGGGCCAAGGTTTACGCCAATCAGCACGGCGGCCAGCCGCACGGGTGATCCGGCCACGGGCTCCATCGCCAGGTATGCAGGCAGGTTGTTGGCAACATTGGCGGCACCCGCACCCAGAGCAGCCAGCCGAAGCAGATCCGCCAGGCCTCCGCCGGATCCAGCGGCTGGGGCCAGGATTTCCGTGAGCCCGTGGGCGTGGAGTGCCTCCACCACCATAAAAAGTCCCGAAGCCAGCATCAGCGGGCGCCACGGCACCATGGACCAGTGCAGCGTCGAAGGCCGGCGCCAGAGGAATACAGCCAGCAAAAACACGGCCGCGGCGACGGCGGGGATCACCACCGGAATGCCGGACACGAGCGCCGGGAGCAGCACCAGCACCGTTCCTCCCGACACATAAAGCAGCCTCCTGTCCCGCACGTGGTGGGGAGTCTGCGGTCCATAGCGGCCACGGAAATCCTTGCGGAACGCCAGCCACAGCAGGGCCACCGGAACCAGCACTCCCACGAGGGCAGGCGCCCACACCAGCCCGGCAAATTTCAGCGGGCTGAACGCGAGCAGGTCCTGGGCAAGCAGGTTTGTCAGGTTGGACACCGGCAGGAGAAGCGAGGCGGTGTTGGCCAGCCACACCGTGGTCAGGGCGAACGGCAGCGGCGGAATCCTGGCATGGACTGCCAGCAGCACCACCACTGGAGTGACCAGCACAGCCGTGGTGTCCAGGGAAAGGAAGACCGTGGAAACGGTGGCCAGGGCAATCACCAGGAGCCACAGCAGAAAAACACTTCCGCGGCCCAACCAAGCGATTCGGTCCGTCACCACACGGAAGAGCCCTGCGTTGTCCACCAGTTCGGTCACCAGAGTCATGGCAACCACAAAAGTGAGGACGGGAACAGTACGGCCGGCGAGCTGCAGAAATGCCGGCCACGGCAGGAAACCCGAGACCAGACACCCTGCCCCGGCCAACAGCATGCCGCCAGGCAGGAGATAGCTCCTCCGGTTCTTCGGCCAGTGCAGGTGCTTCACTGCATAATCTTCGCACCGGTGGCTTCCAAGGCAACCCCTGCAGCGCTGAGACGGTAACTTTGTACCTATGAAGTACGCCCAGTCCATCCTGGACCTCATCGGCAATACGCCGCTCATCAAGCTCAACCACGTGACTGACGGCATCAAAGCCACCATCCTGGTCAAGCTGGAATACCTGAACCCCGGCGGTTCCATCAAGGACCGCATCGCGGCCAAGATGATCGACGAGGCGGAACGGGACGGCAAGCTGCTGCCGGGCGGGACCATCGTTGAACCGACGTCCGGGAACACCGGCGTCGGTCTGGCCCTCGTGGCCCAGCAAAAGGGCTACAAATGCATTTTTGTGGTGCCGGACAAGGTGGGCGAGGACAAGCGCGCCGTGCTCCAGGCCTACGGTGCGGAGGTAGTGGTGACACCCACCGCCGTGGCGCCTGACAGCCCGCAGAGCTACTACAGCGTTTCGGACCGCCTGGTCACCGAGATCCCAGGCGCCTACAAGCCGGACCAGTTCTCCAACCCGGCCGCCCCCGGCAGCCACTACGAATCCACCGGCCCGGAAATCTGGAAGGATACGGACGGCAAAGTCACGCACTGCGTCATCGGCGCCGGAACGGGCGGCACCATCACCGGCACCGGCCGCTACCTCAAAGAGGTTTCCGCCGACCGTGCGGAGTCCGACGGCGGACGGGTCCGGATCATCGGGGCGGACCCCGAAGGCTCTGTGTACTCGGGCGGCACCGGGCGACCGTACTTTGTTGAAGGCGTGGGCGAGGACATGTGGCCCGCGAACTACGACAAGTCCGTGCCGGATGATGTCATTGCGGTGAGCGATGCCGACTCCTTCGCCATGACGCGCCGCCTGGCCCGCGAGGAAGGCCTGCTGGTGGGAGGCTCGTCCGGCATGGCTGTGGTGGCAGCGCTGCAGACGGCAAGGGATCTCCCTGAGGACGCCGTGGTGGTGGTGATCCTGCCGGACTCCGGCCGGGGCTACCTGGCCAAGATCTTCAATGACCAGTGGATGCGCTCCTACGGCTTCCTGTCCGGCGGGGAAGAAACCTCCGTGGGCGAGGTCATCAAATCCAAGAACGGCGAGCTTCCCGACCTGGTGCACATCCATCCCAACGAGACCGTCCGTGACGTCATCAACATCATGAACGAGTACGGCGTCAGCCACATCCCCGTGCTCTCCCAGGAGCCGCCGGTGGTGATGGGCGAGGTGCTCGGTGCCGTCGATGAACGGAGCCTCACCTCCAAGCTGTTCCGAGGCGAAGCGAAACTGACGGACAAGATTTCCGAGCACATGGGGGAGAAACTGCCCGTCATCGGGTCCCTCGAAACCATTTCGGCCGCCCGCGAGCTGCTTTCCGACGTCGACACTGTGATGGTCACGTTTGTCGGCGCCCCCGTGGGCATCCTCACCCGCCACGACCTCCTCGCCTACCTCAGCAACTGACCCGGTGGTTGAGCCTGTCGAAACCGCGGATCTCCGACAGGCTCGATCACCAGCCGAAAGGATCTTCAATGTCTGTCTCAGACAGTGTCAATTCAACTAAGAGTCCAGGATTCAACACCCGTGCCGTCCACGCCGGCCAGGCTTTCGAGCCACGCACCGGCGCCGTTGTACCGCCCGTGCATTTCAGCTCCACCTATGCCCAGGACGGCATCGGCGGGCTGCGTGACGGCTACGAATACGGCCGCGGAACCAACCCCACCCGTGATGCCCTGCAGGAACAGCTGGCGGCTCTCGAAGGCGGCACCCACGCATATTCCTTCAGCTCCGGCCTGGCTGCGGAGGACTCGCTGATCCGTGCCCTCACCCGTCCGGGCGACCACATTGTGCTCGGCAACGACGCCTATGGCGGCACCTACCGGCTCATCAGCCGCGTCCTGGGTGAGTGGGGGATCGGCAACACCCCGGTGGATATGTCCGATCCTGACGCCGTGGCCACTGCAGTAGCAGCCGGCGGATCAGCAGCCAACAAAACCCGCCTCGTGTGGGTGGAGACGCCGTCCAACCCGATGATGAAAATCACTGACATCGAGGCCCTCGCCAAGGTAGCGCACGACGCCGGTGCCCTCCTGGTGGTGGATAACACCTTTGCCTCCCCCTACCTGCAGAACCCGCTCGCGCTGGGCGCCGACGTGGTGGTCCACTCCACCACCAAGTACATCGGCGGCCACTCCGACGTTGTGGGCGGAGCAATCGTAGTCAATGACGCCGAACTGGCCGAGAAGATCGGCTTCGTGCAATTCGCGGTCGGTGCCGTGTCCGGCCCGATGGACGCCTTCCTCACCACCCGCGGCCTGAAGACCCTGGGCGTGCGGATGGACCGTCACAGCGACAACGCCCAGGCCGTGGCCGAATGGCTGCTCCAGCGCCCTGAAGTGGAGGCAGTGCTGTACCCGGGCCTGCCCTCACACCCGGGCCATGAGCTCGCAAAGAAGCAGATGAAGAAGTTCGGCGGCATGATTTCCGTGCAGTTCAAGGGCGGCGAGGCTGCGGCCCGCAAGGTCGCCGAGTCCACGTCCGTGTTCACGCTGGCGGAGTCGTTGGGCGGCATCGAATCGCTGATGAACTACCCGTCCGAAATGACCCATGCCTCCGTCAAGGGCACGGAGCTGGCGGTTCCCGTGAACCTGATCCGGCTCTCCTGCGGCATCGAGGACGTTGAGGACCTCATCGCGGACCTCGAGCACGCCTTCACGTTCCTCCGGTGACAGCGCCACCCCGGGCACTTTCCCCGACCACACGCGGCTGGATCGCGACGGCGGCCGGCGCGCTCGCCGTCGTCGTCGCACTGGTGGTGCTGTACTCGGCCTACATACCTCTCATGAACGACTTCGAGGTGTACTACTACGGCGGCAGCCGCGTGCTGCAGACCGGCGAGACCGGCGTCAACGAGCTGTACGCTCCGCGCGACGGGCTGCCCTTCACCTACCCGCCGTTCGCGGCCCTGCTGTTCGCGCTGCTGGCAACCCTTAGCCTGAGCGCAAGCAGCCTGATTTTTATCACGACGGCGCTCGTCGGGGCAGCCGTCGTGGCCGCCTGGCTGACGCGGCACTACTTCGGGCTGCGCGGCTGGCGGGCTGCCTTCGGAGACTGGCGCTTCCGGGCGGTTGCGCTTGCCGGAACCGCGGCGATTCTGCTGCTGGGGCCGTGGCGGGACACTTTCGATTTCGGTCAGATCAACATCATCCTGATGGGCCTGATCCTGGCCGACTTCGCCCTGTACAGGAAGTCCCGGGCCGGTGAACTGAGGTGGCCTGCGGGGCTGCTCATCGGCTTGGCAGCGGGGATCAAACTCACGCCGCTGGCATTCGGGCTGTACTTCCTGGTCCGCCGGGACTTCAAGGCGCTGGGGTGGATGGCGGCCGGGTTCCTGGGATCCATTGCGTTTGCCTGGGCCATGCTGCCCAACGCGTCCAGGACATTCTGGACCAGCATCCTGCCGGACACGGGGCGGATCGGCGGCCCGGCCTACATGGACAACCTGTCCGTCAAGGGCCTGCTTCTGCACCTTGGCTTGCCTGACTCCGGGCTGACCAGCGTCCTGTGGCTGGTGCTGTCCCTCATGCTGGTGGCCGTGGCTGCGCTCGTGATTAAATGGGCCGTGGCCGCAGATGAGAACTTCGTCGCAGTTTCCGCCACCGCGGTGCTGATGCTGCTGATCAGCCCCGTTTCATGGTCGCACCACTGGGTGTGGATGGCGGTGGCGCTGCCGTCCATGGCTTTCGCAATGCACCGGGTCCCCTCCCGCTACGGCAAAATGCGCCTGTGGGGCTGGATCATTGTGGCCGTGACCGCGGTCTCGTTCTACCTCACGCCCAAGTATCTGGCCGTGATGGCCGGTGCCCGCGAATGGGGCAAGGATCCGCAGACGCAGTGGCAGCTGATCGTTGCCAGCCTTGGTGTGCTGTGCGGAATCGCGCTGCTGGTCTACTGGGCGCTTGCCTACCGGCCGTCCCGGGCAGGGATCACGGCCGGGGCCGCCACGGCCAGCGGATCCTCGGCACCCTGACGCCGCATTAAGCCGGTGTTCCGGTGCCGTGCGGGAGAGGCTCCCGCACGGCACCGGAGTTTCTCGACCGGGCTGCGTCAGCCGGAGATTCCCACGTTGCCGTCCTCTTCGCGGCCCGTCAGGCGGCGGCCGAACGAGGCATCCTCTGGCGAACTGATCTGGACGTCATACCAGCCCTCGAACGTTTCCCAGCCGATCTTCTTCTTGTGGCCTGCCTTCAGCACCACCTTGTCGCTCGAATCGACGTACTGCAGGGAGGCCAGCAACAGAGTGACGGTTTCCGTACCGCTGTTATGCAGCTCCAGCTCTACGTCGTTCTTGCCACGCCGGCCGTTGACGGAAACGTCGACGCCGGAGGCGGGCCCCGCCGTCGAACCCTTCAGCCCGTACTGGAACCGGTTGGGGCCGGTGACCACCACGTCAAAGCTGCCACCCGGAACCGGAATCTCAGTACCCAGGTGCCCCTTCACGTCGAAGTGCCGCGGTTCGGTGACCTCGCCGGCGTAGCCGTACACGGTGAAATGTGTGGACTGGGTGCCGCTGTTGTCCAGCGAGAGGGCAATGCTGTTGCCCTTGACCACGGCGGATGTCCGGGGCCGATAAGGCAGCGGGCGGGCCGGGCGGGTGCCGGACTCCTGTATCGGAGCCACCTGCACCGCCGGCGGGTCCGGCCTCCAACGGGAGATCCTGGCGGGCACCGGGCCCGGCTGATCCAGCACAGGAGGCGTGCCGGCGGCATCGAAGTTGAACACTCCGGTGAGGTCACCGCATACGGTGCGGCGCCACGGGGAGATATTCGGTTCCTCGACTCCGGTCCAGCGCTCCAGGAATCTGATCACCGAGGTGTGGTCGAACACCTCGGAGCTGACATAGCCGCCGATGGTCCATGGCGAAACGACGGTCATGGGGACGCGCGGGCCCAGGCCGATGGGCAGGGCTGTGGTCCAGTCGCTGGACTCGCCGGTGGCGGGACGTGGCTGGACGGGCGGCGGCACGTGGTCAAAGTAGCCATCGTTTTCGTCGAAGTTCAGGAAGATTGCGGTGCTGGCCCAGGTATCCGGGTTGCTGGCCACGGTGTCCAGGAGCCTGTAAACGAAGTTGGCGCTGCCCACCGGAGTGGAGGAACTCGGGTGCTCGGAGTCGGCGGCGGACGGCACCAGCCAGCTGACCTGCGGCAGCGTGCCGGCGTTAATGTCGGCGCCCAGGCGCTCCAACAGAGTGTCCGGCCGGCCGCGCCGCATGGCCTTGTCGAAGAGTGCCTTCTCGGCGTCCGTCAGGCGTTCGTGGCCCTGCTCCAGCTGGGCGAGGAGGATCTCCCTGTCCGCGGGCGTCTTGCCGGCAAGCTGGTCGTAGAACTCCTCGGTGGTGCGCAGCTTCCCGTCCACGCCTGCAAGCATCTTGTGGCCGATCGCCTTGAAGCTCTGGAAGTACTCCACGGCGTTGTCCCCGAAATTGTCCCAGTCCTGGTAGATCTGCCACGAGACGCCGGCTTCTTCAAGGCGTTCCGGGTAGGTGGTCCAGTTGTAGCCGCCGTGGTCATAGCCGTAAGCGGCGTTGCTGACGGCGCGGCTGCTGCTGCCGGGCTCGTTGCCCGTGGTGCCGCTCCAGAGGTAGTTGCGGTTGGGGTTGGTGGAACCGTTGACGGAGCAGTGGTAGGCATCGCAAATGGTGAAGGTGTCCGCGAGTTCGTACTGCAGCGGGATGTCCGGGCGTTCGTAGAACGTCATGGTGGAGGCGCTTTTGGCGGGGACCCACTTGTCGCACCAGCCCTTGTTCCAGGCGGCCGTGGTGCCGGAGAAGGAGTGGTCCAGCCCGTTCAGGTATTGGATGTCCGAGTCCGGGCGGCCGGCGAGTTCCGCGGCCTTGCGGAGTGAGAAGGGCAGGACGCTTTCGCCTGCGGCCCGGGGTTGCTCGAACATCGATTTGCCGTTGGGGAGGCGGGGCACGGACTTGTCGCCGTAGCCGCGGACGCCTCGCAGCGAACCGAAATAGTGGTCGAATGACCGGTTTTCCTGCATGAGGACGATGACGTGCTTGATGGATTGAAGGCTTCCCGGCGGGACCGGCTTTGCCATGGCAGCCTGAACCGACGGCGGGAGCAGCGAACCGGTGGCTGCCAGAGCGGTGGCTGCCGCAGCCGTGCCGAGGAAACCTCGCCGGGAAAGTCCTGGGGTTGAACGGTTCACCGGTATTGCGTCATGCGTTGTCATGTTAGGGATTGCCTTTCATGGACCAGAGTTGACCAGACGAATCTAGACACCGCGCATGAACCGGCGGTGAACTGGGGGAAGCCGCCCGGTGCGGCCCCCACCCGCTGGCTCCGGCGTCCCTGTGCCGGAGTCTTCGTTGCCTCATTGCAATACCTCCGGGGGCTCAGTTGTTCCAGGCCCTGTTTACGGGTCTGAGATGCGCTGGTTTTTCGCCAGGGCAAGTGCTTCCAGCTGGGCGGTGAGGGCCAGGATATGGCGTGAGAGGGCCGCCGGTTTGATCTGTTTGAAGGCGGCGTTCATCTGGATGATCGCGCGTTTGCGCATCGTCTCGTGTCTGATCGCTCTTTGGCGGGGTGTAGACGGTGCGTCATGCTTCTTGGTGACCTTCGCCCGGTGGCGCTGCTTTTCGATGAGTTTTTGCTGCGGCAGCAGGTAGTTGGTGAAGACGCGGTCCAGCTCCCAGATCTCATTGAGTTTGTCCAGCTCGGCGGCGGTGTCGTAGCGCAGGTAGCCGACCAGTTCCCGGACCCTGGCCCAGTTCTTTTGCTCCACGTGGGCGCCGTCGTTTTTGTTGCCCGGCCGGACCGGGTGAACGTGATCTCCTGCGCATGGCAGTAGGCCGGCAGATGATCGTTGATGAACTCAGACCCGTTGTCCGAATCGATCCCGATTATGGGGAACGGGAACACGGCGGTGACGTGCTCGAGGGCTTCAAAGACCCATTTGGCGGCCTTGTTCCGCACGGACCGGTTCGCCGTCCATCCTGTTGAAATGTCCGTCACCGTCAGGGTGAAACAGAACTCGCCGAAGCTGTTGCCTCCCTCGTGGCCGACCAGGTCGATCTCCACAAACCCCGGGACGGCGTCGTCCCATTCGGCCCAGGTGCGGATCCGGATCTGGGACTTGAGCAGCGTGCCGGGCTTGGTATGGGACCGTCCCCGTGCAATCAGGACCGGCAGCATCGGGGCCAGCAGCCTGCCGGCACGATCGGCGCTCTTATAGGCGAGGGCTTTCTTCTTCGTCACAGCTTGGCGCTGGGCCATCGTGAGCTCCATGAAAACGGGCATAACCCGCATCCGCCGCCACAACCGCGAACCACGCCGCTACGCGGAGGTTTTCATATGAGGCAACGTATCCGGCTACGCGGAGGTTTTCTATGAGTCAACGCGGTCTATTGACCGTGATTTGGGTCAGGTCTAGCCTTGCGATTGGCAGCGAAAAGTTCGACTGCCGGATTCTTTGGAGGTCAATTATGGCTATTGCAGTGGTCATGGATTTCGACGGCGGCACGCTGGATGACTATGACAAAGTGGTCGAGGGGATGCAGTTCACGCCCGGTGGGCAAGGCGCCCCGGGCGGGTTGTTCCACTGGGTGGCGGCCACCGAGGGCGGCACCCGGATCGTGGACGTGTGGCAGACCAAGGAACAGTCCGATGCGTTCTACCAGAACCAGCTCGGCCCCGTCACCGCCGAGCTCGGCATTGCCCAGCCCGTAGTGACCTCCTATGAGGTCCACAACTTCCTGACAGCAGGACCTGACGCCTGACACCTGGCCCAATGCAAGCCCGATGGCGGCGGCGCGGATCCCGTGGGAGGGGCGCTGCCGCCGTCGTCGTCCTATTCTTCGCGTCGTGCGGCATCCGGACTAGCTTTCTTTAGAATAGTTAGCTACTCTCATGCCATGCCTTTGCGATCTGACTGGTCCGCGCGTACCTGCAGCCTGGCCCGTGGCCTCGATGTCCTCGGCGACCCCTGGGGGAGCCTGGTGCTTCGTGAGGTTTTCTTCGGCAACGGGCGATTCGACGCCATCAGGAAGCGGTTGGGGGTAGCGGACAACGTCCTGAGCAAGCGGCTTGGCTGGCTGCTCGACGCCGGGATCCTGGCCCGGCGCCCGTACGTGGACGGCGGCCGCACACGCCAGGAATACGTTCTCACCCCAAAGGGCGAGGACTCCCTTCCGGTCCTGAACGCCATTATCATCTGGGCCGAAAAGCACCTTGATGCGCCTACCGATGTCGCCCACATGAGGGTTATCCACACGGACTGCGGGCTGCCCACGGCCTCTGCCGATACCTGCACCCATTGCGGGGCCCCGCTGACCGCGGCCAACACCAGCTGGCACAGCCTCAAACGCACCGAACACCCGGTGCCGCTCGCAGTCGCACCCGTTCCCGCCGTACCCTCCCACGAAACGGAGCTCCCCGCATGACCACCCCCGATGCCATCGAGCTGCCTACCGGCAAGACCCCGCGACGGAAACTGCACCCGGCCTGGATCGTGGCTGCGGTGGCATTCCTGGCCTTGGTCGGTGCCGCCGGTTTCCGGGCGGCACCCGGGGTCCTCATGGTGCCGCTGCAGCAGGAATTCGGCTGGTCCACCACAGTCCTCTCGGCCGCTGTGAGCATCAACCTGGTGCTGTTCGGGCTCACGGCACCGTTCGCCGCGGCCCTCATGGAGCGGTTCGGCATCCGGGCGGTGACATCCGCGGCGCTGGTCCTGATCGGTGCCGGAAGCGCACTGACCGTGTTCGTCAGCGAGTCCTGGCAGATCCTGCTCACCTGGGGGCTGCTGATCGGGCTTGGGACCGGATCCATGGCACTCGTGTTTGCCGCCACCATCGCGAACACATGGTTCTCCAAAAACCGCGGCCTGGTGATCGGCATCCTCACCGCCGGCAGTGCCGCCGGTCAGCTGGTGTTCCTGCCCTTCATCGCAATGCTGGCACAGGAACCCGGCTGGCGCCAGGCCTCGCTGCTGATCGCCGCAGGGGCGTTTGCAGTGGTCCCGCTGGTCATTAAGTTCCTTAAGAACTCACCGGCCGACGTCGGGGTGTTGCCCTACGGTGAAGAGGCACCGGCCGCGGGCGATCAGGAAGACGGCGAAGCGGCGGCTCCCGCGCCCGAGGCGCCACCCGCTGCGGAACCCAGCCGGAACGCGGCCATCCGTGCGCTCCAGGTGCTCAAGCGAGCCAGTAAAGTCCGCACCTTCTGGGCGCTCGTTGCAGGCTTCGCCATCTGCGGCGCCACCACCAACGGGCTGATCGGAACCCACTTCATTCCCTCGGCCCACGACCACGGCATGCCGGAGACCACCGCAGCGGGGCTGCTGGCCGTCGTCGGGATCTTCGACATCCTGGGCACCATCGCATCCGGCTGGCTGACGGACCGCTTCAACCCGCGGATCCTGCTGGCGGTCTACTACCAGTTCCGTGGCATCGGGTTGCTCGTGCTCCCGCTGCTCCTGAGCGCCACCGTGCAGCCCAGCATGATGGTGTTTGTGGTGATCTATGGCCTGGACTGGGTGGCCACGGTGCCGCCCACCGCGGCGATCTGCCGCAAGACATTCGGCGCAGACGGCAGCGTGGTGTTCGGTTGGGTGTTCGCCGCCCACCAGCTGGGTGCGGCCGCGGCTGCACTGGGGGCGGGCGCGATCCGCGACGCCACCGGCCAGTACACCTACGCCTGGTTCGCCGCGGCCGCCATGTGCACCGTCGCCGCCGTCATCAGCGCCACCATCCGCAAGGACAGGAGCGTTCAGGAGCCAGTGCCGGTTCCGGTTCCGGTTCCATCGAGGTGAGACTTCGCGCCCGTGTTGGCAACCAACACGGGCGCGAAGTCTCACCTCAGCGAGGCGCTAGCCCCATGACGCAGCGTTAGCCCCGCGCCGCAGCGACACCCTCCCGCGCATCGGCGTCGTAGTGGTACACCGGCTTGCCGCCGATCCACACCTTCAGTGCCCGCTGCATCACATCCAGGGGATCGCCGCTCCACAATACGAGGTCGGCGTCCTTGCCCTTTTTGAGTGACCCCACGCGGTCTGCGAGCCCCAGGACCTTTGCCGGGTTGATGGTGATTGCCCTGAGCGCCGTTTCGCGGTCCAGGCCTTCCTTGATGGCCAGGGTGCACTGGTGGACCAGGAAGTGGATGGGGATCACAGGGTGGTCCGTGATGATGGAAATCTCGACGCCGGCCGCCGCGAGCTTGCCCGGATTCTGCATTGAGCGCCCCCGCAGCTCTACCTTTGACTTGGTGGTGAACAGCGGGCCGATCAACACCGGAATACCGCGTTCGGCGAGGACATCGCCCAGGACGTGGGCTTCAGTGCCGTGGTCCAGGACAAGCTCATAGCCGAACTCGTCCGCGAGCCTGAGGGCAGTGGCGATGTCGTCCGCGCGGTGGCAGTGCTGGCGCCACGGGATCTCGCGGCGCAGCACCATGGCAAGGGCTTCCATGCGCGGATCAATCGCGTTCTTGTCCTTCTTGGCCATGTAGTTCTGGGCGTCGATGAAGGCCTTGCGGATCACCATGGCCGTGCCGAGCCGGGTGGAGGGCGTCTGCTTCTTTTCGCCATAGTTGCGCTTGGGGTTCTCACCGAGAGCCGATTTCAGGCCGCTGGGGGAACGAAGCACCATTTCCTCGATATACCGGCCGTGGGTGTGCAGGGCCACGGCCAGGCCTCCTATCGGGTTCCCGGAGCCGGGGTTGACGTTCACGGTTGTGATACCGCCGGCCAGCGCATCGTCAAAGCCAGGGTCGAACGGGTCCACGGCGTCAATCGCGCGGACCGCGGCCATGATGGGATCCGTCATCTCGTTGACGTCCGAAGTCGCGCTGACTTCGCCTTCCGGGTGCATGCCCAGATGCACATGGGCATCGATGAAACCGGGCAGCAGCCACTGGCCGCCGGCGTCGATGGTCTCGGCGTCCCCTGGGATTTTGACGGCCGGGCCGAGCGCGGCGATCTTGCCAGCCCTGACCACTACGGTGCCGTCGAAGGGTTCGCCTTCGATCGGGACCACATGGGCGTTGGTGATGGCCACGGTTTGGCTGTCGGTGACAGCAGAGGTCCTGACGGCAGCGGTCCTAACGGTGGTCCTGACACTGGTTGTGACACTTGTCCTGGCGGCGGCAGCTGCGGCGGGTGTTCGCATGTGCGGGAGTCCTTTCGATCGCGGAAGTCTTCCCGGCCAGCCTAGCCCTCCGGCCGAACGCGTGGGGCGGCTCGGTACAGCCGGGAATTGCATATGCACCGCAGCCGGCCGGCCAGGCGAACGAGCCGCTGACACAGCAGGCTGCCGCTACTAGGCTGGGGCATATGGGTTCCTCACCGCGCGAAGACGCTTGGCCCAAAACAGCGCTGATCACCGGAGCGGGCCGGGTTGCCGGGATCGGCGCCGGGATCGCCCGCCGGCTCGCGGCCGAGGGCTGGGACCTGGTCCTGACGTACTGGCAGGACTATGACGCCCGGATGCCGTGGGGGATCCAGCCGGACGACGTCGGGATCCTCACCGCGGAGCTCCGGGAAACCGGTGTCCGTGCGGTGGCGCTGGCCGCTGACTTCCAGGATCCGCAGGCTGTGGAGCGGCTCATGGCCGAGGCGGCAGAGCACGCAGGCCCGTTGCACGCCATGGTGCTCTGCCATGCAGAATCAGTGGATTCCGGCGTCCTGGACACCACACTCGAGGCATTCGACCGCCACTTCGCGGTGAACACGCGTGCCAGCTGGCAGCTGATCGCCGCGTTCGCGCAGCAGGCAACGCACGACGGCGGCGCCATAGTGGCGCTGACCAGCGACCACACGGCGTTCAACCTTCCGTACGGTGCGTCCAAGGGTGCGCTGGACCGGATTGTTATTGCCGCTGCCAGGGAACTGGGTCCGTTGGGAATCACTGCCAACGTGCTGAACCCCGGGCCCGTGGACACCGGCTGGATGGGCCCGGAGCTGAGGGAGGACCTGTCCCGGCGCCAGCCCGGCGGCCGGCTCGGGACACCGGACGATGTTGCCGGAACCGTTGCATTCCTGCTTTCGCCGGCGGGCCGCTGGGTATCAGGTCAGCTGATCAAGTCCGACGGCGGTTTCTCGGCCTAGCTGCCCGGCAACTCCTGTCCCGGCCTCCCGCCGAGGTGAGACTTCGCGCCCGTGTTTTTGCAGAACATCGGCGCCAAGTCTCACCTCGGCGCCAAGCCGCCGGGCTGCTTCGCCAGGAAGTACCCCCGGGCGGACGGCAGGAACCGGCACACAATGGCGAGAACAACGCCGAGGGCCAGCAGCACCACGCCGCTGACGAAAGCCCCGCCGATGCCGAAGATCTGCGTGTTGCCGTAGGCGGGATCCCACATCTGCACGGCCGAGATAAAGAAGGCCGCGGTCAACATCAGCGCCCCCAGCAGCGGCAGGATGCCGCGGAACCACAGGCTGCGGGCTGATCCGCGGAGCGTGCCGCGGAAGTACCAGACGCATGCGAAGCCGGTCAGCGCGTAGTAGAAGGCGATGAACAGGCTGATGGCGCTGATGGAATCGGACAGCAGGTTCTCGCTGAGGAAGCTCATCACCACGTAGTACACAATGGCGGCGGCACCCATCACCTGGGTGGAGAAGCCTGGTGTCTGATTGCGTTTGTGGACCTCGCCGAACCTGGCCGGCAGTGCGCCGTGGACCCCCATGGAGAGGGTGCCGCGGGCCGTCGGGAGAATGGTGGTCTGGGTGGAGGACAGCACGGAGGCCAGCACAGCGACCACAATCAGCCAGCCCCACGGACCCAGCACCACGTCCTTCATGGCCAGGAAGACGTCATCCTGGTTGGCGGTATTGCCCAGGCCGATGCCCTCTGTGCCCGCGGTGGCGTACATCATGACCAGCAGGGCCACCGATACATAAATGGCCACCAGGACAAAGGCCGAGATGATGGCGCCGCGGCCTGGTGTGACGGAGGGGTTTTCAGTTTCCTCGTTGACGGCCAAGCAGGTGTCCCAGCCCCAGTAGATGAACAGCGCCAGCAGGGCCCCGTGGACCACGGCGCCGGGGTCCGCAAAGGCTCCGGCCGGGTTGAACCACTCGACGTCGAACGCCTGGCCTTCCGGCGCTCCGCCGGAAGCGCCGCCCACAATCCGGACAATGATGGCCACCGCAAAGATGCCCAAGGCGATGTACTGGATGTATGTCAGGACGCGCTGGACGTGCTCACCCAGCCGGATGCCGCGGTAGTTCACAAGGGTCATAAAGGCAATGAACACGACGCCGGTAACGGTCACCACGGCCTTGTTCGCAGCCAGTGAGCCGTCGCCGATCAGCAGCCAGAGATACTGCCCGGCCACCTGCGCCAGATTGGCAAGGACCACGATGCCCGCCAGCGCCACACCCCAGCCGCCCAGCCAGCCGGCCCACGGACCGAAGGCTCGTCGCGCCCACGTGAACGTGGTGCCGCAGTCCGGCATGGCGCTGTTGAGTTCGCGGAAGGCATAGGCAATGAACAGCACGGGCACAAAGCCCAGGAGCAGGATCAGGGGAGTGTAGTTGCCGTTCACTGCAACGATCAGGCCGAGCGTGGCCGCCAGCGAATACACGGGTGCGGTGGAGGCCAGCCCCAGCATGACGGAGTCGCCGAGATCCAGGATCCCGGCGTGGAGCCCCTTGGCGGGGACAGCGCCACCGGACGGGCCCCCGGCGCCGCCGCCCGCCGTCGTGGTCTCTGTGCTCATAGTGCGATACCTGCTTTGCTGGAATAGGCCTTTGCTGAAAGCGGAGCGGCTGCGTCGATGGTGTTGGGCACAAAACGGCAGAAGTAATCGGTGATGGGGCCGTCGGATTCGCGGATCCCGCAGCCCACGGACTCGCCGTCCACCACCCACAGGCCCAGGACCGGGTGGTTACCGTCGAAGCTGGGGAGTGAGTGGAACTGTTGGTAGCACCAGCCCTCGCGACCGTACCCGCCAGTCTGCTCCATGTTGATGCCGTCGGCGTGGATCTTGATGTTGTCGCCTTCGCGCCCAAGCAGCGGCTTGGCCACCCACTCCTTCAGCGGCCCCGGTTCGTTGAGGTAGGCGGGGAGCAGATTGGGATGATCCGGATAGAGGTGCCAGAGTGCGGCCAGCAGGGCCTTGTTGGACAGCAGCATCTTCCAGGCAGGCTCAACCCAACGCGGATTGTGGGCACGCTGGAGCAGCCGGTGGCCGAAGGGCTCCTTCATCATGAGCTCCCACGGGTAGAGCTTGAACATGGTGCTGATCATGAAGTTGTCCAGGTCCACAAAGCGGTTCAGGTTGGGGTCCCAGCCGATGTCCGACATGTTGATCCCGATGGTGGTCCAGCCCGCCTGGCCGGCCACATCCCGCATGTAGGCGGCCGTCATCCAGTCCTCGCCGGATTCCTCGGCCTCCGAGTGCGCAATGTGCAGTGTGCTCATGCCGGTGCGGTACTGCAGTTTCTTCCACTGCCGGATTAGGGCCTCATGGATGCCGTTCCACTGGTCCTTCTCGGGGAAGACGTCCTGCAGCCAGAACCACTGGGCCACGGCGGCTTCGATGAGCCCGGTGGGGGTGTCAGCGTTGTACTCCAGCATCTTGGCCGGCCCGCCCTGGCCGTCGTAGACAAAGTCGAAGCGCCCGTAGATGTCCATATCGCCGGCCAGGAGTGATTCGCCGGCCAGCTCCAGCGCCTGCGGGCCGATCCCGATCTCGCCCATGGCGCCCGTGGCCAGGAACTTCGCCGCCTCGAGGCACATCCGGTGCATTTCCTCGGCGGTTCCCTCGAGGGTCTCCACCTCGTCCATGGTGAACTCGTAGTAGGCGGATTCGTTCCAGTACTCGATCTTCTTGCCGTCAGGCATGGTGGTGGTGGAAAAGACCAGGCCCTGCTCTTCGATCTTCTGCTTCCAGTCCGGCCGGGGCTCCGATGACAATCGCTTCACGCCTAGCCCCCCGTGCTTCCGCCTTTGGAGCTGCTGCCAAAGCCGCCCCTGCTGACGGTGCCGCCCTTGGTGCTGTAGCCCGTGGCCGTCTTGGCTCCGCTCGGAACGGTCTTGGTTGCCGCGGGGTAGCTGGAACGGTTCTGGCCTACGCCGGGAACACTGGCTCCGCGGGCATAGAAGTACCACGCGTACAGGGCCCCGCTGCGTCCGGCTGAGCTGTTGCACTGGGTATCGTCCACGCGCTCGCCGGTTTCGTCGTTGAAACAGACCTGCGCATAGTCAGCCTCGTCCTGGTTGCTCGCCACCACGGCGGTGATGGTCCCGGCCAGCAGGGCAGTCACACCAAGACCGACGACGACGGTGCGGCGCTGCGAACGCTTCTTACGCACCGCAGCGGAATGCACCTCGCGCTCGCGGTCCCTGGCGAAGGGATCCAGCACAGGAATGGGCTGGCCCAGCAGGTCAGGGCGGAGTTCCGGCTGCGGTACCTGCCATGGGGGAATCTGTCCGCTCCCGGGATCGCCGTGTGGCGGGGTGAAATCGGACGCGGCGGTTTTGTCTTGGTCCTTCTTCGCCGCGCCCTTTTTCGGGTCCTTATGCGGGTCCTGTTTCGGGCCCATGGTGTCCCCCTCGATGGTCCATGCCGGGATCCAGGCGTGCCAAAGCGCCGGAACTAAATCCTGAATTCAGCCTAGCCGTTGCCCGGACGCGCCGCTAACGAATTCCGGCGCGGAACTGCCCGTCCTGGCGGTCTGGTAACCGGGACCGCCCGGGAACCTAGACTGGTCACATGGACACCGCATCATTACTTGCAGTCTGCCGGGTACACCAGCTCCTCAGCGATGAGGGGAGCGTGGGTGTCACGGCCATCGATAAACGGCCTGTGGACGGACCCGTGAAGGTCCACAAGCTGGGGCTTCACGGCGATATCCAGGCCAGCCGGATCCACCACGGCGGCGAGGACCAGGCCTTGTACGCCTATTCCCAGGCCGATGCCGACTACTGGGCGGGGGAGCTTCAGCGGGACATGCCGCCCGGGATTTTCGGGGAGAACCTCCGGGTCTCCGGCATCGGAACCACTGAAGCCGTGATTGGTGAGCGGTGGAAAATCGGGCTCCAGGTGGAAGTCGAGGTCACCTCGCCGCGCACACCGTGTGCCACATTCCAACGCCGCATGGATGAGCCCCGGTGGATCAAGCGCTTCGCCGAGGCCGGCCTGGTGGGAACCTACCTCCGCGTCGTCAGAACGGGGAGCATCCAGGCAGGGGACCATATCCACCGGCTTTACGTGCCCACCCATGGCGTGACCATCGGCAAATGGTTCAGCGACCCCGATCTCGAGTCCATGGAGGCGCTCCGCGACGCCGAGGCTGACGGGGAAATCCGGCTCCAGCCGGAATTCCACGACGCCTTCGATGGGCTTCTCCGCCGGCTCGGCAGCTGAGCTGACCGCCGCGGGCGGAACGCCGTGTGCGAAAGTCCACCGCCGCCGTCGGCATTTCTGCACCTCTTGACCGCGCACGCCAGCCGGTCCCGGGGATGGAGGGGCAGCCGGATCCGGCAGGACTGGAAAGTGGCGCAAATCCGCCGCAGGGTGGCTGAAACGGCCTGTTGCGGACCTGAAATTACGACGCCGGCGGGCGGCCATGTGCGCAAGGTCACCGCCGCCGTCGACAGTTCTGTTACCCAGCGGCCGTTCTTTGCCCTACACTTGGAATATCCCCCACTCCGGAAATCCCTTATTCCTGCCCAATTTTTGAGGCAGGACTGGCAAGTGTTGGGGCCCGCTAATGTGATGCGGGCATTTTCATAGGGAGAGCCGGCTAAAGAAAACGCTGTACAGACTGCTGGGATAGCAGCCAAGAGTTGCAGCGGGAAGTCCTGCCACGGGATTGCGAAAGCGCCGGACTTCTAGTGACCGGCCGGGCAAAGATCGCCCGGCACCAAGGCACGTGTACTGCGGCTCCGCTCACCTCGGGTTGTGCCGCTGGCCCCCTATGGATGAGGAAATTTCCCTATGCCCGAAAATCAGAACGACTCCTTCGAATCGGCAAACGCCGAAGCTACAGTGATCGACGTCGAGACTTCTGAGACGGTTGCCGACGCAACTGAATCCACCCCCGCCGTAACTATCGAGGCCCCGACAGAGGAAGCCCCGAAGGCTGAAGCTGTTGAGGAAGCCCCGAAGGCTGACGCTGTTGAGGAAGCCCCGAAGGCTGACGCCGCCAAGGAAGAGGCCCCCAAGGCTGATTCCTCCAAGGGCGACGACACCGAGGCTGAAGGCGTCCGCTTTACGGACTTTGGCCTTGACGGCCGCGTTCTGGCTGCCCTGCTGGATGTTGGCTACGAAAAGCCGACCCCCATTCAGGCCGCCACCATCCCGCCGCTGCTCGAAGGCCGCGACGTTGTGGGCCTGGCCCAGACCGGAACCGGTAAGACTGCAGCTTTCGCAGTACCGGCGCTGTCCCGTCTGGCTGAGCTTCACGATCTCAATGGCCCATCCCGCAAGACCCAGGCCCTGGTGCTGGCTCCCACCCGTGAGCTCGCCCTCCAGGTTGCCGAGGCCTTCACCTCCTACGCCAAGCACATGGCCGACTTCACCGTCCTCCCTGTCTACGGTGGCTCCGCGTACGGCCCCCAGCTGGCCGGCCTGCGCCGCGGCGCCCAGGTTGTTGTGGGTACCCCCGGCCGTGTCATCGACCACATCTCCAAGGGCTCACTGGACCTCTCCGAACTCCAGTACTTGGTGCTGGACGAGGCTGACGAGATGCTGCGGATGGGCTTCGCTGAAGACGTCGAGCAGATCTTCCAGCAGACCCCGGAAGGCCGCCAGGTTGCACTGTTCTCGGCCACCATGCCCAGCCAGATCCGCCGTATGTCCAAGCAGTACCTGAACAACCCGGCCGAGATCTCGGTGAAGTCCAAGACCACCACCGGCGCCAACACCAAGCAGCGCTACCTGCAGGTCATGGGTCCGCACAAGCTTGATGCCCTGACCCGCATCCTTGAGGTTGAAGAGTTCGACGGCGTCATTGCGTTCGTGCGCACCAAGATGGCCACCGAAGATCTGGCCGACAAGCTGAAGTCCCGCGGTTTCCAGGCTGCCGCCATCAACGGCGACATTCCGCAGCAGCAGCGTGAGCGCACTGTTGACGCACTGAAGGAAGGCCGCATCGACATTCTGGTTGCCACCGACGTGGCGGCCCGTGGCCTTGACGTGGAGCGCATCAGCCACGTCATCAACTACGACATCCCGCACGACACCGAATCCTACGTCCACCGCATCGGCCGTACGGGCCGTGCCGGCCGCTCCGGCGACGCGATCCTGTTCATGACGCCGCGTGAGAAGTACCTGCTGCGTTCCATTGAGAAGGCAACGCGCCAGCCGGTGGAGCAGATGCACCTGCCCACGGCGGAAACGGTCAACACGCTGCGTCTGGGCAAGTTCGCCGAGAAGATCACGGAAACTCTCGAGTCCGAGGATGTTTCGGCATTCCGCGACCTCATCTCCTCCTACGAGGAAGAGCACAACGTCCCGGCCTCTGAGATCGCTGCAGCGCTGGCCGTCATGGCACAGGGCGGACAGCCGCTCCTGGTCAAGGAACTGCCGTCGGCTCCCGAGTACCAGAAGCGCGAGCGCTCCAACGACGGCTTCGGTTCACGTGGCCCAACCCGCACCCTGACCGCGGGCAATGCGACCTACCGGATCGCCGTCGGACGCCGCCAGCGCGTCATGCCGGGCTCCATCGTGGGCGCCATTGCCAACGAGGGCGGCATTTCCTCCGCACAGATCGGCGGCATTGACATCCGCTCGGACCACTCCCTCGTGGAGCTCCCCGCGGACCTCAGCGCCGACCAGCTGCGCGCACTGTCCCGCACCCGGATCGGCGGCGAGCTGATCCACCTCGAGCTGGACAACGGCCGCAAGCCGTCCGGCGACCGTGGCAGCTACTCCGGCGGTAGCCGCGGTGGCGACCGCGGCGGTTACTCCGGCGGTGGCGACCGCGGCGGCAACTTCAAGGGCAACGGCGGGTTCAAGAAGGAATTCCGCAAGTCCGACGGCGATCGCGGCGGCTACGCCGGTGGCGGCGAGCGCTCCTCGGCGGATCGTGGCGGACGCTCCTACAGCGACCGTTCAGAGCAGCGCAGTGCGGGCGCCGAGCGTCCCGCAGCCAGCGGCGCTGACCGCGGCCAGGCCAGCGATTCACGCGCCGGCGGCCACGGTGACGGTGCACGCAAGCCGCGCCATGGCAATGAAGGCGGACACCGCGATTTCAACCGCAAGGGCAAATGGTAAGTCTTAGTTAGCGTGCAGACCCCGGAATTGATCCGGGGTCTGGGGATGGGCCGGCTTTCGAGCCGGCCCATCCTGGTTTAACCGCGTAACTCCCGGCGCCATCCATGCGTTTATTGGCGGTTCCACGGGTGAATTTCCGCAGGCCATTTCGTGAAGTTCTGGCTGCCTGGTGACAAAACCCTTGAAGCACCCTTGCTGCCGCCGTACTATCGAGTGGCTACGGACGGCGTGGCTGCGGTGCTTTTCCGCCGGAGACGGCCGTAACTGTCTTACTGACGCAACTGACTTACTGAAAGGTTTGTCCCATGGGATTCCTTGACGATTTGAAGAAGAACCTCGGTTTTGCCGGGAAGGACGAGCAGAAGCCCGCAGAACAGCAGCAGAAGCCCGAGCAGCAGCCCGCCGCAGCCGACGCTGAGGCAGGGAACGATTCCCAGGCTGATGCCCAGATGGGTGCCGGGGTGGGCACCGGCACCGGAGCCCAGCAGCAGGCCGCCACAGCACAGGCAGCGGCAGCTCAGCCTGCCCGCGTCACCGAGGTGGTTGTGGAGCCGGGAGACACCCTGAGCGGCATCGCCGTCCAGTTCGGTGTTGACCTGAACGCGCTCATCGCCGTAAACGCGGATATCGTGCCGAATCCCGACCTCATTTACCCGGGACAGGTGCTGCGCCTGCCGTAGATCCCGGAGCTCCAAACGCGCCACAAAAAGGGCGACGATGCAACTGTTTCGGCGCCCTTCGGCCGACCCTCAAGCCGATTTGTTGGAAGGGGTATCTTCCGGTAAAGTATTTACTCGTTGCCCCCCTAGCTCAGTGGTAGAGCGCGTTCTTGGTAAGAACGAGGTCACCGGATCGATTCCGGTGGGGGGCTCTGGATGAGGGCCTGTGTCAAGGCGGTTATTGACCGGCTTGGCACAGGTTATTCTCATTTATGGCGGTGTAGCTCAGTTGGTTAGAGCGCACGACTCATAATCGTGAGGTCGGGAGATCGAGCCTCCCCACCGCTACAGTCCAGGACCCCGCAGGCCACGCCTGCGGGGTCTTTTTTCCCAACTGAGTAGCAGCACACGTCGTTTTGAGCGCTCAAAACGACGTGTGCTGCTACCTACTTGGGACACAATGGGTGCATGACCCGCATCGCCATCATCGGCGGCCACGGCAAAGTGGCCCTCCACCTGTCCACTCTCCTCGCGGCAGAAGGACACAGCGTCACGTCGTTCATCCGCAATCCCGACCATGCTGCCGACGTCGCGGCAACCGGGTCAACGCCGTCGGTCCTGGACGTTGAAAACTCGACGACGGCGGAAATGGCCGCCGCTTTCGGCGGCCATGACGCCGTGGTCTGGTCGGCCGGTGCCGGCGGGGGCAGCCCCGAGCGCACTTATTCGGTCGACCGGGACGCCGCGATCCGTTCCATGGACGCGGCGGCCGAGGCCGGCGTCGGGCGTTATGTCATGGTGTCCTATCTGGGAGCCGGGCCGGATCACGGCGTGCCGGCCGACAACAGCTTCTTCGCCTACGCGGAAGCCAAGGCGGCCGCGGATGAGTATCTTCGCGGGACGGAGCTGTCCTGGACCATTCTTGGCCCGGGCGCGCTAACCGACGGCCCGGGCACGGGACTCATTGAAGTTGATCCCGCCGATCCGGCCACAGGGACCAACACCTCCCGCAGCAACACGGCGATTGTTGCTGCCGGTGTGCTGGACCTGCCGGGAACCGCAGGCCGCACCATCAAGTTCCGCGACGGAACGCTGCCGGTGGCTGCAGCACTTGAACCGCTGGGGTAGCACCCGCGGACTTCCCGATAAAGTGGTGGGGGCGGCCGGAGCATCCATCAAGGATTGCTGCCGGCTCCGCACTCCGGGGAAAGTGAGCACCTGGATCAGCTGGCACTCATTGTCGGACTCCTGCTCGCCACCGTGGTGGCGGTTGGCCTGGGGACCGGCTCCGCCTGCCGTACCCGGTACTGATGCTCATCCTGGCTGCGGCGCTGACATTTATCCCCGGCTTCCCGGATCTGGACATCTCGCCGGAACTGATCCTCCCCATTTTCCTGCCGCCGCTCCTTTTCACCACAGCACAGCGAAGTTCCTGGTCTGTGTTCCGGGTCCGCTGGCGGACGCTCATCATGCTGGCCGTGGCGCTGGTGGTCATCTCCACTGCTGTGGTTGCGGGCGCCGCGTGGCTCATGATCCCGGGTATCGGCATTCCGGCCGCGATCGCGTTGGGCGCCATGGTGGCCCCGCCGGATCCAGTGGCGGTGGAATCCATTGCCGGCCGCGTGCACATGCCCTGCCGCCTCATCACCTTTCTGCAGAGCGAAGGCCTGTTCAACGACGCCGCGGCAATCGTCATGTTCCAGGCCGCAGTGGCGGCCACGGTTTCCGGGACGAAAATATGGTCCGACGTCGTTCTGAATTTTGTGATCGGTGCCGCCCTTGCCGTGGTGGTCGGCATGGCCATGGGCTGGCTGACGGCGCTGATCACCCGGCTGGTGACGTCCATGGTGGTCCGCAGTGCGGTTACCCTGGTGGTGCCGTTTGCGGCGTACATCCTGGCTGAAGAAGTGCACGCGTCGGGTGTGATCGCCGTTGTGGTCACTGCCCTTGCGATGCAGCGGCATTCCAGGCCGCAGGACGCCGCCGAGCGGGTGACCCGCGCGGCTTTCTGGGACGTGGTGGAGCTCCTGGCGACCGGGCTTGCCTTCGGCCTGGTGGGCTGGAAATCCGGCACGTCGTTCAGGATGAGGGCAGCGGCATCTTCGGTATGATCGGCACCGCATCGGTGGTGTGTGCGCTGGTGTTTGTGGTGCGGTTCGGCTGGCTGGGGCTCTTGGCTATGTCCGCCCGAAAACGAAAGAACCTGCTGCAGCCCACGTCTGTCAAGGAGGTGCTGATACTGACCTGGTGCGGCATGCGTGGACTGGCAACCCTGGCACTGGCACTGCCGCTCACTCTGGCGGATGCCACACCCTTCCCTGAACGGGATCAGCTGCTGGTCATCGCGTGTGCAGTGCTCTTGGCCACGCTGGTGCTGCCAGGACTGACGCTTCCCTGGCTGATGCGCGTGCTCAATGCTTCGCAGGACGGTTCCGAGGAACGCGATGCAGCACGGGTCCTGGCCCGGCGCGCGCAGGCAGCGGCAGTGGCGGCGCTCAAAGACAATGAGCTGATGAAGGAACTCCCGGCTGAAAAGGTAGCACTCGTCAAGGACAAAATGACCCGCTTCACGCGGAGCTCCTGGACGGCAGCCTCCGGAACGAAAGTGTGGCGGAAAAGCGGAGGCGTGGCCGCGAGCTGGCTATCGCCGTTCAGACCATCGCACTGGACGCCGCACGCCAGGAAGTGGTGGCCGCCCGGAATGAGCCAGCTATGGACCCCGAAGTGGCGGACCGGGTCCTGCGGCAGCTGGACCTGCGGACCATGATCATGCCGGAATAGGGAGGACCAGGTCGAGTGAGTTTGCTTCGACGTAGTCCAGGGCGTGCCGGATGGCCCCCGCGGTGACAATTGCGTCGCCCAGCGGGGAGACGGTCACCCGCGGCGGGGTGGCGGTGAAACGCGGCAGCAGCTCAATGATGCGTGGCAGCAGGGCGGCGGCGGATTCGGCCACCGCCCCGCCGATCACCACCTGCTCCGGATTGACCAGGCTCGCGAGCGAGGCAATGATCCGCGCCATCCTCTCGGACAACCGGTCAAGAATTACGACGGCGGTCCGGTCGCCGCGCGCCGCGGCGTCGAAAACCTGCCGCGCGGTCAATGGAGCCCGGGATGCGGCAGCGGGCCGGCCCCGCGCTGGACCCGGTCCCGGGACCGCTGCGGCCGCGAACCATTCAGGCGCGAGTTTGGCGATGCCGTCGGCGGAGCCCACACCCTCCAGCAGGTCCAGGTAGCCCAATTCCCCCGCGGCCCCTCTGCTGCCGTGCAGAAGTCGCCCGGATTCGATGATCCCGGCGCCAAGCCTTTCGCTGGCCAGGAGAACCACCAGATCATTAACCCCGGACCCGGATCCGCGCCAACACTCACCAAGCGCGGCCAGATTTGCGTCATTTTCCAGGAGTACCGTCCACTCATGGAGGTCTTTCAGTGCCCCCCTGAGGCCGACGTCGAACAGGCTCCAGAAATGCTGGGCCGCCAGCACCTTGCCGTCACGGTCCACGGGTGCCGCAATGCCAGCCCCTACGGCCAGGACTGTGCCGGGGGTGGCTCCCGCGGCATGTAGAGCCAGGCCAGCGGCACGGTCCACTGTGCTGATCCGCTCTGACGCAGGAATGTCCGTGGTGCGGAAGGGGAGGCTGGACCGGCCAACAACGTTGCCCCGGAGATCGGCCACTGCGGCGGTGACGGTGGCGGCGCCTATGTCCATGCCCATGACGAATCCTGCGCGGGAGTTCAACTCAAAGCGCCTGGCAGGCCTGCCTTGCCGGGGGGCGGAGTCCTGTAAGGGGTCACGTTCCAGGATCCAGCCGCGGCGGATCAGGTCCTCGCAGACGGCGATGACCGTGGCACGGGTGAGGCCGGTGCGGGCCATCAGCTCTGTGCCGGTGGCCACGTCAATGCTTCGGATGACCTTAAGAACCGCGCGCGCATTGACCCGCCGCAGCATCTGCGGGGTTGCGGCGCCTGCTTCCGGCATCAGTCCTTGACCTCCTGTTGAGCCCGGCCCATAATATTCGAGTGAGTATATTTAGATACTATCTAAATATACTCGGACCGAACATGGTCGGGCACATGCATACTCCGGCCAAAACAGTCCGGCCGATTCCGGCAATCCCAGCCGCGGCTACAGCCCCGCCCACACAAGCAGCCCCCGCCCGACTCCCGAAGGAACTTCCTTTTGTCCACCACCGCCACGCTGGCAACCCTGTCCTATGCAAACCTTGCAGCCGATCCGAACTGGTGGCGCCAGGCCTCGGTCTACCAGATCTACCCGCGGAGCTTTTCCGACTCGAACGGCGACGGCCTGGGTGACATCAAGGGCATCACTGCCAAGGTGCCGTACCTGAAATCCCTGGGGATCGACGCCGTCTGGCTGAGCCCGTTTTACCCGTCAGCGCTCGCCGACGGCGGGTACGACGTCGACGATTACCGCGATGTGGACCCGAAGCTGGGCACCCTGGCCGACTTCGACGAGATGGCGGCGGCCCTGCACACCGCCGGCATCAAGCTGATCGCGGACATCGTCCCCAATCACTCTTCCAACCGGCACGAATGGTTCAAGGAAGCTCTCGCCGCACCGAAAGGCTCCGCCGCACGCGAGCGCTACATCTTCCGTGACGGCATGGGTGCGAACGGTGAGTTCCCGCCGTCGGACTGGGACTCTGTCTTCGGCGGGCCCGCCTGGGAGCGCATCACCGAACCGGACGGCACCCCCGGCCAGTGGTACATGCACATCTTCGCCAAGGAGCAGCCGGATCTGAACTGGGCCAACCGTGAAATCCGCGACGACTTCCTCAAGACCCTGCGTTTCTGGTCCGACCGCGGCGTGGACGGCTTCCGGGTCGACGTCGCCCACGCCCTGACAAAAGACCTCACCGAACCGCTGCTCTCGAAGCTTGAGCTGAGCGCGGCAAACACTGGTACAGACGGCTTCGACGACGGCTCGCACCCGTTCTGGGACCGTGACGAAGTCCACGGGATCTACGCCGAGTGGCGTGAAGTCTTCAACGAGTACAACCCGCCACGCACCGCAGTGGCCGAGGCCTGGGTGCACGAAACCCGCCGCGCCCGCTACGCGAGCCCCGAAGGCCTGGGCCAGGCGTTCAACTTCGACCTGCTCCAGGCCGACTTCGATGCCGGGGACTTCCGCGAAATCATTACCCGCAACCTGGCCGAGGCCAAGGCCACCGGAGCCTCCTCCACCTGGGTTTTCTCCAACCACGACGTCGTCCGGCATGCCACGCGCTACGGCCTGCCCAAGGACCCCACGGGCAAGAAGCACGTCAGGGGCCAGGACGGAAAGGGCTGGCTGCTGGCCGGCGGACCGAGGGAGGAGCTGGACGTGGAGCTCGGGGAGCGCCGCGCCCGTGCAGCCACGCTGCTGATGCTCGCGGTCCCGGGCTCGGCCTACCTGTACCAGGGGGAGGAACTGGGCCTCCAGGAAGTGGCGCAAATCCCCGACGCCGAACGCCAGGACCCGTCGTTCTTCCGGAACAAGGGTGTGGAAGTTGGCCGCGACGGCTGCCGGGTGCCGCTGCCGTGGTCTGTTGAAGGAAGCTCCTTCGGTTTCGGCGACGGCGGGTCCCACCTGCCGCAGCCGGACTGGTTCAGCAAGTACGCCGTCGAGGCGCAGGACGGCACCGAGGGATCCACGCTCGAGCTTTACCGCGCGGCGCTGAAGCTGCGCCGCGAACTGCAGACCGAAGAGCAGCTGGATTGGCATGAGACCGGCAGCGCCGACGTGCTGCACTTCAGCCGTCCGGGCGGCTGGCAGACCGTCACGAACTTCGGTGACGAGGCAGTGGAGCTTCCGGCCGGCGAGGTGGTGGTCAGCAGCGGTCCGCTGGAAAACGGCAAGCTGCCCGCCAGCACCACTGCCTGGATGCGCTGATGCAGGAACTGATTTACGGCTGCATGGGGCTCGGCGGCAGCTGGTCCGATGAGCCGTATGGGGCGGCGCAGGTGGATCAGGCCGGCGCCGCCATAGACGCTGCCCTGGAGATCGGCATCACACTGTTCGATCACGCCGACATTTACCGCAGCGGAAAGTCCGAGGCAGTCTTTGGCGAGGTCCTGGCAAGCACGCCCGGATTGAGGGAGCGGATCCGGCTGCAGACCAAGTGCGGGATCAGGCTCAACGAACGTGGGCTGGATACGCACTACGACCTGAGCCGGGAGTCCATCCTGGAACGGGTGAACGGCAGTCTGAAACGGTTGCGGACGGACCATGTTGACGTCCTGATGCTGCACCGCCCAGATCCGCTGATGGTCCCCGCAGAGGTGGCATCCGCCGTCGGGCAGTTAGTCGACGAAGGCAAGGTGCGCCAACTGGGTGTGTCCAATATGTCCGGCGCTCAGATCGCTGCCCTGCAGGATCACCTTGAGATGCCGGTGGTCGCAAACCAGCTCGAGATGAGCCTGCTCAAGCGTGCCTGGCTGGAGAGCACCGTCCTGGTGAACCATGTGGAATCAGTGGACTACAGCTTCCCGCACGGCACCCTGGAGTTCTGCGCGCGGGAAGGCATTAACCTTCAGGCCTATGGTTCCTTGGCTCGCGGAGTGTTCACCGGGGCGCCGTCGGAAACTCCGACGGCGGCGGAGACTGCCACTGCTGCGCTGGTGGCTCAGTTGGCGGACGACAAGGGGGCCACCGGCGAGGCGATCCTGCTGGGATGGCTGATGAAGCATCCAGCGGGCGTCGCGCCGGTGATCGGGACCGCCCATCCGGAGCGGATCCGGGCGTGTGCCGGAGCAGCGGATGTTGCGGCGGCCATGACCCGGGCCGAGTGGTACTGGTTGTGGGCCACGGCCCGGGGAAGCAACATCCCTTAACCCAACTGGCTCGCATTTGTGGCCGTTCCGAGTGCTCGGAACGGCAACAAATGCGAGCTACATGGGTGAATGGCATCTAGAGCGGCGCCACCACGGAATACGTGCTGGAGTCGCCCTGGATTGCCTGGCTGGGCCGGCCGTCCACGCCCACCGGAATGTCGCCCGCGATGGTGACCCGGTTGAGCTGCGGGGCTGGCCGTCGTAGTTGTCCGGGGCGTAGTGCTGGGTGATCCGGTTGTCGAACAGCACCAGCTGGTTCGGCTCCCAGTTCACCCGCACCACGTTTTCCGGGCGGGTGACGTAGGCCTGGAGCAGCCGGATGATGTCCTTGGACTCGGTGTTGGAGAGTCCCACGATCCGGAACCGCTGCGCGAAGCCCCCAATGAACAATCCGCGCTCGCCGGTCAGGGGATGGACACGGACCACAGGGTGCGCGGTCTCGAACGTGAGGCGGGTGAACTCCTTGCGGCGCTCCTCGGCGTTCTGGTGCTCAAGGTTCTTGGGCACCGAGTAGTCGTAGTCGTTGGTGTGGATGGCCCAGAGCGCGTCCGCGAAGTTCCTCAGCTCGTCCGGCAGATCCCGGTACGCTCCGGCCGAGGACGCTATCAGCGTCTCGCCTCCGTAGGCCGGAAGGTCGATGCTCCGCAGCGTGGAGGCCTGCGGGGGATTGACCACAAAGGTGACGTCCGTGTGCCAGTGGTTGGCCGAGCCGTTCTCGCTGTCCACGGGAAGGACGTTTTCCTCGCCCTCCACGGAAGCCACCGTGGGGTGGGCCTTCGTGAGCGGTCCGAAGTGGCCCGCAAACTTCACCTGGGCTTCGTCGGTGAGGATGTTTGCCGCCCGGAACACGAGTGCCTTGTGCTCGTTCAGGGCCGCGCGGATCCGCGACACGGTGTCATTGCTCAGTTCTCCGCTGAGATCCAGGCCCCGGATTTCCGCGCCGATCCGGGATCCCAGTTTGGCGAATTCAAGTTTGGTCTCGGTGATTGCGGTCATTGTTTTTTCCTTACTTTCCGGATGTTCGAGGTGGAGGAGTGTTTGGTCTGGGGAGTCAGCCGGACTGGGACCCGACGGCGGTACGCCAGCGTGAGAAATGCCGCTCCAGGGCCACCAGGATGAAGTTCACCAGCAGGCCCAGGATGGATACGGTCAGGATGCCCGCGTACATGTCCGGGATGAGGAAACTCATCTGGGCGTTGACAATGAGGTAGCCGAGGCCGGCCTTTGCGCCCACCATTTCCGCCGCGATCAGCACCAGGATCGAGGACGTTCCCGCCATCCGGATGCCGGTGAAAATGGTGGGAACGGCGGACGGCAGGATCACCTTCTGGAACAGCCGGAAGCTGTTGAGCCCCAGGGATCTGGCGGCCCGGATCAGCAGCGGGTCAACGGTCCGGACGCCGGCAATGGTGTTCAGCAGCACCGGGAAGAAGGCTGCATAGCCCACGATGGTGATCTTGGATTCCTCGCCGATGCCCAGCAGCAGCGTGAAAACCGGCAGCAGCGCCAGCGTGGCAGTGTTGCGGAACAGCTCCAGCAGCGGGTTCAGGAACGAGTTCAGCCAGCCGTACCAGGCGATCAGCAGGCCGAGAATCACAGCCAAGACCACGGCGATGCCGAAGCCGGACAAGGAGCGGGTGAGGCTGGCCTGCAGGTGGTTCTGCAGCTGCCCTGTTTCGATAAGCTTCGCCCCGGCCGCCAGGACTTCATGCAGCGGCGGCAGGAACACCCGGGTGGACGGGCTGGCCAGGTACAGCGGCCCGAACTCCCACAGCGCCAGGAACAGCACCACGGCGAGGGATTTCCGGCCGGCCCTGCCGGCGACTCCGGCAGCCACGGAAAGCCGGGCCGCCGCCGTCGTACGTTCTTGGCTTTCCGGAAAAGACTCTCCAGGCGGGAGGGAAGGCCCGACGGCGGCACTCGCCTCGGGGGATTTGGTCAATACAGCGGTCATCAGGCGGCGCTCTTTTCCGGTGGGAGTTCGTCGGCGGCAGTCCCGTCAGGGAGGATCTTCCGGTGGCCGCATCCTGGGCCAGACGGACCTCATCATGCAGCAGGGACCACACCTGGTGCCGGTGTTCCACAAACGCCGGATGGGAACGGATGTCCGCATCGCCGTCGCGGCCGGGGATATTGATGTCCACCATCTCCTTGAGCCGGCCAGGCCTGGCACTCAGCACGGCCACCCGCTGGCCCAGGTACACGGCTTCGTCGATGCCGTGGGTGATAAAAACGATGGTCTTGCCCGTGGCTTTCCAGATCCGGAGCAGCTCGTCCTGGAGCTGTTCGCGGGTCTGGGCATCCAGCGCGGCGAAGGGCTCGTCCATCAGCAGAACGTCCGGCTCATAGGCGAGGCTTCTGGCAATTGCCACGCGCTGCTTCATACCGCCGGACAGTTCATGCGGATAGCGGTCCTCGAACCCGGCCAGGCCCACCAGGTCAAGGAATTCGCTTGCTTCGCCGCCCGCTGCGTCCTCGAAAGGCCTGAGTTTTCCAGGCCGATGGAGACATTGGCCGAGGCTGTACGCCACGGGAACAAGGCGTACTGCTGGAAAACCACGGCGCGGTCCGGGCCCGGGCCGGTCACTTCCCTGCCGTCCACCAGCACCTTTCCGGAGGTGGGGCGGGAGAGGCCGGCGAGGAGATCCAGGAGGGTGGTCTTGCCGGATCCGCTGGGTCCCACCAGGGTCAGGAACTCTCCGGCGGCCACGTCCAGGCTGAGGTCATCCAGGGCCGTGAGTAAAGTCGGCCCCTCCTGCCGGCGCGCGCCCTTTCCCTGGCGGACGGTGAAGTCCTTGGTGACGTTCCTAAGGCTGATCTTCGGAGTCATGGCTATCCTTTCGAGGCGGGGGCTGTGGCCGGGGCGGAGGCCGTCACCAGGGAGTTGAACTCATTGGTGTAGAGCTTCTTCGGGTCCAGGTCGCCTTTGGTGATGCCGGTGTCCTTGAGCCACTTGCCCCAGCGGGTGAAATCCTCGTCCTTGATTTCGCCCTTGGAGGGCACGCCGACGCTCTTCCAGTACCGCAGGGCGGCCGGGTTTTCGCTGCGTCCGCGGTCGGCCATGATCTTGGTGAATCGGGCAATGACTTCTTCACGCGGGGTGCTGCGTTCCCATTCGATTCCCTTGGCCACACCCGTGGTGAAGGTCTTGGTGGTGTTGGGGTTCCTGGCGATGAAGTCGTTCCGCAGCACGTAGGGTCCGCCGGCAAACGTGCCGAAGAATTCAAAGTCGCTGAAGACGGAACGCAGCCCGCCGTTGGCCACGGCCTTGTCCTGCAGGATGCTGCCCAGCGAGCCGGCATCTACCTGGCCGCGGCGGATCGCCTCTTCGGTGTCGTTCGGCGGGACAACCACCAACTGGACCTGCTTGATCTCGTCCGCGCTGAGGCCGTTCTTCTGCAGGTACGTGTTGATGACTGCGTCCGAGTGGGCGCCCAGGGTGTTGACGCCGATCTTCTTGCCGATGAAGTCCCGGGCGTTGCGGATGTTGCTGTCTTCCTTGACGTAGAAGCCGTTGAAGGTCTTCCCGTCCTCGCCGTAGTAGTTGACGACGGCCTTTACCGGCGCTCCCGCTTCGATCAGCTTGACCACGGCTCCCGCGAAGGCGCCGCCGAAGTCTGTCTGTCCGGTGGCGGCCGACTGGATGTCCTGCGGGCCGCTGATGGTGTTGCCCACCCAGTTGAGCTTGACGTCGCCCAGGTAGCCGAGATCCTGCGCCAGCTCCGGGAGTGTCACTGTGTTGGCCCACCCCTGGTAGCGCAGTTCCTTCACCTCGGCCGGGGTGCCGGCCGTGCTGCCGCCGGCGTCGGCGGTTCCGCCGCAGCCCGACACCGTCACCGCGATGACGACGGCGGTCGCAGCGCTGAGGATGGTCATGTGTCTTTTCATGGGGGTTCCTTTTCGGCTGTTGCGTTATGCGGGTGGCTGACCGGACGTCAGGCCGTTGGAACGATGTAAGCGCAATTGGCCAGCGGAGGAAAGCAGGCGTGTCATGGCGGGAAACCCTTGGAAATCCGCGGAAACAGGGCGCAAAAAGGGCGTCACAAGTCACAGCGTTGAGGCGGATGAAGCCACGTGACGGCAGGGAGGCGGAACGCCGGCGAATTTCAGGAAATGACCGCAGGCCACTGATCAATTAAATTGATTGACAAGGTGTGGATTCGGGCGCAGCATTCAAGCGCGCATTCAAGGTCTCCACTGGAGTGCCTTGGCGCCAGACGGGGTTCTCATGACAACTGTGCCGGAAGCTCCGGTCCGGCAATTGAGCAGCCTGCAAAGCCTTGAGGCGGCTCAGCGAGTGGACACTGGGCCCTGTGGCCCCGGCTCGACCCTGCACTGGAATGCCTTGGGCGCCCCACAGGCTGTCCCCAGAGCCCGGCGGGGCGGGCCGGCGCTTTTTGTTCGTATTGGTCTCCGGTCAGGCCCCGTTATCTTCGCGTTCGCAGGGCCCGGGCGGATACGGTAGAACCATGACGTCTACCACCGCCGCCGAGACAGTGCGCCCCGAACGCAATATCCCCGCCGAAATTGCCCGTTCGTGGCTCCTGGTCAATGCAATGAAAACCGAGCTTTTTGACCAGTCGGCAATATCCCGTGCGGATTCGATCATTCTGGACATTGAGGACGCCGTTGACCCGTCGCAAAAGGACGAGGCCCGCGGACACGTGGTGAACTGGCTGGCCGGCGGCGGCAAGGCCTGGGTCCGGATCAACGATGCCACCAGCCGGTTCTGGGCTGACGACCTTGCCGGCCTCCGGGGCACCCCCGGCCTGCTCGGCGTGGTGCTGGCCAAGACCGAATCCGCCGATCAGGTTACGGAAAGCTTCCACCGGATGGACGGCAAGACTCCCGTCATCGCACTGGTGGAATCCGCCCTCGGCATCGAGGAAGCCAACCACATCGCCAGGGCCCAGGGTGTGTTCAGGCTTGCCTTCGGTTCCGGTGATTTCCGCCGCGATACAGGTATGTCGGCCACGGCGGAAGCCATGGCGTATCCGCGGGCCAAGCTGGTTGTGGCCAGCCGCGTAGGCAACCTGCCCGGCCCCATCGACGGCCCCACCGTGGGCACCAACCACCCGATCCTGCGCGAGCAGACCGGAGTGACCGTCATGATGGGCATGACCGGCAAGCTCTGCCTCGCCATCGACCAGACCAGCATCATCAACGAGGTCATCAGCCCCACACCGTCAGACGTCGCCTGGGCCACTGACTTTATGTCCGATTTCGAGGCCAACGGCCGAGTGATCCGCGACGGCTCGGACCTGCCGCGTCTGGGGCGCGCCGAGAAGATCATGAAGCTCGCGGTCGCCTTTGGGGTGCAGCCGGCGCTGTAGCATGCCGTGCCAGCAGACCCGGCTTCAGGGGGCCCCATGACCGACTACCGCTATCTGGTGCACGGGGTCTTTTGGGATGGTCCGCCGCCGCTTTCCGTGAATCACGACGGCGGCCGCCCGGTTCTGCGTCTGCAGCAGCTTTCCGGCGGGTTCCGGGAGCTGGACCTGGGAGCCGGCGCCAGGCTCGGCTTCCGGTCGGCCGCTGAAGGCAAATACTGCCTGGGACACCACAAGGTCTTCTCGCCCACGGAGCGGGACCATGTCCTCTGCCCGGACACGTCTCCGGCCGTCAAAGGCAGTCAGTGCGAACGCTGCTTTGTCAGGGATGATTCCCGCCTGATCCACGATTTCCACCGTGGCGGCCGGGTCCCGCCCGGGCTGAGGTCGTACCTGATGCAGCCGCATTGGCTTTATGTGGCCACATTTGCCAGCGGCAGCAGCAAGGTGGGCACAGCGTCGCACCTTCGGAAGTGGAACCGGCTGGCAGAGCAGGGCGCCGTGGTTGCCCGATACGTTGCCGCGGCGGACGACGGCCGTGTGGTGCGCGTCCTGGAGGACATGGTCACGCGTGAAACCGGCCTCGCCCAGCAAATCCGCTCCGCCGCGAAAGCTGCCTCATTCACGGGACCGCTTCCCGGTGCTGAACTCGACCGGCTCAACCAGCGCCTCGCCGGCGAGGTCAGGGAGACTCTGGCGCAAGCCGCCGTCGAAGGCTTTGAAACGGTTGACGAACAGTGGGTGCGGCCTGCCCAGGCCGCGGATCTCTGCAGGCCGGAATTGAGGCACGCGTACAGGCTCGGGCTGTCCGGCGGCGCCCACGGGTTCGCCCTCGGATCCTTGTGCGGGAGCTATGGGCTGGCGATGCTGGCGGGCTCGGAGCTCTGCTTTGTGGTGAACCTGGGGCTGCTGAAGGCGCGGCTGATCCAGCTGGGGGACTTCACATCGGAGATACCCGGCGTGCAGGAAGCCCTTTTCTAATTCCGGAATCTCCACGCACCGGTCAACAGAAAGGCAGCGGCGACTACCAGCACGGAGCCCAGCCAGCCTGCCGCCAGATAAGCCAAGGTCTGCCCGGCACGGACCTCGGTGGCTTTCAGCGATTGCCCCGCCACGATCACCCGGTCTTCGGCGGACCGGGCCGTCACCGCATAGCGCACGCCCTCCTGTGGCTGCCAGGTCACCGTGTCCATGCCGTTTGTGCGGGCTTCGTCGAGCACCCCTCGGGGGAGCCGGGCCAGCCGGCCGTTGAGGAAACCGGTTCCGCTGAGCGGAGTTCCGTCCGCTGCATAGACGTTCACGAAGGGCGGCCCGTCCTGGGCCAGGTCCAGATGCGGTCCGGGCAGTACATCCGGGTGCTGGAGTGCGAAGGCCACGAGTTCCCCGGGCCGGTCATTCGCTGACTGGCGTCCCAGTTGCTGGAGGGTCACGTACACAGCACCGCACACCAGTGTCAGCACCGCCACAACGGCGAGCCACCTGATGAGGCTTCTCATGGACTGAGCATAGGCTGTCGGCCCCGGCAAGTCATCAGCATGGGAGGGATCCCGGCCCTCCGACGCTTTCTGCTTCCGCCGCTAGAATAGGTGGGTGCTGAACGAATTCTGGGCCACGGCGTCCACGTCCTACAAAGTCCTCGTCTTCAGCGCGATGGGCCTGATCGCCGTCGGCATCATCCTGAATCTGGTGGGCAACACCACTCACAACCAGGGGCTGATGGTGGCTTCCCTTCCGGTCATTGGATTGGGCCTCATCCTGCACGTGGTGGGCCTGGTTGTCCGCGGGCAGCAGATCCGGAAGAGCTACAAAAAGTAAGCCGCGTTTCATGCCGACCCCGCGCGATAGGCTTGAGGCCATGACTATCAATCCGGATCTGCAGGGCCGTAGCTACCCTGCCGCAGAGGTGTACGACGTCGGCCGCGAGAAGATCCGTGAGTTCGCCCGCGCTGTCAAAGCCACTCACCCCGCCCACTTTGACGTGGATGCGGCCAAGGCTCTCGGGCACAGCGATCTGGTAGCTCCGCCCACTTTCGCGATCATTGTGGCGCAGCGGGCGGACGCCCAGCTGATCGAGGATCCGGACTCCGGAATTGACTTCACCCGCGTAGTCCACGCCGACCAGCGGTTCACTCACCACCGCCCTATTGTTGCGGGGGACCGGCTTGTTGCCGAACTGCACGTTGACGGCGTCCGCGCCATGGGCGGCGGGGCCATGATCACCACCCGCTCGGAAATCTTTGCAGTGACCGACGGCGCAGACCGCGAAAGCGTAGCCACCACAAAATCTTCCATTCTGGTCCGCGGAGAGGGACAGTAATCATGACCCCTACATCCACGCGCCCCGCCTTCGCGGAACTTGCAGTCGGCCAGGACATCGGCAGCAGCAGCATCAGCGTCACCCGCCAGGACCTGGTCAGGTACGCCGGCGCCTCCGGTGACTTCAACCCGATCCACTGGAACGAGGCCTTCGCCACCGCGGTCGAGCTGCCGGGGGTGATCGCACACGGCATGTTCACCATGGGTGCTGCCGTCCAGCTGGTGACCGACTGGGCTGGCGACCCCGCCGCCGTCGTTGATTTCCAGACCCGCTTTACCAAGCCGGTCCCGGTGACAGATACCACCGGTACAACGGATGCCGGTGCCGTGATCGAGGTCAGCGGCGCCATTGGAGCGCTCGACGCCGCTGCCGGCACCGCCCGCGTTGACCTCACCGTGGTGTCCGCCGGCCAGAAGGTGCTGATGAAAGCCCAGGCCGTGGTCAGGCTGGCATAGTCCGTGAAGCTGACTTGAGCCGGAACGGCACGGTCCAGACCGTTGAGGTCACATACTGGCGTAACGCAGTGGTGGCCGCGTACGCCGCGAGCGGCATCGCCTTCTCCTCGTGGGTCTCCCGGCTTCCGGCCATCCGCGACGGCCTTGGTCTGACGCCAGGGAACATCGGTCTGCTGATGCTCTGAATGACGCTTGGGTCCTTTGTCTCGGTGTCCGCGTCCGGGCTGATCGTGTTGCGGCTCGGCTCGAAAATGACAACCCGGATCGGAAGCATCATGGTGGGCTGCGGACTGGTCCTGGCCGGGTTCGGGACATCTGTGCTGCCCAGTCCGCTGGCTGACGGTGGCCCCGCTGGAGAACAAGCGCAAGGTCGCCCAGGCCTGGGGGGACAAACGCACCCCGCTGCTGGGCCTGCTGGTGCTTGGCCTGGCTCTGGCCGAAGGCGCCGCGGGGGACTGGGTGGCCTTGGCCCTCGCCGACGGCCACGGCCAATCCGACGCCGCGGGCGCTGCCGGCTATGGTCTGTTCGTCACGTTCATGACCATCGGACGATTCGGCGGGACCCTTGTGCTGGACAGGTTCGGCCGGGTGCCGGTGATGCGCTGGTGCGCGGCGCTGGCAGTACTGGGCCTGGGCCTGTTCGTAGTTGCCCCGGTCCCGTGGATTGCCTTCGTGGCGTTGGCCATCTGGGGCCTGGGCGCCTCACTCGGATTTCCGGTGGGGATGTCCGCGGCAGCCGATGATCCGCAGAAGGCAGCAGCCCGGGTTTCCGTGGTGTCCACCATCGGATACGGTGCATTCCTCTGCGGGCCGCCGCTGCTTGGACTGCTGGCCGAGAATGTGGGGATTCTGCACTCGCTGCTGGCCGTGATGGTCATGCTGGTGATGAGCTTCCTGCTGTCCCCGGTGGCACGGAAGCTCTCCTGACCGAGCGGTTGCATGATGGGTTTTGGTGAGGTTTGATGCCGGTTAAGCTGGACAGGTGACCCAGACAATGCTTTCCGACCTGACCACGGCTGCCGTCGGCGGCCCCGCCGGCACGTACATCGAGGCCCGGACGGAGGCTGAGATCATTGATGCCGTCCGCACGGCGGACTCGGCGGGGGAGCAGCTGCTGATCATCGGCGGCGGATCCAATCTGTTGATTGCCGACGGCGGCTTCCCGGGTACCGTGCTGAAGATCGCCTCCGAGGGGTTTGTGGTCAACGCGGAGGATTCCTGCGGCGGGGTGGCCGTTGTGGTCCAGGCGGGCCACAACTGGGACGCGTTGGTGGAGCACGCGGTGCTGCACGCCTGGTCCGGAATTGAGGCACTGTCCGGCATTCCCGGCGCCGCCGGCGCCACTCCGGTGCAGAACGTGGGGGCCTACGGCGCCGATGTATCCCAGACCATCGCGGCTGTGCGGACGTGGGACCGGGAGCGCAACGCCGTGCAGACGTTCACCAGCTCTGAGCTGAAGTTCGAGTACAGGGACTCCGTCCTCAAGCAGACCACTGTCAACGGTTCGCCGCGCTACGTGGTGCTGACCGTTGAGTTCCAGCTGCCGCTGGGGCGGATGAGCGCGCCCATCCGGTACACCGAGCTGGCACGGGTGCTTGGTGTGGAGCTCGGTAAGCGCGCCTACTCCAACGATGTCCGGCGCGAGGTCCTGCGTCTTCGGGCGTCCAAGGGCATGGTCCTTGATGCGGCGGACCGGGACACGTATTCCACCGGCTCCTTCTTCACCAACCCGATTGTCCCCGCCGAGGTTGCGGCAGGGCTGCCGGAGGATGCACCGCAGTATCCGGCGGGCACGGACGGACTCGTCAAGCTTTCTGCGGCGTGGCTTATCGACCAGGCCGGATTCCGCAAGGGCTTCGGGCTGGAGACCGGAAGCGTGTCCGGTGGCCGCGCCTCGTTGTCCACCAAACACACCCTGGCCATTACCAACCGCGGCTCAGCCACCGCAGCGGACATGCTGGCGGTCGCACGCGAGGTGCGAGGCGGCGTCGTCGAACGTTTTGGCATTGAGCTGCAGCCGGAACCGCTGCTTATTGGCCTCGAGCTCTAATCTCACCTTCCGCGGCGGCGTCATGTTCCGCTGCCGCGGCAGCCGTGGCTTTTTGCCGTGCGCGGCGAGACTGTGCCGCACCGGCCAAGGCGGCGGCCGCGCCCAGCGACCGCATGCAAGTTCTGCCAAGCTCAAGACAGGAACGGCTGCCAGGCCTGGCATTTGCGGACAGTAATTGACCGCCACTCGTTCTAGGATGAGTGGCATGGCAACTGCGGCGGGGATCCGGGTCACTTCGAAAATCATGGGCAGGCTGCGCCTGGCCTCGCAGGGGTTGCTGGGTCCGGGTTTCGCGTCCGTCCCCGATGCCGTCCAGTGGATGACAGCAACTCAGGCGCAGGATCTCGCGGCGGCGATGTGGGCCATTGGCCTGCGGGTGCCCGGAGCAGGGCAGAGCGATGTCAGGGCTGCACTTGATTCCGGGCAGGTGGTCCGCTCATGGCCCATGCGCGGCACGCTGCACCTGGTGATTCCCGAGGACCTCCAATGGATGCTGGGCGTAACCAACGAACGCCTCATGCGGGGCGTGGCCACGAGGCACCGCGAACTCGACATCTCGTACGCCGACGTCGAAAAATGCCGTGATCTCGCCCTGGAACGGGTTTCCGGAGGCGGGGCTGCCACCAGACAGGAGCTGTTTGATGTCTTTGAAGCTGCAGGGCAGGCCACCCGTAACCAGCGCGGCATCCACCTGATCGCTTCCCTGTGCCAGTACGCGTGGCTGGTGCAAGGCCCCATGGCCGGGAATCAGCAGCTGATGGTTGCCTTCAACGAATGGATCCCCGTTTCACGCAAGTTTGAGCGGCGGGAGGCCACCGCTGAGTTTATGCTGCGGTACTTCGCCAGCCACGGGCCGGCCACTCTCCGGGACTTCTCCTGGTGGACGCAGATTCCGCTGACCGAGGTCCGGGACGTCTTCGAAGACGTCCGGAGCCAGCTCGTTGAGTTGGTTTTCGGCGAAAGCAGCTACTGGCTTTCGCCGGAGACTGCGGCACTGCTCGACGACGGCGTGCCCGGCCAGCGCACGGTTTTCGCCTTGCCGGGGTTCGACGAGTTTCTGCTGGGTTACGCAGACCGCAGCCTGGTGCTGGCGCCGGAGCACGCCCCGAAGATTGTCCCTGGCAACAACGGCGTGTTCAAGAAGACCATTGTGGCCGGAGGGGACGTAATCGGCACCTGGGCGCGGCAAGGCGCCAGCCGGACGGCCGCCGTCGTGCCTGTTCCGTTCGACGAGGCGAAGCCGCTGGGACCGGCTGTGGCGGCGGGCTTCCGGAAGGCGGCCGGGCGTTACACCCGGTTTCTCGCCGGTTGATCAGGCCTGCTCCGCACAAGCTGCCGTGCCCCGCAGAAGCGGTGCCGGCCAATCCGGAAGCTGCTTGTGCGAGGTCCGGCATGCAAGAACGGCCCTGGCCCGCATAAGCGGCCTTGGTCCGGACCGTTCAAGCGGGGCAGGGCCGTGTAAGCGGCAGAACCCTAGAGCGTGCCCGTGGCGATGTTCAGCATGCGGCGGAGCGGCTCGGCAGCACCCCAAAGGAGCTGGTCACCCACGGTGAAGGCGCTGATGTACTTCGGGCCCATTTCCAGCTTGCGTATACGGCCAACCGGGATGTCCAGGGTGCCCGAGGCCGCCACCGGGGTGAGGCCGGCCATGGAGTCGTCCTTATTGTTCGGAACCACCTTGGCCCACTCATTGTCTGCGGCCAGGAGGTTCTCGATCTCGGCCACGGAGAGGTCTTCACGGAGCTTGAGGGTGAGCGCCTGGGAGTGCGAGCGCATGGCGCCGATCCTGATGCACAGGCCGTCCATGATGATGTGGTCTTCGCCGGAGGTCCCCAGGATTTTGTTCGTCTCCACCCCGGCCTTCCACTCTTCCTTGGACTGCCCGTTGCCCAGATCCGCGTCGATCCAGGGGATCAGGGAACCGGCCAGGGGGACACCGAACTGGCTGGCGTCCATGTCGGTTCGCTGGTGTGCCAGGACCTTGCGGTCGATTTCCAGAATGGCCGACGCCGGGTCGTCCAGTTCCGTGCTGACCTCGGCGTTGAGCGTGCCGAACTGGCTGAGCAGCTCGCGCATGTGGCGCGCACCGCCGCCGGAGGCAGCCTGGTAGGTCATGGACGTACCCCATTCAACGAGGCCGTTCTTGAACAGTCCGCCGAGGCCCATAAGCATGCAGGAGACCGTGCAGTTGCCGCCGATGAAGTCCTTGGTGCCGCCGGACAGGCCGGCGTCGATGGCGTCGCGGTTGATGGGGTCGAGCACGATGATTGAATCGTCGTTCATGCGCAGGGTTGAGGCGGCGTCGATCCAGAGACCGTCCCAGCCGCGGCTGCGAAGCTCGCCGTGGACCTGCTTGGTGTAGCCGCCGCCCTGGGCGGTCACAATAATGGGCAGCTTGGCCAGCGTATCGATATCAAACGCGTTCTCGAGCTTGCCGGCTGCACCCCCTGCAGCACCAACAAGCGTCGGGGCGGCACCACCCGCGTTGGAGGTGGAGAAAAATACCGGGTTGATGTTGGCGAAGTCGCCCTCATCCTGCATACGCTGCATCAGGACGGAACCGACCATGCCACGCCAACCGACGAGGCCAACTGAATGTGTCATTAGAACAGCTTAGGGCTTCGGGGCCGGCCACCGCTGTTGGTTACGTCACTGCGGAGTACCCAACGTGGCTCCTACCCGGGGTCGCGCTCTTCAAGCAGCGCACCCTTGCGCTTGCGGAGCGCAAAAACGGCGCCGAAGGCGAATACCTGCGTGATGACCACGAGCACAATCGCGCCCATGATTTTGTTGCCGCCCAGAATCATGGTGAGACCCACAATGGCTGAAAGAAGCGCAAAGAGGGGCAGGAGCATGTAGCCCAGGACAAAGAGTGTTTCCGGCTTCTTCAGCATCTAGCCCTCCATCCGGCGCCACATCGTGAACCGATACTGCGTGCCGTTGGCGGCGGTCATCCAGCCTTCCGGCGGCACAATGGTCCCGGACTTCCAATCGTCGCCCAGCTCGGGGGCAAAGGTATCGCCTTCAGCCTCCGAATCGATCACGGTGACAATGGCGATGTCCGCGATGTCCATGGACAGCTTGAAAATCTCGCCGCCGCCGATGATCCAGACCTTCTGTCCGCCCGGCGCGAACTGCGATTCCAGCAAGGCATCGTCCAGGGAGCCAACGGCCATTGCGCCTTCAGCCTCGGGCGTCTGTCCCCAGCCTTCCTGACGCGTGATCACAATATTGGTGCGTCCGGGCAGGGGCCGGTACTTTTCGGGGAATGACAACCACGTTTTGCGGCCCATGATGACGGGGTGGCCGGTGGTGAGCTTGTTGAAGTGCTTGAGGTCCTCGGGAAGGTGCCACGGCATGTCGCCATCCTTGCCGATCACACCGGCTGTGGTCTGTGCCCACACCAGACCGATGCCCGTCATTGTGGCGGCGACATCCTCCGTGAAAATCAGGGGGATCGGGCCAATGGCTGACTCAGGGGAATCGTTGGTGCTCATACTGCTATCGGCGCCTTGATGGTGGGGTGGTGCTGGTATCCGACAACTTCGAAATCGTCCAGGTTGTAGTCGGAGATGGACTCGGGCCTGCGGGTGATCTTGAGCTGCGGGTATTCGTACGGCTCGCGGTCCAGCTGCTTCAGCACCTGGTCCATGTGGTTGTCGTAGATGTGGACGTCGCCGCCGGTCCAGACAAACTCACCGGGCTCAAGTCCCACCTGCTGGGCGATCATGCACGTCAGTAGTGCGTATGAGGCAATATTGAAAGGCACACCCAGGAACATGTCCGCGGACCGCTGATAAAGCTGGCAGGAGAGCTTGCCGTCAGCCACATAGAACTGGAAGAAGGCGTGGCAGGGCGGAAGCGCCATGTCCTTGAGCTCGGAAACATTCCACGCGGAAACGATGTGCCGGCGCGAATCGGGGTTCGCCTTGAGGTTGTCTATGAGTTCGGCAATCTGGTCGATGTGGCCGCCGTCCGGTGTGGGCCAGCTTCGCCACTGGACGCCGTACACGGGACCGAGCTCGCCGTCGGCGTCTGCCCATTCGTTCCAGATGGTGACACCCTGCTCCTGCATCCACTTCACGTTCGTGTCGCCGCGAAGAAACCACAGCAACTCCACGGCCACGGACTTGAAGTGAACGCGTTTGGTGGTGATCAGCGGAAAGCTCTGGCCCAGGTCAAAGCGCAGCTGGCGTCCGAACACACTGCTGGTGCCCGTTCCGGTACGGTCGGATTTGTGCGTGCCATGAGCCATGACATCGCGCAGAAGGTCTTCGTAAGGCGTTGGAATAGTCACGGCTAAAGTCTACTTGCCGCTTGCAATATCAATCCCAACGGAGGCCATAACGCGCGAAAATGCTCTGCGCCGCACGCTGGCCGCCGTCTTGGCGCCGACTTTGCCATCAGTGATTCCGCAGTCTTCCCCTCAGCAGGTCCATCAGTGTTTCGTCACTGAGCAGTGCGTCCCGTCCTGCAAGGATAAATCGGTCGACGGCAGCGGTCACCACTGCGGGGACCGCACCTCCGGCTGCGCTTCCGCCGGGACCAGGGGTCCCGGGCTGGGAAACAATCGTGCCGCGGCCCCGTCGGGATTCAATGAGCCCCGACGCTTCCAGCTCCTTGTACGCCCTTGCCACCGTTCCCGCCGCGAGCCCCAGGTCCGCTGCCAGGCTGCGGACCGAGGGCAGCCGTGCGCCCGCGGCCAGTGTGCCCAAAGCTATCAATGAGCTGATCTGGGACCGGATCTGTTCGTACGGGGGAGTGGCCGAGCGGAGGTCAACAAATATGCCTGCATTCATCTGGCAGGTTCCGCTTCACTTCGAGCTGCCGGGCGTGCAGGTTTCCCCGTCAGGTTCCGCACCGGAATCCCCGCAATCACTACCGCCACTGCAATGATCAGGGTTCCTGCCGTGACAGCTGGCTGCCAGGATTGTGGCCCCGGATTTTCCGGGATGCCCAGGACAGGTGGCCACGCCCGGCTGGCAGTCGAGAGCAATACACCGGCCTGGGCCGTGAAGAAGGCCGCAAGTGTGCGGACAATCCTGTACATGGTGATGGCCTGCAGTGCCCCATCCAGTCCGGAAATCGTTGACTCGATGCCGCTGCGGAGTCTCGCAATGAGGAGTGCCGGCACAGAAACGAGCCCGACGACGGCCGAAGCTACCGTCGTCGGAATCCAGCCGGGCTCCTGTCCCGGCCCTGATTCGCCGACGGCTGTAACGATCAGTACAACCGCCAACAGGAGGATTGCCATGATGGCTGCGGTGAGCAGCGCGGGGCTTAGCGCCTGTCTCGGCCAGTCACTATGGGCATCGACGGTGCCGTAATTCCGTTGGAGCAGCAACTCCCCGCCGATGATGGCGAGCAGGATCGCCGTTGCCATCAATGCGACGAAGCCCGCCGGGGCCATAGCCTCCCGGAATCATGGCGCCCGTGAGCAGAAAGGTACCAGGAATCGCCGGGACCACCGCCGCCAGCCCCAACGCCGCGCCACTGGAAACGGAAAGCCTGGTAGCTGGGTGGGCGGATCCCGGACTGCCAGCCACGGTTTTTTGCTGGAACCGGGTTGCGCGCTGGGCAGCCGGGGCGGCTGCCACCACCACATAACCAGAACTGCAGCTGTGGCCCATATGGCAACTGCATTGGTCCACGACATCGTGCCAGCTGTGGGGTCCGGGCGGGCGGCGAAGTTGCCGGCTATCGCGGCGAGTCCAGCGGCAACAGTGGCCACCGTGCGCAATAGGCGGTTCATGGCGATGGTCCGGAGCAGGCTGTTTTCATTGGCATCCAAGGCCTCAATTTGCCGCCGACGCCAATGCTCGTGCTGCTGTTGGGCCCGTCGGAAAGAGCACCGTATGACACTGGACGGATTCCAGGCAGCGTGGCCACCCACGCAATGGGACCGGTCGCAGCTGCGAAGATCGCCGCGGTAGTCCATGCCAGGGGGCGCGGGAGGAAATCTTTCACCCGCCTGACAGAGAGTGTGGCAAGCCGGCGCGGACGCTTAGGCCCCGGATAGCTGACCTGGCCGATCGCATGAACCACCAGGCAGCCGATGACGGGCCAGGCAAGCGCAGGAAGGAGTGCCCCAGGCGTCAGCAGGGTAGGACCCCCGGCATTTACAGGGATGATACCCGCGTTACCGGCGGTCTGAAGCGAACTTGCCATCCAGCCGATGACGCCCACCCACAGGGCATGCTGTGACACCGAGACCGCCGAGGTACCGCCGCCGGGTGCCCAGACCGCCCAGCGCAGGAGCCGATACAGGCCTACTCCAATGGCCAACGGCCACAACAAAACCATCGGCGGCAAAGGAAATTCAGACGGCATGGCTTCCCCCAAAGAGCTTTGACTCAACCAAAGGAGCCTTGTTCTCCCGTTGCTCTATCACTTTTCGTCCCTAAAACCGGCAAATGGCTACTAAAAGTGATAGAGCAACGGGACGTGCTCAGTCGTCGAAGGGCTTGAACTGCTCCACGGCCACGATCCTGTGCTTGCTGCCGTGGGCCACATGGCAGACGATGATTTCGCCGGGGGCCAAATAGGGGTCCGAGACGGGCAGCAGGGCGCGCCAGCGCGAAGTCATGTGTCCCGCGAGCTGGTCCAGCACAGTCGGCAGCGCCGGACGATGTGTGCACAGCGCAATGGCCCGCTGCTTATCAAACAGGGACTCCACCACGGCAGCAGTCTTGCGGGGACTGCGGGTGTGCCGGTGCTCCGTCAGCGAGTCCACGAGTTTCACTTTCGCGTCCACTGCCTTGGCATACGGTGCAATGGTGGCGACGCACCGGAGCCATGGGCTGCTGACCACCCTTGACGGCTTCCACACCAGAAGCAGCCGCCCCACGGCCTGCGCCTGCCGGATGCCCGTGACAGCAAGCGGACGTTCGCCTTCGGCCTTGCTCCAGGACGACCGGGGCTTGGCCTTTGCATGCCGCACCACCACCAGCGGCCAGGTACGGAGTTCCTTGCGCTCGTGTGCCGCCACCAGATACGTGAGAGGAGCGACGTCGGACGGATTGCTGAGCAGCCCGGCCGCCTTCTCCGGCGCGCACCACATCACGCTGTCCACCTCCTTGCCGTCAGGTCGCAAGGTGCTGCCGTTGACTTCCACAGCCCAGTAATGGACAACCTTCAGCCCGGCCGGGACATGGTAGTGGATGGGCGGGAGCGGGACCCCAAGAGTTGCCGTCAGCCCGATCTCTTCCTCAACCTCACGGACGGCGCATTCGGGGATGGTTTCGCCGGCGTCGAGTTTTCCTTTGGGCCAGGACCAGTCATCGTACCGGGGCCGGTGGATCAGCAGGACTTCCAGCTTGTCCTTGTTGATGCGCCAGGGCAGTGCGCCGGCAGCCGTGACGGCTACGGCCTCGCCCGGATGGTCTGTCTGGTCGCTTATAGGTGAATCGCTCTTCAACGCTGTGGCCTTACCGCCGGCTCGACGAACGCTGGCGTGAGCGGGATGCGAGCAGCCACGACTGTACGTCATCAAGGTCGGTGCCGTCCTCCGCCAGGTGATGGCGGGCCCATTCGCCCTGGTTGTCCAGGTGCCAGCTCGCCGTGTCCGGATCCATATACCGGCGCAGCATGTCCAGCACGTACCTCGTGTCATCTCCGCTGGCCAGCTGAACCAGGGCCTCGACCCGGCGGTCAAGGTTGCGGTGCATCATGTCCGCGGAACCGATGTAGACCACCGGATCCCCGCCGTTGGCAAAGGCGAATACACGGGAGTGCTCCAGGAAGCGGCCGAGTACGGAGCGGACGGTGATGTTCTCACTCAGCCCGGGAACTCCCGGACGCAGCGAGCAGATGCCACGGACAATCACGTCCACCTTTACCCCCGCCTGGGACGCCCGGTAGAGGGAATCGATGATTGCCTCGTCCACGATGGAGTTGACCTTGACCTGGACCCGCGCCGCAATGCCTGCCCGGGCGTTGCGGATCTCGGTTTCAATCCGGTCGATCAGTCCCGAGCGGACCGAACGCGGCGCAACCAGCAGACGCTTGAAGGTGGACTTGGGAGCGTACCCGGAGAGCTGGTTGAAGAGCTTGGACAGGTCCTCGCCCACCTGCTCATTGGCCGTGAGCAGACCAAGGTCCTCGTAATAGCGGGCGGTGCGCGGGTGGTAGTTGCCGGTGCCGATGTGGCAGTAGCGGCGCAGGCCGTCCACTTCCTGGCGGACCACGAGGGAGAGCTTGCAGTGGGTCTTCAGTCCCACAATGCCGTACACAACGTGCACGCCGGCCTGCTCGAGTTTGCGCGCCCAGGAAATATTGGCCTGTTCATCAAAGCGCGCCTTGATCTCCACCAGCGCCAGAACCTGCTTGCCCGCTTCGGCGGCATCGATCAGGGCATCCACTATCGGGGAATCGCCGGACGTGCGGTACAGGGTCTGCTTGATGGCCTGTACCTTCGGATCCGCCGCTGCCTGTTCCAGGAACGCCTGGACCGAGGTGGAGAAGGAGTCGTAGGGGTGATGAAGCAGGATGTCCCGGCGGCGCATTGCGGCGAAGACATTGGCGGCCTTTGAGGTCTCGGATTCGTTGAGGTGCCGCGACGTGTGCGGCACGTGCTTGGGGTAGTGCAGGTCCGCACGGTCAATTCGGGCAATGACCGACAGCCCGCGAAGGTCGAGCGGCGCGGGGACCGAGTAGACCTCGGATTCCTCGACACCCAGCTCGCGGATGAGCAGCGCACGGATGTTGGGGTTGATGTCGTTGGTGACCTCAAGACGGACGGGCGGCCCGAAGCGGCGCCGCAGCAGTTCCTTTTCGAGCGCCTGCAGGAGGTTCTCGGCGTCGTCCTCTTCCACCTCAACGTCCTCGTTGCGGGTGACCCGGAACGTGTGGTGCTCCAGGACCTCCATGCCGGCGAAGAGTTTGTCCAGATGGACGGCAATGATCTCTTCCAGGGCGATGAACCGTGCCACACGGCCCGGAACCGCACCCGCACGTGGGCCGTCGATGGAGATCAGGCGGGGCAACTGGTCAGGCACCTTGACGCGGGCAAAGAGCTCTTTATCGCTCACGGGGTTCCGGACCACTACGGCCAGGTTCAGGGAGAGCCCGGAAATGTACGGGAAAGGGTGGGCGGGATCCACAGCCAGCGGCGTCAGGATGGGGAAGACCTTCTCCGCAAACATGGCGCTGAGCTGCTCCTTGGCCTGATCATCCAGCTCATCCCAGTGCATCAGGTGGATGTGCTCGTACGCCAGGGCGGGCCTGATCTGCTCCGCGTAGACCTGCGCATGGCGCTGCTGGAGCCGGTGTGCCTCTTCACCAATCTGTTCAAGTACTTCCACGGGGCTCAGGCCGGCGGGCGAGGGAACGGCCAGGCCGGTGGCGATGCGGCGTTTCAGGCCTGCCACACGGACCATGAAGAACTCGTCCAGATTGGACGCAAAAATTGAGAGGAAGCTGACGCGTTCCAGCAGGTGCAGATTGTGGTCCTCTGCCAATTCCAGGACGCGGGAGTTGAAGGCCAGCCAGCTCAGTTCGCGGTCCAGGAACCGGTCCGGCCTGATGTCGCCTTCGGGCTCCGGGTTCGGGGCAAACTCAGGGATATCGATCCGGTCCTGGGTGGCGCGCGAGGCAGGAACTTCGGAGGAGCCGAAGCGGGCGCGCACAGGCGCTGCCTTGGCTTCAGCCGTGGCTGTTCCGGCGGATTCCGGTTGCATGGTCTCTCCTTAGTGCAGGCGCGTGCAGCTGGCGCGATTTAGCTTCAACCTTACAATCAATCGCCTGTCCACATACCAAGATTCCGCCTGCACGCGGCCGCACATCAGGTGCCTGGATTAACCTTTGGCTAACGGCCCGTACATTACGTCCACGTCCCACCGGGTAAAGCCCAGCTGCCGGTAAAGCGAAACTGCCGGTATGTTGTCCGCATCCGTGTAGAGCATCACGGCATGCAGGCCCAACTGCTGCAGGTACCGGATGCCGGCGACGGTGAGTGCTTTCCCCAGACCCATGCCCTGCGACGCCGGTGTCACTCCCACAACGTAAACCTCGCCTACCGCTGGATGGCTGCCGTGCCTCGGGTGGACCTTGGTCCAGTGGAACCCGAGCAGCTGCCCCGAGCCGTCCTCGGCCAGCAGGAAGCCGGCGGGATCGAACCAGTCTTCTGCCATCCGGGCCTCCAGATCCGCCAATGTCATGGCGCCCTGCTCGGGGTGATGCGCGAAGGCGGCCCGGTTGGCTGCGAGCCAGGCGCCTTCGTCCTGTCCCGGCACAAAAGTGCGGAGGACCACTCCGTCCGGCAGGCCGGCGTCGGGCAGTTCTGCGGCGGCAGAGGTGAGCCGCATTTTCCACAGTTCACGGACGGGGCCGTAGCCATACCTTGCTGCGAGGTCGGCGGCTGCTTCGTGGTTTCCGTGGGACCAGGCTTTGAGCCCGTCAAACCCGCGCGAGGCCTTCAGGGTGCCCACTAGCCTGTCGGCCACGCCCTGATTGCGGTAGCTGGGATGGACCGCGATTTCCAGGACCCCGGTGCCGTCGGCTTCCTGGACCACAACGGCAAAACCGGCGAGGTCCTGGCCGGAGGCCGGATCAGAGTTCTCATCCGGCGAATAGAGGGCGAGCGTCAGCAGGGAGTGGACACCGGCGTCGGCTGCCCGCAGCGTCACGAGCGTCTGTTCGGAAAGGGACGGGTTGCCATCTGACTCCTCGGCGGCAACCAGGAGGGCTTTGAAATCCTTCAACAGCTGCTCATCCACAGCGCCTTTGACAACGAGTACGGGCCAGTTTTCCGGGTGCGCAGAACTCATGATGCAAGGCTATACGTCCGGCAGGAATTGTGGGGTGGATTTGATGAAGCCGGCCGCTGGCACGTATAGTCGTTATCTCATCCGGCTTTCCGAAGCCGTTTGCGAGGGGGATCCACCACTGGGGTGGCCTCGATACGTTCGACCCGTATGTCCTCCACAATTCAGAAAGCACAGAAAAGCAGCCCCGGACTGAAAAGTCCGGGGCTGCTTTCGTCTTGGCGTCACTGGTGCCGCAGAAGTCTTCAGGCTTCAGTCAGCTCGTCTTCCTGCTGCCGCACCAGGGTCAGCCGGTAGCCGACGTTGCGTACGGTGCTGATGAGGTTTTCGTGGTCCGCGCCGAGCTTGGCGCGGAGCCGGCGGACGTGGACGTCCACGGTGCGGGTGCCGCCGTAGTAGTCGTACCCCCAGACCTCGGTCAGCAGCTGCTGCCGGGTAAACACGCGGCCCGGATGCTGCGCCAGGTACTTCAGGAGCTCGAACTCCTTGAACGTGAGGTTCAGCGGCGCCCCGTTGACACGGGCCGTATAGCTGGCTTCATCAATCACGACGCCGGCGGCGCGGATTTCGGTGGGAGCGTCCTCTTTGTCAGGGACCGCCCTTGCCACGGCCAGCCGGATCCGGGCCTCCACCTCTGCAGGGCCTGCGGATTCGAGCACGATGTCATCAACGGCCCAGGCCGAGGATACTGCGGCCATGCCGCCTTCGGTCAGGATCAGCATCAGCGGAGCACTCAGCCCGGTGGCCTTCAGCAGCTGGGTCAGGGAACGGGCCCCCACCAGATCCTTGCGGGCGTCAAGGAGGACGATGTCGCAGGGGTCTGTATCGAGGAGTGCCGTGGGCTCGGCAGCAAGAATATGGACGCGGTGGTTCAGAAGCTCCAAGGCAGGCAGAATATCCACCGATGATCCGGTGCTGTTCGTCAGTAGCAGGATGTGCGACATTGTTCCTCCAAGGGGCCGTCCGCGCATCGTTGGGCGTCTGAACCGGGCTTTCACCGGCCGGTGCTGGCTGCCTGCAACGGTTAGGGCCATGGAGAATACAACCCGGCCTGGCACCCGTTGCTGGAAGCGTAGCTGAGCTCTGAGTATACCTAACAGGCCCTTAACAGACACTGATCAACGGGCGCTGCGTGCCGGTTTTGCGACATATGCGGGTCACATAGGGCAGGATTGAACCGTCAGGGCCGGATGCCCTGCCACCAAGCGCACCCAGGCGCTATCAAGCGCACCGCCAGGATGAGGACGAAGCGAAGTTGAGTGCAGAGTCGAAGTTGAGCAGGTTATGGCCGGGTCGGAAATGAATACGGACCTCCGGGCACCGGGTGCAATGAAGTCGTGGAGCATAGGGGTGATCGGCCTGGCCGGCCTGGCTGCCATCACTGCCAGTGTTTACCGTTCTCCTGACGTGTTGCTAGCCGTCGCCGTGTTCGTGGCGCTGGCAGTCGGGATCGGCTGGCCGCACTACCTGGCGATTCCCGCAAAGAAAACCCTCGCTGCGGTAATCGGGCTCCCGGGCGCAGGCTCCGCTCTGGCCGCCAGCTATGTTCCGGCACCCGGATTCCTGAACTGGACTCCGGCTTTTATCGCCATAGGCGTCATGGCGGTGTTTGTGGTCCAGCTGGTCCGCGGCACGGGCCAGGCGCAGCGGCTGGAGTCCACGCTGGGCTGCTGCGCAGGCGTGTTGCTGTCCTGCCTTGGTGCCGGCTGGATTGCCGGTGCCCGTTTCAATGGTGTCAGGGAGATGCTGGTTGTTGCCGGTGTCAGCGCCGCCGTTGCCCTCCTGGCGGGCCTGATCCGTTGGCCGGACCGGATCGTGGCGCCGCTGGGAATAGTTCTTGCCGGGCTGGCGGGCCCACTCGCCGGGCTGGTTTTCTCGGACATTGCCGTGATGCCGGCAGCCGTGTTCGGCGTGGTGGTGGGCGCGGTGCTGGTCTGCTTCCGCCGCCTGGTGACACTCCGCGGCGGCCCACTGAATTTCCCGGCCGCAGTTAGCATGGGTCTGGCACCCGTTTCGGCCGTGGGTTCACTCGCGTACTTCATAGACAAACTACTCATCTTCTAAAGCGTTAGGATGGCACCATGTCCGTACTTGCATTTGAGATTTTCTTCCTCGTCCTGCTCGGCATTGCCAGCCTGTCCATGGCCTGGTTCGCCGGCTTTGTGGTGTACCGCCTGTTCAAGGGTCAGAAGTAAGCAGCCCTTGGCGCCCCAGTCCCTAGCTAGCCGTTTCCTGAGGTAATTGCTGTGCCGATTGAGATTCCCACAGATCTGACTCCCGAACTCGTCCCGCTGTCCTGGCTCATTGGTGAGTGGGAGGGCCGTGGCCGGCTCGGCACGGGCGACGAGGACTCAGGGCACTTTTTCCAGCACGTTGCGTTCACGCACAACGGTCTGGCGTACTTGCAGTACCGCGCGGAAAGCTGGCTGACTGACGACGACGGCACGCGCCTGCGGCCGCTCACCGTCGAGACCGGTTTTTGGGCACTTGACCGCAAGCAGCTTGATGCCGACGGCGGCCCCGGCCTGATCCCCGCGGACATCGTCCCGGCGTTGAAGAGCGCTGATGAGGTGGAGGCGCTCCGCAATGCCGAAGACGGGTTCGACATCTCCGTCTCCATCGCCCACCCCGGCGGTATTTCCGAGCTGTATTACGGCCAGATCAAGGGCCCGCAGATCCAGCTCAGCACCGACATGGTGATGCGCGGAAGCCACGCCAAGGACTACAGCGCCGCCACCCGGATCTTCGGGCTGGTGGACGGCAATCTGCTGTGGCGCTGGGATGTGGCTGCCGGCGGTGCCGCTGGGCCTGGCAACGGGCTTGAGGCCCACGCCTCGGCGTTCCTGAAGAAAGTAAGCTAGGTCTCACTGAATATTCCGTTGTCCATAGCGAATGCAGGGAGCAACACGGTGAACGATCCACAGCCCGCCAAGGACTACAGCGATCTCAAGGCTGTCTTTTTCAACGGCACCCTCAAGAAGTCGCCGGAGACCAGCAATACCGAAGGCCTGATCAATATCAGCCGGCTGATCATGGAAAAACGGGGTGTCACCACTCGCGTGATCAGAACCGTGGACCACGATATTGCCGGCGGTGTCTACCCGGATATGCGGGAGCACGGCTGGGAGACCGATGAATGGCCCGAGCTGTACCCCGCAGTCCAGGAAGCAGACATTGTGGTGGTCGCCGGTCCCATCTGGCTCGGCGACAACTCATCCCAGACCAAAAAACTGATCGAGCGGCTCTACGCCCACTCCGGCCAGCTCAATGACAAGGGGCAGTGGGCGTTCTACCCGAAGGTGGGCGGCTGCCTCATTACAGGCAACGAGGACGGCATCAAGCATTGCGCCATGAACGTTCTCTACAGCCTGCAGCACGTCGGCTTCACCATTCCGCCACAGGCCGACGCCGGCTGGATCGGCGCAGTTGGCCCCGGCCCGAGCTACCTGGACGTCGGTTCCGGCGGGCCGGAGACCGACTTCACCAACCGCAACACAACATTCATGACGTGGAACCTGCTTCATTTCGCGCGCATGCTCAAAGACTCCGGCGGAATCCCCGCGTACGGCAACCTTCCTGAGGAATGGAAGGCCGGAACACGGTTCGACTTCGAAAATCCGGAATACCGCTGACCCCTTAGGACGTTCCCTTCATATGACTATCAAGAGCCCTCTGCTGTCGCGCCCGGGCGCCGTCGAGGCCGGCGGCGCGGATTCCGGCGTCGCGTCCCACTACGGCGAGCCGCTGCGTGAGCAGCGTGCGCTGGCCGCCGGCACCGCCGTCGTTGATCTCTCCCATCGCGGTGTTGTCACCGTCACCGGACCGGACCGCCTGAGCTGGCTGAACACGCTGTCTTCGCAGCAGGTCACGGGTCTGTTGGCCGGTCAGTCCACCGAGCTCCTGCTGCTCAGCGTCCAGGGACGCATCGAGTTTGACGCGCGGGTAGTGGACGACGGCGGGACCACCTGGCTGATTGTCGAGGCCGCCGAGGCGGGGCCGCTGGCTGAGTGGCTCACCAAAATGAAGTTCACGCTGCGCGTTGAGGTTGCCGACGTCTCGGCAGACTGGGCAGTTCTCGGGTTGACCAGGGCGGTGGAGGAATGGTCTGCCCTGCAGGTGTGGGAGGACCCCTGGCCTCACATCGGCGCCGGCGGTTACGCCTACACCGTGGTGGACGAGGATGCCCATCCGGGGCTGGAGCGCCCGTGGTTTGAGTACCTGGTTCCTGTTGCGGACCTCGAAGCGACGCTGGGAGAACGGCCGCTGGCCGGCATCTGGGCCGCCGAGGCGCTGCGCATTGCCGCGTGGCGCCCCCGGCTGGGCGCCGAGACGGACGACAAAACCATTCCGCACGAACTCGATCTCCTGCGGACCGCCGTCCATCTGTCCAAGGGCTGCTACAAAGGCCAGGAAACCGTGGCCCGCGTGCACAATCTGGGCCATCCGCCGCGCCGGCTCGTCTTCCTGCAGCTCGACGGCTCCCAGCACACCATGCCCGAGGCAGGAAGCGAGGTCCTGCTGGGGGAGCGCAAGGTGGGTGTCGTCACTTCCGTGGCGCAGCACTACGAGATGGGTCCTGTGGCACTGGCCGTCATCAAACGGTCCGTTGCCCCGGATGAAATACTGACCATCATGGACGGTGACGAGCCCTACACCGCCGCCCAGGAAATAATCGTTGCGCCCGACGCCGGCCAGGTGGTGGGCCGCCAGACCGGATTCCTGAGGGGGACCCGCTGATGAGTGAAGATACAGCGCCGGATGGCGCTGCGCCCGACGACGAAACACTTGCTCTCGCAGAGACGCTTTTCCAGGCGGCCCGCGACGGCGGCACCGAGCTGCTCCGCAGCTACCTCAATGCCGGGGCGCCGGGCACCATGACCAACGCCGCCGGTGATTCACTGCTGATGCTCGCGGCCTATCACGGCCATGCCGAGACGGTGCAGCTGATCCTGAAGCACGGCGGCTCCGCCAACGCGGCCAACGACCGCGGCCAGACTCCGCTGGCCGGCGCGGTCTTCAAGGGCTACACGGACGTTGCCAGGGCGCTGCTGGATGCGGGCGCCGATCCCGATGCCGGCAATCCGTCGGCCCGTGCGACGGCAGAAATGTTTGCCCGCACCGAGATCCAGGCGCTGTTCGGCTAGGATTTTCCCCCGCAACGACGCCGCTCACTTGCGCCCCTTTATTCCACGTGGAATAGTTGTAGTGGAATAATCGACCAGGAGGATGCACCGCGATGCCCACTGCCACAACCCGAGCTGCGCCTTTGACACCGCTTGGTGTCGCCGCGCTCTCGCTGCTGGTTGAAGAGCCGATGCATCCTTACGAGATGTACCAGCTCCTCATTGCCAGGCATGAGGACCGGCTGGTCAAGGTGCGGCCCGGAACGCTCTACCACGCCGTGGGCCGGCTCGAGGAGCAGGGCCTGGTGGAATCCGTGGGCACGGACCGCACAGGCAACCGTCCGGAACGCACCACGTACCGGATTTCCAAAGCCGGGCGGGAGGCACTCACCCAGCGGCTGCAGGACATGCTCGCAACAGCTGCCTATGAGTACCCTGCGTTCCCCCTTGCCGTCGCCGAAGCGCATCACCTTCCGGCCGGCGTCGTGATTGAACTCCTGGACCGGCGGCTCGCAGGGCTGCAGGAGCAGCTTGATCTGCTGCTCCGCGGCGAAGAAATTGTCACTGACAAGAAGATTGACCGGAAGTACTGGATCGATCTCCAGTTCCAGCAGACCATGCTGGGGTCCGAGATCCGCTGGATCCGCAACTTCCAGGAACAGATCAGTTCGGGGGAGCTGCCGTGGTAGCCCGCCCCGCACAACATCTCTGCAGAACATCTCCGCAGCCCGGAATCCAAGCGTTCAAAGGAAAACCATGGAAAACGTAGCCAGGCCATGGCCGGCACTCTGGTCCCTCGTGATCGGCTTCTTTATGATCCTGATCGACACCACCATCGTATCCGTGGCCAATCCAAGCATCATGAAGGGGCTGAACGCGGACATCAATGCGGTGATCTGGGTGACCAGCGCCTATCTGCTGGCTTACGCAGTGCCGCTGCTTATCACCGGCAGGCTCGGCGACCGGTTCGGCCCCAAAAACCTGTACCTCTCAGGCCTGGTGGTCTTCACGCTTGCCTCGCTGTGGTGCGGGCTGTCCGGGGATGTCCAGACACTCATCACGGCGCGCGTTTTCCAGGGCCTCGGTGCCGCCATGATGACACCGCAGACCATGGCCGTCATCACCCGGATCTTTCCGCCCGACCGGCGGGGCGCCGCCATGGGCCTGTGGGGTGCCACAGCCGGCGTTGCCACCCTGGTGGGCCCGATTCTGGGTGGCGTGCTGGTGGACAGCCTGGGCTGGGAATGGATCTTCTTCATCAACATTCCCATCGGCATTGCGGGCTTTGTCCTCGCGTGGCGGCTGGTGCCGTCCCTCACGAAGCACCCGCACAAGTTCGACATCCCCGGGGTGGTGCTCAGCGCCGTCGGGCTTTTCCTGCTGGTGTTCGGCATCCAGGAGGGCGAAACGTACCGGTGGGGCACCATCGCCGGCCCCGTCTCGGTGTGGGGGCTGATCATCGCCGGAATCGTTGTGCTGGCGGCTTTCGTCGTCTGGCAACGCTTCAACAAGGGCGAACCGCTCCTGCCGCTGGGTCTTTTCCGGGACCGTAACTTTTCGCTCGCCAACATCGGCATCACCACTGTGGGCTTCACCGTGACGTCATTCGGACTGCCACTGATTTTCTACTACCAGCTGGTCCGGGGCATGACCCCCACCCAGTCGGCCCTCATGATGGTCCCGATGGCCCTTATCTCGGGCGGGCTGGCGCCGGTGGTGGGCAGGATCATCGACCGCGTCAATCCGAAATACATCACCGCCGGCGGCCTTGTCCTGATGGCCGTGGCGCTGTTCTGGAACTCGGCCCTGATGCACCCGGACACGCCCATCCTCCTGTTCCTTCTGCCGAGCGCTGTGCTGGGCTTCGCGAACGCCGGCATCTGGGCGCCGCTGAGCTCAACGGCCACACGCAACCTCCCGCCCCGGCAGGCAGGTGCCGGCTCCGGCGTCTACAACACAACCCGGCAGATCGGTGCCGTCCTGGGAAGTGCGGCGATCGCCGTGCTGATGCAGGCACGCCTGGCCGAGGAACTTTCCAAGGCTCCGGGTGCCAGCGGTGGGGCCAGCCCCATGGCGTTCTCCGGCACATTGCCGGAGGCCCTCCACGAGGGATTCTCGACGGCGATGGGCCAGTCAATCATGCTGCCGGCGGCTGTTGTTGTGCTCGGCGCAGCGGTGGCGCTGTTCTTCGCAAAGCCGAAGCCTGTTCAGGGCTGGGGCGAACCCGGCGTCCAATCCGAGCCATCCGAGCGGGGCGCTGAAGCAAAGCAGCACTGACCGGCGTCACTGCGGCTTCCGGTTGTTTGGTCTCCGGCCGCCGGCACCGGATCAGCCCAGCAACACGCTGGTCTGGATGCCGCCGGTCACAAAACCCAGGCTGCGTGCGGTGGCCAGCGCGCCTTTGTTGCTGACGTCGGTGCGCCATTGCAGGGTCAGCCCTGCGGCCAGGGCCTCATGTGCGGCGATCGATGCTGCCAGAGACCCTACTCCGCGGCGCCGCCACTCAGGATCCACCAGAACACCCAGGTGCGCCAGGATCCCTTCCCACTCTGTGTAGGCGCCGCAGGCCACAGGGACCCGCCGGCCATCCTCATCATGGATGATGGTGTAGCGGTTTTCGAGGTCTGACAAGCCAACTTCGTTGACATCGTCCGGCGGGCACAGCCCCTCGAGCTCGATTGCTTCCGGGTTTCCGTGCGAGACGGACAGCTCCCCGGAAGGCTGGCGCAGCGGCAGGTCATCGGCGAAGAACAGTGCGGCGGCGCCGAGACCATGCCCGCCATGGGAGCGGGTGAGCGTCAGCAGCGTGACGTGCTGGGCCAGCTCCTCATCCGAAATTCCGACGGCGGCGTCCAGCGCCCATTGCGGTCCCACCAGTGCGGAGCTGCCGAAGAGCCGGACGAACTGCACCGTGCGGGCGGATTCGTCTGCGCGGGTGATGCGGTTGGCTGTCCCGGCCACGCCGTCAGAACCGGCGCCCGTACCCGCTTCTGAGCTGGCGGACCAGGCGGCGGCGAACGCGCCGTCGTCGAGCCCCAGGTGCCTGGCCCATGCGAGCTGGATGATGGCGACGGAACCAGGCTCGAGTGTCATGCCACCAGCCTACCGACCGGACACGCCGCCAACAGGGACGACAGCCTGCGCAAGGGCGTCCAATCGGCTGTGTAAGAGGGCCGGGAAAACAGCGCCTAGCCGAAGAGAACCGCGGCTTCGTCGTAGCGGTGCTGCGGCACGGTCTTGAGTTTGCCAAGGGCCTCTTCGAATCCGACGTGCGCGATGTCCGTGCCATGGAGCGAGACCATGGTTCCCCAGCGCTCTTCGACCACGGAGTCGATTGCCGCCATTCCCAGTCGGGTTGCCAGCACGCGGTCAAAGGCCGAGGGAACGCCGCCGCGCTGGATGTGGCCCAAAATGGTGGCACGCGTTTCTATCCCGGTACGGGCTTCGAGCTCCGTCGCCAGCTGGTCGGCGATTCCGCCCAGGCGGGGACGGCCGAAGGTATCCAGTCCGCGCTCAGAGTGCGCGGAATCCATGTGGCCCGGCACAAAGCCTTCGGCAACAACCACCAGAGGGGCGCGGCCGCGGTCGTGGGCTTCCTGGACCCATTCGGTGATCTGCTCGATGCTCACGCTCTGCTCCGGAATGAGGATGGCGTGGGCCCCCGCCGCCATGCCGGCGTGGAGGGCGATCCAGCCCACGTGGCGGCCCATGACCTCGGCGATCATGCAGCGGTGGTGCGATTCGCCGGTGGTGCGGAGCCGGTCGATTGCCTCGGTGGCAATCTGGACCGCCGTGTCGAACCCGAAGGTGTAGTCCGTGGCGTCGAGGTCGTTGTCCACGGTCTTGGGGACTCCGACGATCTTCAGGCCTGCATCCGTGAGCCGCTTGGCCGCAGCAAGGGTTCCTTCGCCGCCTATCGCGATAATGGCGTCGATGCCCAGGCGGTCCATGTGCGCCTTGATGACCTCGGGGCCGCCACCGTTCTCGAACGGGTTGGTGCGTGACGTGCCCAGAATGGTGCCGCCCTGCTTGGCAATACCGCGGACCATGGTGCGGGGAATGTCGATGATGTCGCCTTCAACCACTCCGCGCCAGCCATCCAGGAAACCCACGAATTGGTGCCCGTGAATGGCGATGCCCTTGAGGACTGCGCCGCGGATCACCGCGTTCAGTCCGGGACAGTCGCCGCCGCTGGTGAGGATTCCAATTTTCATTTTTCTGGCTCAAATCCTGGTTGAAGGTATACAGGCAGAGCACCACGCTGAGCTCACCTAGATTGTACTGGCCAGTGTGGGGCAGGACACAAACGGTTACAGCAGCCCCTGTTGCATGGCAATGGCCGCTGCCCTCGTGGGGCAATTCCGGCACCGTTCGGCATCCGGTACCTTTTGCTGGACGGCCGGGTTAACAGGAGTGCCCCTGCTCCGGAGAGCAGGGGCACATGAACCCGTTGGTGCCTGTGATCCTGCCGGTCAGGAGCCGTTGCCTGACCGCTTGTCCAGGAAGGACTGGAGGGCAATGGCGTTTTTCTGATCCGGGAGAACCAGCCAGGCGGCGATGTAGAAGACGACCGCCGGGCCGGGCAGGAGGCAGAACAGCAGAAATGCAACCCGTACGAACGCGACATCCACGTTCAGCCTGTCCGCGATTCCGCCGCACACTCCGCCCAGCCAACGCTGAGGACCTCGTTTCAGGCCGAAGCCCCTGACAACGCTGAAGAATTTATCCATGGTTCAAGACTTCCCTGTTGTTGTTTGTTTGTCACGTCCGCGGGCTGACAGCAGTCCGCCCGCCACCAGCGCCAGGCCGGCGCCGATCATCAGGCCGATCAGCACATAGGTTCCGTTCAGCGCCACGAGGCCGAGCCGGGCAATGATGATCAGTGCAGCCAAAGCCAGGACCACCAGACCCCAGACGATGGTGCCCACCCGGGCTGATGAAGGGTGCCCGCCGTTTGCGGATGCTGGGGCGGGAGCCTGCGAGGGTTCCGGCATGGTGGACGGTTCGGGGGTCGGGTCAAAGCTGCTCATGTCAGTTTCCTTCCTGGATGGTGATGTTGCTGAAGGTGCCGTCGATCCGGACGATCAGCTTGGCTCCGGGCTTCTCTGTGTTGTAGCTGCTCTGCCTGGTTGTGGTCCCGCCCCGGCGCTCGCCGCCCTCGTTGAGGTTTCCCAAGGTCATGTCGGCCCGGATCTCCACCGGAACGGTATCCGGAATGATCACCGTTACGTTGCTCGCGGTGATGTCCAGGGGAATTACGACGTCGGAGCCCAGCGGGGCGCCCAGGTCCAGTTTTGTCAGGTTGACGGTGCCGTTGCTTCCCGTGGCGTCGAAGCCATCGCGGGCCTGCTGTACGGTGACCGGATTCCAGTCCACGGCCTGGACGCGGAACCGGTCGCCGGTGGGGACCACGTTGAAAATACCGCCGATGATCAGGGCGACCACCGCGAAGAACCCAAGGATTCCCGAGGTTCTGCCTTTGATACCCGCGATCAGGATGCCAAGGCCAAGAACGGCCGCGCCGCTCGCCCACACAATTGCGTTGACGGAGTTCCCCAGATCGATCACATTGCCGGCGTCAAGGGCCTTGATGCCGCCGCCCGCCAGGAGCGCTGCGCCTGTGGCGACCGCTACTGCCGGAGCTCCTGGTCCGCCGGGCCGGATCTTCGGTATACGGGCAGGCCCGCGCGGCGGCACATTCCCGGACCCGCCGCTGAACGGCGGGTAGGGGCCGGACTGCCGGGCGGAGCCGGACGCGGCGTCCGCACCCGAGGACGGATGTGCCCCGGGTGTGTAGGTATCAGCCGCGTATGAACCGTAGGCGGCGTACCCGCCGTTGTGGGCGCCGCCGTCGTAATCCGTGAGGGGAGCGGTGGCAGCGAATGCTGCGTTGCTGCCGGACGGTGGGCGTGCGCTCATGGGAGCAGCTCCGTTCCGGTTCTTGTTGCGCTGGGTCAGGAAGTAGGCGAGGTAGATGAGGCCGCCTACCCAGAAGACGGTCCAGAAGAAGCCTGCGAAGCCTCCACGGCCCCATCCCCAGACTCCGCCGCCCAATCCGGTGAGGCCGATGACGCTCGTGATCAGCGCCCCGGTCATGCCGGTGGACCAGCGGCCGGCGCCTGCCTCCTGGGCATGGATCCGGCCGTCAGGTTCGGGGAGCAAAGCCCACCCCAGGCCGTACAGCAGGACGCCGATGCCTGCGAAGAGTGTCAGGACGATGAAGATGCCGCGGACAATCAGCGGGTCGACCCCCATGCGGTGGGCGATTCCGCTGGAAACACCGCCGATCCACCGGTCGCGGCCGCGCTGGATACCGTGACTGCGGATCCAGCCGAAGAATTCCTGCGGCTGGTTCTGCGGCTTGGAGCCGGGTGCCGGGTAGCCGGGGAACCGGTCACCGGATGCCTGGTAGCCCGAAGACTGCGGGTACGGCTGGTCCTGCGGGGGGTAGAGCGGAGGCGGCATGAGTGGCTCCGTGTGCGGCTGCGGTTCCCGTTCGGAATTGGAGTCGCCAGCGGAATCTGAGGCCGGCTCAGCTGCTGATTCAGCAGCCGGACCGGTGGCGGATTCGCCAGCCGTTTCAGCTGCTGATTCGGCGGCTGGCTCCGCGGCGGGGTCGGCGCCGGGACGGTTGGTGGACTGTTGCCCTTCATCGGGGGCCGGGTTCTGCGAGTTCATACTTCGATACTGCCGTTCGCAGGGGGTCCTCCTCTACTGGGGAACACCCTGAGCTACCCCTGACTTACCCCCGGTTCAGGCGGAAAAACGGTCCGGGGAACCATGATCCGTGTTTGGATGGAACCATGACAACTGCTCTGGCCCGCCCGCCGCTGGTCCGCAGCAGCGACCGCATCATTGCCGGGGTCTGTGCCGGCCTTGCTGCGCATCTCGGCTGGCCGGTGAAGCAGGTGCGGATCGGCATGGCCGTGGCCGCGCTCGCCGGCGGGGCAGGCGTGGCCTTCTACGCATGGCTGTGGATCATGGTGCCCACCGCGGACGAAAGCGCCAGGCGCAACGCCCGACGGCCGGCCTCCCCCATTGCTCCCGCCGTCAGCACTCCACCCCGTGGAGGGCCTCCCCCCGGAGCCCTTCCGCCAGCACTGGCGCCTCCGCTTTTGTGGTACCCCGACGGCGGCGCTGCGGCCGCGTCCGCCGGGGCAGCGCCTCCGGCGTCCTCACCGGCACAGCCGGATGGCGGATTCGTACCCGCCGGTGGGTACGCAACAGGTGGTTTCCGGCCAGCCGATGGCTTCACCCCTTCGGGGGGAATCGCGGCCGACGGGCAGCCCCGGGCGGCTTCAACGCCCGAGGCGCCGCCCGGCCAAGCCTGGTTCAGGTTCCGCAGCATGCGCTACGGCAAGGAGATCCTGCTCGGGGCGGGTCTGTTGCTGGCAGGCGGCATCCTCATCGCCCAGCTCCTTGGTGTTGATGTCCCGCTCGGTACCCTGATCCCGGCAGCCGCGATCCTTGGCGGCGCGGCCATCGCCTGGATGCAGCTGGATGAAACGCGCAGGGCAGGCCTGGTGGACAAGACCAAGGCCGATCAGGCCGGCGGCTGGGCACGGCTCGCAGCCGGACTGGCCCTCGTCGTGGCCGGTGTCCTGGTGATGGTGTCCGGGTCCGGATCGTGGGAGCAGACCTGGCTGGCGCTGCTCGCCTCGGTGGCGGTCCTGGGCGGTGTGGCGCTGGTGCTGCTGCCGTGGGGACTGAAGTTCTGGCGCGACCTCGAGACCGAGCGTGCCGGCCGCGTCCGGGAAACCGAACGGGCAGAAATCGCAGCACACCTGCACGATTCGGTGCTGCAGACCCTCGCCATCATCCAGCGGCGTGCCGCCAATGAGCATGATGTTGTCCGCTTGGCCAGAGCGCAGGAGCGGGAACTTCGCGGCTGGCTCTACCGGGATCCGGGTAAGGACGCCGGCCAGCTGTCGGACCGGATCAAGGCGGTCGCCGCTGAACTGGAGGATGACCTGGGCCTCGCCGTGGAGGTGGTCACCGTCGGCGATACGGCCATGACTGAACGCCATGAGGCCCTGGTCCAGGCCAGTCGCGAGGCAATGCTGAACGCTGCCCGCCACGGCGGGGGCACGGTTTCCGTGTATCTGGAGATTTCCGACGGCGGCGCGGACGTTTTTGTGAAGGACCGAGGCCCGGGTTTTGATCCCCGGACGGTGCCCGAGGACAGGCTGGGAGTCAGGGAGTCGATCATCGGCCGGATGAAGCGCCATGGCGGCACGGCAGACATCAGCAGCAGTCCGGACGGCACGGAAGTGCGTCTGGGGCTGCCCGCAGCAACCGAAAACGGAGAGAGCAAGCCATGAGCAGTCCAGTCAGCAGCGGATCACCCAAAGGGGGTCCGGAGCACACCGTCAGGGTGGTGATTGTGGACGACCACGCCATCTTCCGTTCCGGGCTGAAGGCGGACCTGGATTCCAGCATCGTGGTGGTGGGCGAAGCCGGAACGGTGGAACAGGCCATTGTCGTGATTGCCCGGACCAAGCCTGAAGTGGTGCTGCTTGATGTCCATTTGCCGGGCGGGCTGGGCGGTGGCGGCCGCGAGGTCATAGCCGGCTCGGCGGACATGCTGGCCACCACCAAGTTCCTTGCCCTGAGTGTCTCCGACGCCGCCGAGGACGTGGTGGCCGTCATCCGTGCCGGCGCCCGCGGCTATGTCACCAAGACCATTTCCGGCGCGGAAATCACCGACGCCGTGTTCCGGGTAGCCGGGGGAGACGCAGTGTTCTCACCGCGGCTGGCCGGCTTTGTGCTGGATGCTTTCGGCACCGCGCCTGCGGATATCGCGGACGATGAACTGGACCGGCTCTCAGCCCGCGAGCTCGAGGTCATGCGGCTGATTGCCCGCGGCTACAGCTACAAGGAAGTGGCCAAGGAGCTGTTCATTTCCATCAAGACCGTGGAAACGCACGTTTCGGCTGTGCTGCGGAAGCTCCAGCTGTCCAGCCGCCACGAACTCACCAAGTGGGCGGCCGAGCGGCGCCTCCTCTAGGAAGACACAAACCCTCCCTCACTACGTGAGGGAGGGTTTGTTATCCAGCTGCGAAAGCCCGGGAGCGTTCCTACTTGGCCTGGCCCAGGAACTCCTGCAGCCGCGCAACACCGGTGGCAAGGTCTTCGTCGCCGAGGGCGTAGGAGAGGCGCAGGTAGCCGGAAGGACCGAAGGCTTCGCCCGGGACCACGGCGACCTCCGCCTCGTCCAGGATCAGCGTTGCGAGTTCAGCGGACGTCGAGGGACGGACCGGACCGTTGGCGGTTCCGAATTCCTTACCCAGCAGAGCGCGGACGTCCGCGTAGACGTAAAAGGCACCCTTCGGCGTCGGGCATTCGACGCCGTCAATCGCGTTGAGTCCGGCGACTATGGCCTTGCGGCGGCGGTCGAAGGCAACCTTCATTTCATCTACGGCGGTGAGCGGCCCGGACACCGCGGCCAGGGCGGCGACCTGCGGGATGTTCGAAACGTTGGACGTGGCGTGCGACTGCAGGTTGGTGGCCGCCTTGATGACGTCAGCCGGTCCGATCATCCATCCCACGCGCCAGCCCGTCATGGCGTAGGTTTTGGCCACACCGTTGAGGATCACCACTTTGTCGCCCAGTTCAGGGGTGGCGGTGGCGATCGACGTGAACGGGACACCGTCGTATGTCAGGTGCTCGTAGATTTCGTCCGTGACGACCCACAAGCCCTTGGCAGCTGCCCACTTGCCGATCCCGGCCACCTGCTCCGGAGAGTACACGGCGCCCGTGGGGTTGGACGGCGAAACGAACAGCAGGATCTTGGTGCGGTCAGTGACGGCAGCTTCCAACTGCTCCACGGTGACCAGGTATCCCTGTTCAGGGCCGGCGAAGACCTCAACGGGAACGCCGCCGGCAAGCCGGATGGCTTCCGGGTAGGTGGTCCAGAACGGCGTGGGGACGATGACTTCATCGCCCGGGTCAAGGAGGGTGGCAAAAGTGTTGTAGACGGCCTGCTTGCCGCCGTTGGTCACCAGAACCTGGTTTGCGTCGGCCCGGTAGCCGGAATCGCGGAATGTCTTCTCCGCAATGGCCTTCTTGAGCTCAGGAAGCCCGCCGGCGGGGGAGTAACGGTGGTATTTCGGCTGGCTTGCGGCTTCAATAGCTGCCTGCACAATGTAGTCCGGGGTGGGGAAGTCCGGTTCACCTGCGCCGAAGCCGATAACGGGCCGGCCGGCCGCTTTCAGTGCCTTCGCCTTGGCATCAACGGCCAGGGTAGCGGATTCGGCAATGGCGGATATGCGCTGGGAAACGCGGGCGGCAGACATGGCGGGTCCGTTCTTCGCTTGCAGCCCGGAGGCTGAATGGTGGGATTCGACGTGATCTACTCTATGCTGTTCAGCGGATCGTTCGCGGTGCAGGCGGGTAATTGTGACTGCAGGTCAGGGCATGGTTTTCCGCAGGTGACAGGGCGGTCCGGAATGAGGCTGGTTCGACGTACGCGAAGTTGTTGCGTAGACTGGTTCTCCGGTGTTGAAAACACGATGATGGCGTGCGCCTCGGTGAAGACCGGGTGAAATGCGGCCTGAATCGTTTTCGATCCATAGGGTAGTGGCGCAATTGGTAGCGCAGCGGTCTCCAAAACCGCAGGTTGCAGGTTCGAGTCCTGTCTGCCCTGCGCAAGCTGTTCCGGTGAAATGCCGGAACCAGCGCAGCAACCATGGTTCAGATCAGAACCGGGTAATCCGACATTGCAAAGATGAGTGAGGACCAGGTGACCGAAACAGCTGCCAGCAGCTCTAAGGGCCGCCCCGCAAAGAATCCCGCCAAGGCAGGCTTCTTCGCTCGAATTGCACTCTTCATTCGCCAGGTAATCGGCGAACTGAAGAAGGTTGTCGCACCAACCCGCAAGGAACTGATCAACTACACGCTCGTGGTGCTGGTATTCGTGGTCATCATGATGGTCATCGTCACCCTGCTGGACCTGGCCTTCGGGACCGGAGTGAGCTGGGTCTTCGGCGGTACAGGCGCCACGGACCGCTAGGGCGATCGGTCCGCAGACTGCGTGGGATCTTCCGGCTATCCGGAGGGAATCCGCGGGGTGTGCGGAATTGAGCCATTTAAATAGGCATGTTAGGCAATGAGGAAGCAGGAGACCAAGTGTCTGAGCAGGAGCTCGAGGTAACCGAGACTGAGCTGGAAGGGTCCACGGACAGCACGGCAGCCGCCACGGCAGGAGCCGGGGAAGAGTCTGAGGTTGAGTCTGCTGCGCCCGATTCCGCCGAGGCCGACGATGCCGGCACCGCCGACGACGCCGTTGAAGCCGCTGACGTAGCTGAAGATGCCGCTTCCGACGCCGACGCACAGGCTGTCGACGCCGATGATTCCGACGCCGATGACTCTGAAGAAGAGCCGGCCGATGAGGCTTCAGACGCACTTGCGGCTGCGGCTGCTGCTGCTGAAGTGGATCCGGCTGAGGAATTCAAAGGAAAGCTGCGCCGCCAGGAGGGGGACTGGTACGTTATCCATTCCTACGCTGGCTATGAGAACCGCGTAAAGGCCAACCTTGAGACCCGCATCCAGACCCTGGACATGGAAGATTACATCTTCGAAATCCAGGTACCGATGGAAGAAGTCGTTGAGATCAAGAACGCTCAGCGCAAGGTCATCAACCGCGTACGCATCCCGGGTTACGTCCTGGTCCGTATGGACCTGACCGACGCCTCCTGGGGCGCCGTCCGCCACACTCCCGGTGTCACCGGATTCGTCGGCAACGCCCACAACCCGTCTCCGCTGCGTCTGGACGAGGTCTTCTCCATGCTCGCCCCGATCTTCGAAGAAGAGCAGGCAGAAAAGGGCAAGCCCGTAAAGCACGCTGCCGTACCGGTTGACGTTGACTTTGAGGTTGGCGAATCCGTCATCGTCAAGGAAGGTCCGTTCGAGACGCTCCCCGCCACGATTTCCGAGATCAAGGTGGATTCCCAGACCCTCGTGGTGCTGGTTTCCATCTTCGAACGCGAAACCCCCGTCACCCTGGCGTTCAACCAGGTCACCAAGATCTAGCTCCACCCGAGATTTCGCTCCGAAACTGCCGGCTTAGCAGCTCCGGAGCGGCCGGCCGCCTCGCCATGGCGGTCAAAAACCTGAGGCACGCTCCTGTGTCCCAGGACGTAATTGAGAGAAGGACCCTACATTGGCTCCCAAGAAGAAGGTCACCGGCCTCATCAAGCTGCAGATCCAGGCAGGTGCCGCTAACCCGGCCCCGCCGATCGGTCCTGCGCTTGGCCAGCACGGTGTCAACATCATGGAATTCTGCAAGGCGTACAACGCTGCCACAGAAGCCCAGCGCGGCAACGTTATCCCCGTGGAGATCACGGTTTACGAAGACCGTTCATTCACGTTCATCACCAAGACCCCGCCGGCTGCAGAGCTCATCAAAAAGGCTGCAGGCGTTGCCAAGGGTTCACCCACTCCGCACACCGTCAAGGTTGCAAAGCTGACCCGGGCCCAGGTCAACGAGATCGCCACCACCAAGATGGAAGACCTCAACGCCACGAGCCTTGAAGGCGCCGCTAAGATCATCGCCGGCACCGCCCGTTCCATGGGTATCACCGTCGAAGGGTAATTCCCTCACCGCCGGGCAACCGGCACCACTGAAACATTGAAATGTTGGTAATCCACGCCGGATCACCAACTGTGGCAGGGCCCCGCGCGGTCCGCAGACCACAACTGCACAAGGAGAAATAAGCAGCATGGCAAAGCGCAGCAAAGCATATGAGGCAGCCGTCGCCAAGATCGACGCGGAGAAGTTCTACGCGCCGTTCGAGGCAGTGACGCTGGCCAAGGACAGCAACCCGTCCAAGTTCGACGCAACCGTTGAGGTCGCTTTCCGCCTGGGCGTTGACCCTCGCAAGGCCGACCAGATGGTCCGTGGCACCGTTATCCTGCCGCACGGCACCGGTAAAGTTGCCCGGGTCCTGGTTTTCGCAACGGGCGACAAGGCTGAAGCAGCAATCGCTGCCGGCGCCGACTTCGTCGGTTCCGATGACCTGATCGAAAAGATCGCGGCCGGCTGGACCGACTTCGACTCCGCCGTTGCCACCCCTGACCTCATGGGCAAGGTTGGCCGCCTCGGTAAGGTCCTGGGTCCGCGTAACCTGATGCCCAATCCGAAGACCGGCACCGTGACCGCAGATGTCGCCAAGGCTGTCAATGAAATCAAGGGTGGCAAGATCGACTTCCGCGTCGACAAGCACTCCAACCTTCACTTCATCATCGGTAAGGTTTCCTTCGACGCCATCAAGCTGGCCGAGAACTACGCAGCTGCCCTGGAAGAGGTGCTTCGTCTGAAGCCGTCCGCTTCCAAGGGCCGCTACATCCAGAAGGCCACCGTGGCTACCACGTTCGGCCCCGGCATTGCCGTCGACCCCAACGTCACCAAGGTTCTGACCGAGGTCTAATCCTCCAGGATCCGCTTCCGGACTTGTCCGGACTGCAGCAAAGAACCGCCCGGCTTCTCAGCCGGGCGGTTCTTTGCCTTCCCGGGCCATGGGGCGGGAGTAATGATTAGGCTGGGGGCATGAGAGCGCTGTCCTACGTCGTTGAACCCTTGGCTCTCCCGGCCGGTCTGGTTTCCCAAGGGTTGCCGGCCGTCGAAGACTGCAAGCCACCGACGTTCTTCAGGCCACCGACGTTCTGCCGGCAACTGAAGGTCAGGTGAACGGGCGGTGACGCTGACACCTTTGACGATCACCGCCGTCGTGATTCCCGAATCGCTCGACGCCGGCAGCGCCGGGAAAGCCGGGAGCTCCGGCATCAGTGCCGAAGGGAACGGAACCGATTTCCGCGACTGCTGCTCGCTCCAGGACGCACACCAAATGGAGCTATGGGGGAATCTCGACCGCTGCGCCACCGTGCAGGAGCGGCTGCAGTTCTGGCGGGGAAACGGCTACGAGGAGAGGCAGCTTTTCATAGCACGCGTGGGTGGCGAACCAGTGGGCCGGTGCTCCGTCACGCTCCCGCTGCAGGAGAATACGGCAACCGCCGGGATCGACGTATTGGTGGCGTCCGCCCATCGGCGCCAGGGCATCGGGCGCCGCCTGCTGGACTTTGCGGAAGAGGTGGGCCGCGGCAGACGCCGGACAATCTTTGACGCGGATTGCGAGGAGCCGGCTGGAAGGGTTGCGGAGGCGGATGAGTTGCTGCCCGCTAAATCGGGCACCGGCGGTGTGCCAAAGTCCGCGCCGTCAACCGCTTTCGCGGTGAATGCCGGCTACCAGTTGGAGCAGGTGGAGACATCCAGCAGCCTGCCGTTGCCGGTGGCGCCGGAGCACCTGGACGCGTTGGAAGAAGCTGCAAAAGCCGAGTCGCAGGACTACGTGCTGGTGGAGTGGAAGGACAGCTGCCCGGAGGAGCTGGTTGACGCCTACGCTGCACTGAAGAGCCGGATGGGCACGGACCTTCCGATGGCGGGACTGGAATGGGAGGCCGAGGACTGGGATGCCGCCAGGGTGCGCGATGAAGAGCAGACGTGGGGCAAGAGCGGCATTGAGTCCCTCGTCGCCGCGGCCCGGCGTAGGGATACCGGTGAGCTGGCGGCGTACTCGGCGCTCAACAGGCGCCCGGCCCGGCCCCGGATCCTGAGCCAGGAAGACACCCTGGTAGTGGGCGAGCATCGCGGGCACCGGCTGGGAATGCTGATCAAGATCGCAAACATCCGCCGCGCCCAGAAGGACTGGCCGGCCGGGCAATCTGTCTGTACATGGAACGCCAGTGAAAACCGACATATGCTGGCGATAAATATTTCGCTTGGATTCAGGCCCTCAGGCTATGAAGGTGAGTGGCAGAAACGGCTGGAATGATGCGCCCAACGGCAAACGAAGTGCGGATTGAGCAGCTGTGGATCCCCGATTCCCTCGACGGGGACGATGCTGCTGACTTCCTCTCCGCAGTGGAGGTGGGGCGCAAGGTCCGCATGCAGACCTGGGGGAGCGACGACCTCGCTTACGCCCCGCTGGAGAAACTGCTGGAGCTGGCCGACCCCTACGAACGCCAGGTGATACTGGTGGCCAAGGTGGGCGGGAACATCGTAGGCACCGTGGACATCGCGCTGCCGTTGACCGACAACCTGGATCTTGCTGAGTTCACGCTCGACATCCTGCCGGAGTTCCAGCGCCAGGGTGTGGGCCGGCAACTGCTGGAGGCAGCCGAACAGCTGGCGCGCGGCGAAGGGCGTTCCATGATCCTGGTGGACACCAACCACCCGGGGTCATCGCTGCACGAGTTCGAGTCCGGGCAGCTGGAGCCGGGTACGGGCCAGGGCTTTGTGCCGCTGGGAAGCCGGGAGGTCGAATTCGCGCGCCGCACGGGCTACACCCTGCAGCACATCGAGCAGTTCAGCTCGTGCGCCCTGCCGCTGGACACCAAGCTGGTGTCGGAGCTCGAGGCCGAGGCCGAGCAAGCCAACAACGGCCGCTACCGGCTGCACCACTGGACGGACCGCTGCCCCGAGCGCTGGCTCGAGGCGGTGGCTGTACTCGAAAACCAGGCCGGATCCCACGTGGACCCTTCCGCGGACGGCGACGTCGAACAGGACCTGGTGTTCGACGGCGGTCTCCTCCGTGAGGCGGAAGATGTCACCATTGCGCAGGGACGGCGGACGGTGGTCACCGCCGTCGAGCATCTCACCACCGGAACATTGGTGGGGCTGACCACCATCAGCGTCCTGGCGCATCGCCAGGACGTGGTGTTCCAGGACGACACCCTGGTGCTGCAGGAACACCGCGGCAACAAGCTCGGCCTGCTGATCAAGGTCGCCAACATGGAGCGGCTCACTGAGCAGTTCCCCGATGCGCGAGTGATCTACACCTGGAATGCACCGGAAAACAGGTACCTGCTCACCGTCAACCAGCAGCTGGGATTCACCACTGCGGGTGTCACGGGCATCTGGCAAAAAGAGCTTCCGGACCTGGGGCCCAGGAGCAGCTGACCATCGATTTGGAGTAGCAGCCGCGTTTCCCGTAAGCTTGGACTACCAAAGACCGTCGGTTGTTGGAAATCCACTCTTTCGAGCAAAGCTCAATTCTGTAGTTGTGCGCGGGAGAGCAAGTGGGTTTCTGGACGAAGGACCCTGAACATGGGGCGGCCGGCGCAGGTGAACGAAGCAAAGCTCCACAGTCATGGACCGTGTTGAGCCAAGCCCCGTGCATCTGCGCGGGGCGTTTTTAGTTTTAGCTCACCTGAGCGGGGACCTTCGAATACCGGCACTATCCCCGGAAGGAGGGTTATGGCAACGCCTACAAAGGTTTCAGCAGTAGCTGAGATCACTAACGATTTCAAGGAATCGAACGCCGCTGTCCTGACCGAATACCGCGGGCTCACCGTTGCACAGCTCAAGCAGCTGCGTGTCTCTCTCGGCCAGGACACCAAGTTCTCGGTCGTCAAGAACACCCTGACCGCCATTGCAGCCAAGGAAGCCGGTGTCGAAGCATTCGACGGCCAGCTTGCCGGCCCCACTGCAATCGCGTTCATCAAGGGTGACGCAGTTGCAGCTGCCAAGAGCCTGACGGATTTTGCCAAGACCAACAAGCAGCTGGTTATCAAGACCGGTTACTTCGAGGGCAAGGCACTGAACGCCAGCGAAGTTGTTGCGCTGGCAGCACTCGAGTCCCGCGAGCTGCAGCTCGCCAAGGTTGCAGGCATCCTCAAGGCTCCTGCCGCCGCTGCTGTACGCATCATCGACGCACTGCGGCTCAAGCTTGAAGAAGAGAACGGTGCCCCGGCAGAAGCCGAAGCACCCGCCGCTGAAGAAGCTCCGGCCGCAGAAGCAGAAGCTCCGGCTGACGCTCCCGCTGCAGATGCAGAGGCTCCGGCCGCTGCCACCGAAGAGAACTGACTTTCTCTTTCTAAACCAGACTCCGGTGTGAACGCAGGGCCCAGCGCCGCTGAACACCACTATAGGAAGGACGCCAACCATGGCGAAGCTCACCAACGAAGAGCTCATTGAAGCTTTCAAGGAACTGACCATCATCGAGCTCTCCGAGTTCGTTAAGCTCTTCGAAGAGACCTTCGAAGTAACGGCCGCTGCTGTTGCAGTTGCAGGCCCGGCTGCCGGTGGCGCCGCAGAAGAAGAGGAGCAGACGGCATTTGACGTCATCCTCGAAGCTGCCGGCGACAAGAAGATCGCAGTGATCAAGGAAGTTCGCGCAATCACTTCCCTGGGTCTGAAGGAAGCTAAGGACGTTGTTGACAGCGCCCCGAAGGCTGTTCTCGAAGGCGTTACCAAGGAAGCTGCCGAGAAGGCAGTTGCCCAGCTCGAAGAAGCCGGCGCACGCGTTAGCATGAAGTAACTCAAGCTGCCGTTTCTCGATCTATTCGAGTAGCTCAGTCTGTTCCGGGAAGCCCCGTCCACTCCGGTGGGCGGGGCTTCCCGCAGTTAAGCGGCCGCACCGGCGCTCTCCAACAGTCACTGCCTGACCCCGCGTTGCTCTGCAGGGTCAGCTGGCGTCGCTGATGTCCGCGACCACGGCTCCAAGAGCCGTGGTCAGGGCATCGGCGTCCACAAACGCACTGTAGCCATGCTGGCCGGCGCCCATGGAGATCCGCCGTCCTGCCATGCTCTGGTCCGCGTAGACCGGCCAGGCTGTGGTGCTGCCCAGCGGGGTAATGGTGCCACGCTCATAGCCGGTGGCCTCGAACGCCAGGTCCGCCGGCGGCAAGGACAGCTTGTTGACTCCCACCAGGTTTCTGAGCTTGGGCCAGGAAATCTGGCGGTTCCCGGGGATCAGGGCGAACAGGAAACTGCCGTCCTTGTGCTTGACCACGAGCGATTTCACAATGTCAGCCGGGCTGATGCCGAGGATCTGCGCCGCTTCCTCGAGGCTCTTGGCCGCCAGACGTTGCACCAGCTGCACCTCAAGGCCGCGCGCTGCGGCGTCGGCAAGGAAGCGTTCCCTGCCGACGCCTGCGTTGTTGCCCGTCACCTCAGTTCCAAAACGGCCAGTCCCATGACTGTCAGCTGTAGCCGCTAGTCCCTGTACAACAGGAGCGCTTCGCCCTGCCCGCCGCCGCCGCACAGCGAAACAGCGGCCTTGCCGGTGCCCCGCCGTTTCAGCTCATGCGCGGCGTGCAGGGCCAGCCGCGCCCCGGAGGCTCCGATCGGGTGGCCCAGGGCGATTGCGCCGCCGTGGATGTTGCACTTTTCCAGCGGGTAATCAAGATCCTTGAGTGACTGCACTGCAACCGAACCGAAGGCCTCATTGATCTCGATGAAGTCCAGGTCCGCTGCGCTCCAGCCGGCCTTGCCCAGGGCACTCATGATCGCATTGGAGGGCTGCGAATGCAGCGAATTGTCCGGCCCGGCCACCTGCCCGGACTTGCCCACGACGGCCAGGTATTCCAGTCCGTTGTCCTCGGCGAACTTTCGGGAGGTCAGAACCAGGGCAGAAGCACCATCGGACAGGGGAGAGGAGTTGCCCGCCGTAATGGTGCCGTCGCTGACGAACGCCGCACGCAGGCCGGCCAAGGACTCAACAGTGGTCTCCGGCCGGATGCCTTCGTCCTTCGCCACGACCAGCGGCTCACCCTTGCGCTTCTTGACGCTGATGGGAGCGATCTCGTCGTCGAAAGTTCCATCGCCGGCGGCGGCAGCGGCACGCCGGTGGGACTGCGCTGCCACTTCGTCCTGCGAAGTCCGGTCGATGCCCAGGGTCAGGTTCTTGGTTTCCGTGGAAAGCCCCATGGACTGGCCGTCGAAGGCGTCCGTCAGGCCGTCATGGGCGGCCACATCCAGCGCCTGGACTGCACCGTAGGTCCAGCCCTGGCGGGAGCCAGGCAGGACGTGGGGTGCCCGGGTCATGGATTCCTGGCCGCCGGCAACCACCACGGCGGCATCCCCGCTGCGGATCATCCGGGCGGCGTCGATCACGGCTGTCAGGCCGGAAAGGCACACCTTGTTGATGGTGACGGTGGGGACGTTCCAGCCGATACCTGCACCGATTGCGCTCTGACGAGCCGGGTTCTGGCCGGCGCCGGCCTGGAGTACCTGGCCCATAACCACCGCGTCCACCTGATCGGCAGTCAGCCCGCTGGCAGCGACGGCTGCCTTGATGGCGTGCGCCCCGAGCTCGACTGCCGTAAAGCTTGCCAGCTGGCCGTTGAGGCGGCCCTGAGGCGTGCGCGCCGCGGCCAGAATGACAACATCATTGTTGTCTGTGGAGTTACTCATGGTTGTCTCTTCCGATCTGTGACGATATAGGCCTAGGCTACCGCGAGCCGGATCACCTAGCTATTCAAACGCCCCAGGGGCAGGGCTCATTCCGCGTTCAGGAAGACCGCTTGGGGAGAACTCCCCATGCGGGGGACGTGCTCCACCGGAGCGCCTTGCGTAGGGTGGCCAGGACGGTCTTTGGGGATATCCGGGGAAACAGGAGCGGCAAAATGAAGAAAACAATCGCAGCAATCGGTATTGCCGGAATCGCCGGACTTACCGCTTGTTCGCCCGCTGTTGCGGTTCCGGTCAAAACCACAGCGCCCCCGACGCCCTCCAGCAGCGCCGTTGCATCGCCGTCGGAATCCGCATCTCCAGATGCATCCGGGGAATCGACCGCGGCTGCGGCCGGGGTCAAGGAGTCCTGCGAGCTTTTCTACACGCTCTACGCGGAATACAAGGCATTGCCGGGCACCGATGCCAACGCCTATGAGGACATCTACCTGAAGTCCGAGGACGCGAAGAGAAACACCGCAGCTGACATCACCGGTCTGTTTGCGTCGCTGAGCCTGCTTGCCATCGACCACGCTTCGGCGGCGGAATCAGGTGGACGGCCGGCCCAGGACTCCAAGGACGCAGTCCGGGACGCCGTGTTCGCCAATGCCGGTGCCTGCACAGCAGAAGGGGTGACACTCCGGCTTTAGCGGCGGCCAGATGCCTTGCCGCAGCGGCAACTAGGTGCCTGCGGCAACGGTGCTTGCAATAAATCCGGATGTGGGGTAGACACAGGAGACTATTTGCCGTATTGTGGATATTTGCGTCTTCCCTGTTTACCTTCAGCCTTCATATAGCGGTGGGCTTTGCCTTGCAGCTGACCTATTAACGTGCCGTCAACAACGTCACCATCATAGGCAGCCTGGGTCCCGGGTCATATAGCGGAACCGGATGGGTAGCGCTGTGGAGTCATTCTGCAGGGTGCACAACAGGGGAGATCTGAAAACGCCTGAAGGTCTGTGGAAGGATCCCTCTTGGTCGCCTCGAGCACCTCTAATAACGAAACCGCTAATACGGCAAGCACCGATGGTGCCACTCGCCGGCTCTCATTCGCAAAGATTCACGAACCTCTTGATGTTCCGAATCTTCTTGCCCTGCAGACGGACAGCTTCGACTGGCTCGTCGGAAATGAACGCTGGCAGGCACGCGTAGCGAAGGCCGTGGAAGAAAGCGACCTCAGCGTCGCCACCACCTCCGGTCTTTCCGACATCTTCGAAGAGATCTCCCCGATCGAGGACTTCCAGGGCACCATGTCCCTGAGCTTCTCCGATCCGGAGTTCGCTGATCCGAAGTACACCATGGCTGAGTGCAAGGACCGGGACGCTACATACTCGGCTCCGCTGTATGTCAAGGCCGAATTCATGAACAACAACACGGGCGAAATCAAGCAGCAGACCGTGTTCATGGGTGACTTCCCGCTGATGACGGAGAAGGGTACCTTCGTCGTCAACGGCACCGAGCGTGTTGTTGTCTCCCAGCTGGTCCGGTCACCGGGCGCTTACTTCGAGCGCACCGCTGACAAGACCAGCGACAAGGACATCTTCACGGCCAAGATCATCCCGTCCCGTGGTGCATGGTTTGAACTCGAAATCGACAAGCGCGACCAGGTCGGCGTTCGCCTCGACCGCAAGCGCAAGCAGTCCGTCACGGTACTGCTGAAGGCCCTCGGCTGGACCGAAGGCCAGATCCTCGAGGAATTCGGCCAGTACGACTCCATGCGCGCAACGCTGGAGAAGGACGCCACCGAGACCCGCGAAGATGCCCTGTTGGACATCTACCGCAAGCTCCGACCGGGCGAGCCGCCCACCGTCGAGGCTGCCCAGTCGCTGCTGGACAACCTGTACTTCAACTCCAAGCGCTACGATCTGGCCAAGGTCGGCCGTTACAAGATCAACCGCAAGCTTGGCATCGACCGCTCCCTTGGCGACAAGGAAGCTTCGGTCCTGCATGTTGAAGACATCGTCGCCATGATCAAGTTCCTGGTTGCACTGCACGCCGGTGAGAAGACCCTCACCGGCAAGCGCGACGGCCAGGACCACGAGCTGCGCGTCGAGATCGATGACATCGACCACTTCGGCAACCGCCGCATCCGCGCCGTCGGCGAGCTCATCGAGAACCAGGTCCGCACCGGCCTGTCCCGTATGGAGCGCGTTGTCCGCGAGCGTATGACCACTCAGGACGTCGAAGCCATTACGCCGCAGACCCTGATCAACATCCGCCCCGTGGTTGCGGCAATCAAGGAGTTCTTCGGAACGTCCCAGCTGTCCCAGTTCATGGACCAGAACAACCCGCTGTCGGGTCTGACCCACAAGCGCCGCCTGTCTGCGCTTGGCCCGGGTGGCCTGTCCCGTGACCGTGCAGGCATGGAAGTCCGTGACGTCCACCCGTCGCACTACGGACGCATGTGCCCCATCGAAACCCCTGAAGGCCCCAACATCGGTCTGATCGGTTCGCTGGCTTCCTACGGCCGCATCAACCCGTTCGGTTTCATCGAGACGCCTTACCGTCTTGTCTCCGAAGGTGTTGTTTCCGACGAGGTCGAGTACCTGACGGCCGACGACGAAGCGGAGGTCCTGATCGCTCAGGCCAACGCTCCGCTCGACGTCAACAAGAAGTTCGCTGAAGAGACCGTGCTGGTCCGTGCCCGCGGTGGTGGAGGCGAGCCTGTGCTGGTCCCCGCCGGCGAGGTCGAGTTCATGGACGTTTCCCCGCGCCAGATGGTGTCCGTGGCAACCGCCCTGATCCCGTTCCTTGAGCATGACGATGCAAACCGTGCACTCATGGGTGCCAACATGCAGCGCCAGGCTGTGCCACTGGTCCGTTCCGAGGCGCCGTTCGTCGGTACCGGCATGGAGCGTGCAGCTGCAGTCGACGCCGGTGACGTTGTCATCGCGAAGAAGGCAGGTGTGGTCACCGAGGTTTCCGCCGAACTCGTCATCATGCTCAACGATGACGGCACGGAAACCAACTACCGGATCAACAAGTTCGCCCGCTCCAACCAGGGCAACTGCTACAACAACCGTGTCCTGGTGAACGAAGGCCAGCGGCTGGAGGTCGGCGGCATCATCGCTGACGGCCCGGCAACGGACCAGGGCGAGCTCGCCCTCGGAAAGAACCTGCTCGTGGCATTCATGTCATGGGAAGGCCACAACTTCGAGGATGCCATCATCCTGTCCCAGCGCATCGTGGCAGAGGACGTCCTTTCCTCCATCCACATCGAGGAGCACGAGATCGATGCCCGCGACACCAAGCTTGGTGCCGAGGAAATCACCCGTGACATCCCCAACGTGTCCGAGGAAGTCCTTGCAGGCCTGGACGAGCGCGGCATCATCCACATCGGTGCCGAAGTTGAAGCCGGCGACATCCTGGTCGGAAAGGTCACCCCGAAGGGTGAAACCGAACTGACCCCGGAAGAGCGCCTGCTGCGCGCCATCTTCGGTGAGAAGTCCCGCGAAGTGCGCGACACCTCGCTGAAGGTTCCGCACGGCGAGTCCGGCACCGTTATCGGTGTCCGCGTCTTTGACCGCGACAACGACGACGAACTGCCCCCGGGCGTGAACCAGCTGGTCCGCATCTATGTGGCTGCCAAGCGTAAGATCACCGACGGCGACAAGCTCGCCGGCCGCCACGGCAACAAGGGTGTCATCTCCAAGATCCTTCCGATCGAGGACATGCCCTTCCTTGCCGACGGCACCCCCGTTGATATTGTCCTGAACCCGCTGGGTGTTCCGGGCCGTATGAACGTCGGCCAGGTGCTGGAAACGCACCTCGGCTGGGTTGCCAAGACCGGCTGGAAGATCGAAGGCGAGCCCGAGTGGCTCAAGCAGCTGCCGAACCTGCCGCGCGAGAGTGGCCAGACCACTGTTGCAACGCCGGTCTTCGACGGTGCACGTGAAGAGGAAATCACAGGCCTCCTGGATTCCACCAACGTGACCCGCGACGGCGAACGCCTGATCAACTCCTCAGGCAAGACCCGCCTGTTTGACGGCCGCTCCGGCGAGCCGTTCCCGGATCCCGTCTCGGTCGGCTACATGTACATCCTGAAACTCCACCACCTGGTGGACGACAAGATCCACGCACGCTCCACCGGCCCGTACTCCATGATCACCCAGCAGCCGCTGGGTGGTAAGGCGCAGTTCGGTGGCCAGCGCTTCGGTGAAATGGAAGTGTGGGCGCTCGAAGCGTACGGCGCTGCCTACACGCTCCAGGAACTCCTCACGATCAAGTCGGATGATATCCATGGTCGCGTGAAGGTCTACGAAGCCATCGTCAAGGGCGAGAACATCCCGGAGCCGGGCGTTCCTGAGTCCTTCAAGGTCTTGATCAAGGAAATGCAGTCGCTGTGCCTGAATGTGGAAGTTCTTTCCACGGACGGAACCACAATTGAAATGCGTGACTCTGATGACGCAGTCTTCACGGCTGCGGAAGAACTGGGCATCGATCTGTCTCGTGCAGAGCCCAGTTCCGTAGAAGAGGTTTAGCAGGGCGTCCGACGGCGGGCCTCACCGCCCGCCGTCGGGCTTCCTCCCTCTTCCCGTAACCCAAGACTTCAGAATTTAGAGAACAAGAGAGAACAGGGACCATATGTCCAGCGAATCCTCCTTCGGCCTCATGCAGATCGGCCTCGCCACCGCGGAAGACATCCGTGGCTGGTCTTACGGCGAGGTTAAGAAGCCGGAAACCATCAACTACCGCACGCTCAAGCCTGAGAAGGACGGCCTCTTCTGCGAGAAGATCTTCGGCCCGTCCCGCGACTGGGAATGCTACTGCGGTAAGTACAAGCGTGTGCGCTTCAAGGGCATCATCTGCGAGCGTTGTGGCGTTGAAGTCACCCGCGCAAAGGTGCGCCGTGAGCGTATGGGCCACATTGAGCTGGCCGCTCCCGTCACGCACATCTGGTACTTCAAGGGTGTACCGTCCCGTCTGGGCTACCTCCTTGACCTGGCACCGAAGGACCTCGAAAAGGTCATCTACTTCGCCGCCTACATGATCACGAGTGTCGACGCCGACAGCCGCCACGAAGAACTGCCCAACCTCCAGGTTGAGCACGACATCGAGAAGAAGCAGCTGGTCGACAACCGCGACTCCGACATCGCCACGATCGCACGCGACCTCGAAAACGAGATCGCCCGCCTCGAGGGTGAAGGCGCCAAGGCTGCCGACAAGAAGAAGGCCCGTGACTCCGCGGACCGTCAGATGGCAAACGTGCGCAAGCGTGCGGATGCCGAGATCGAGCGCCTCGAGCAGGTCTGGGACCGCTTCAAGAACCTGAAGGTCGCTGACCTCGAAGGTGACGAAGGCCTGTACCGCGAACTGCGTGACCGCTACGGCATGTACTTCGAAGGCTCCATGGGTGCCGAGGCAATCAAGAAGCGTCTTGAGACCTTTGACATGCAGGCTGAGTCCGATCTGCTGCGCGACATCATTGCCAACGGCAAGGGCCAGCGCAAGACCCGTGCCCTGAAGCGACTGAAGGTTGTCAACGCATTCCTGACCACCAACAACAGCCCGCTTGGCATGGTTCTGGACGCCGTCCCGGTGATCCCGCCGGAACTGCGCCCCATGGTCCAGCTGGACGGTGGGCGATTTGCGACGTCCGACCTCAACGACCTCTACCGCCGTGTGATCAACCGCAACAACCGACTCAAGCGACTGCTTGATCTCGGTGCCCCGGAGATCATCGTCAACAACGAGAAGCGCATGCTTCAGGAGGCTGTTGACAGCCTCTTTGACAACGGCCGCCGTGGCCGTCCGGTCACCGGACCGGGCAACCGCCCGCTGAAGTCCCTGAGCGACATGCTCAAGGGCAAGCAGGGACGTTTCCGCCAGAACCTTCTCGGCAAGCGTGTTGACTACTCCGGCCGTTCGGTCATCGTGGTTGGCCCGCAGCTGAAGCTGCACCAGTGTGGCCTGCCGAAGCAGATGGCTCTGGAGCTCTTCAAGCCGTTCGTGATGAAGCGCCTGGTTGACCTCAACCACGCTCAGAACATCAAGTCGGCCAAGCGCATGGTTGAGCGTTACCGTCCGCAGGTCTGGGACGTTCTCGAAGAGATCATCACGGAGCACCCGGTATTGCTGAACCGTGCACCCACCCTGCACCGTCTCGGCATCCAGGCCTTCGAGCCCCAGCTTGTTGAAGGCAAGGCAATCCAGCTTCACCCGCTGGTTTGTGGCGCCTTCAACGCTGACTTCGACGGCGACCAGATGGCAGTCCACCTGCCGCTGAGCCCCGAAGCCCAGGCTGAGGCACGCATCCTGATGCTTTCCTCGAACAACATCCTGAAGCCGTCTGACGGCCGTCCGGTGACTCTGCCTTCGCAGGATATGATCATCGGCCTCTACCACCTGACCACCAAGCGTGTTGGTTCAGCTGGTGAAGGCCGTATCTTCTCCTCGGTTTCGGAAGCCATCATGGCCTACGATCTCCGGGAGCTGCACCTGAACTCCCAGGTCAAGATCCGCCTTGAGGGCTTTGTCCCTTACGCCGGCTGGGAAGCTCCGGAAGGCTGGGAGCCGGGTCAGATTGCCCTGGTCCAGACCTCCCTCGGCCAGGTTCTCTTCAACGAGACACTGCCGGCTGACTACCCGTGGGTTGAGGCTGTTGCCGACAAGGGTGAACTGTCCCGGATTGTCAACGATCTCGCGGAGCGCTACCCGAAGGTTGTTACCGCGGCAACGCTGGATAACCTGAAGGACTCCGGTTTCTACTGGGCCACCCGTTCAGGCGTGACCGTGGCCATCTCGGACATCGAGGTGCCCAAGGACAAGCCGAAGATCCTGGCCGGTTACGAGACCTTGGCCGCCAAGATCCAGGGCCAGTACGACAAGGGCCTGATCGACGACGACGAGCGTCGCCAGGAACTGATCGAGATCTGGAACAAGGCAACCAACGAGATCGCCCAGGCGATGCGTGACAACCTGTCCCCGATGAACACCATCAACCGCATGGTGTCCTCCGGTGCACGTGGTAACTGGATGCAGGTCCGCCAGATCGCGGGTATCCGTGGTCTTGTGGCCAACCCCAAGGGTGAGATCATCCCGCGTCCCATCAAGTCCTCCTACCGCGAGGGCCTGTCGGTGCTGGAATACTTCATCGCCACCCACGGTGCCCGTAAGGGTCTGGCTGACACCGCCCTGCGTACGGCCAACTCGGGCTACCTCACCCGTCGTCTGGTGGACGTTTCGCAGGACGTCATTGTCCGTGAAGAGGACTGCGGCACGGAGCGCGGACTGGTCACTGCAATTGCAGTTGCTGACGCCAACGGTGAACTGGTGCTGGACGAGAACGTCGAGAACAGCGCCTACGCCCGTACCCTGGCCGTGGATGTCGTTGACTCCAGGGGCAAGGTCCTGGCAGCCGGCGGAACCGACTGCGGCGACGTCGTCATTGCCGAGCTGTTCGCAGCCGGCATCACCGAGGTCAAGGTCCGCTCCGTACTCACCTGTGAGTCCAGCGTCGGTACCTGCGCACTGTGCTACGGCCGTTCACTGGCCACCGGCAAGACCGTCGACATCGGTGAGGCAGTGGGCATTATCGCCGCACAGTCCATCGGTGAGCCGGGCACCCAGCTGACCATGCGTACCTTCCACACCGGTGGTGCTGTTTCAGCCAGCGGTGGCGAAGACATCACCCAGGGCCTGCCCCGTATCCAGGAGCTTTTCGAAGCCCGTACTCCGAAGGGTGTCGCACCGATTGCTGAAGCAGCCGGCCGCATCGCCATCGAAGAGTCCGAGCGTCAGATGCGCCTGGTCATCACTCCGGATGACGGCAGTGAAGAGATCGCTTACCCGGTGCTGCGCCGTTCACGTCTCCTGATTGAAGACGGCCAGCACGTGACCGTGGGCCAGAAGCTCATCAACGGTCCGGTTGACCCCAAGCAGGTTCTGCGCATCATGGGCCCCCGTGCTGCACAGAAGTTCCTGGTGGACGAAGTGCAGGGCGTTTACCGCAGCCAGGGCATCGGTATCCACGACAAGCATGTCGAGGTCATCGTCCGCCAGATGTTGCGCCGTGTCACTGTCATCGAGTCCGGTGAATCCGATCTGCTCCCCGGTGAGCTGGCGGAACGCAGCCGCTTCGAAGACGCCAACCGCCGCGTTGTATCCGAGGGAAAGACTCCGGCTTCCGGACGTCCCGAGCTCATGGGTATCACCAAAGCCTCCTTGGCCACCGAGTCCTGGCTGTCCGCTGCTTCCTTCCAGGAAACCACCCGCGTCCTGACGCAGGCGGCCATGGAAGGCAAGAGCGATCCGCTGCTCGGCCTCAAGGAGAACGTCATCATCGGTAAGCTGATCCCTGCCGGCACGGGTCTCCCGCGTTACACGGAGGTCACTGTGGAGCCGACTGAAGAAGCAAAGGCCAATCTGTTCACCGGCCCCAGCGCATTCAGTGACTTCTCGTACGACACCCTGGGCGGAGACGGAGCTCCCGAGTTCCACGCCATCCCGCTGGATGACTACGATCTGGGCAGCGACTTCCGCTAACCGTCAGGTTCCTAGAGGCCCCGTTTCCACCATGTGGAGGCGGGGCCTTTTCGTGCGCCCTACCCGCTGCAAAGGCGCCGATTAGGCCTGGCGGCAGTCCATGTTAGACTTGTGACCAATTGTTATTGTGGCAGTGGATGAGTGCGCCGGTTTCAGCTGAGAGGCTGAACCAGAGCGACGTTTCCGGTTTGCAGGGTTCTTGTGCAACGTATGCCACATTTTTGCATGCCTAGGGGCCCTTGAAGACGCAAGTCACGTCATCCCCTGAGTGTGCGATCCGACTATTAAGGCTTCGCCACAGCTGCTCTGGAGACTTCTTCAAAGCCCGGGCGGCGGGGCAAAGCACAAAGAGAGCGGCTGGAAGCGGCCGCTCCGGATAAAACGGAGAACACGAGAGTGCCTACGATTAACCAGCTGGTCCGCAAGGGCCGCACGCCTAAGGTCAAAAAGACCAAGGCTCCCGCGCTTAACGGCAGCCCGATGCGCCGCGGTGTCTGCACCCGCGTCTACACCACCACCCCGAAGAAGCCGAACTCGGCTCTGCGTAAGGTCGCACGTGTGCGCCTTAACGGTGGCGTTGAAGTAACTGCTTACATCCCCGGTGTAGGCCACAACCTGCAGGAGCACTCCATTGTGCTCGTTCGCGGCGGTCGTGTGAAGGACCTTCCGGGTGTCCGTTACAAGATTGTCCGTGGCGCCCTCGATACCCAGGGTGTGAAGAACCGTAAGCAGGCCCGCAGCCGCTACGGCGCAAAGATGGAGAAGAAGTAATATGCCTCGCAAGGGTCCGGCCCCCAAGCGGCCGCTCGTACTAGATCCCGTTTACGGTTCCCCGTTGGTCACTCAGCTGATCAACAAGGTGCTGGTTGACGGCAAGAAGTCCACCGCAGAGCGCATTGTTTACGGCGCGCTGGAAGGCGCTCGCGCCAAGTCCGGCGGCGATCCCGTTGCAGCCCTCAAGAAGGCGATGGAGAACGTCAAGCCTTCCCTCGAGGTCCGCTCCCGCCGTGTCGGTGGCGCAACCTACCAGGTTCCGGTTGAGGTCAAGCCGGGCCGCTCCACGGCACTCGCCCTTCGCTGGCTGGTCGGCTACTCCAAGGCCCGCCGCGAAAAGACCATGACCGAGCGCCTCCAGAACGAAATCCTGGATGCCTCCAACGGTCTCGGTGCCGCTGTGAAGCGCCGCGAAGACACCCACAAGATGGCCGAGTCCAACAAGGCCTTCGCACACTACCGCTGGTAATACTTCCCGGACGCCGCCGGCTCACTGAGCCGGCGGCGAACGCGTAATCCATCCGAAAGGGAGACACCGTGGCACAGGACGTGCTTACCGACCTCAACAAGGTCCGCAACATCGGCATCATGGCCCACATCGATGCCGGCAAGACCACCACCACCGAGCGCATCCTGTTCTACACAGGTGTGAACCACAAGATCGGCGAAACCCACGACGGCGCTTCGACGACCGACTGGATGGAACAGGAAAAGGAACGCGGCATCACCATCACGTCTGCCGCCGTGACCTGCTTCTGGGACAACAACCAGATCAACATCATCGACACCCCTGGCCACGTTGACTTCACCGTTGAGGTTGAGCGCTCATTGCGCGTCCTCGACGGCGCAGTTGCTGTCTTCGATGGCAAGGAAGGCGTTGAGCCGCAGTCCGAGACTGTTTGGCGTCAGGCTGACAAGTACGACGTTCCGCGTATCTGCTTCGTCAACAAGATGGACAAGCTGGGCGCAGATTTCTACTTCACGGTAGACACCATCATCAGCCGTCTCGGTGCCAAGCCGTTGGTCATGCAGCTGCCGATCGGCGCTGAGAACGACTTCATCGGTGTTGTGGATCTCCTCGAGATGCGCGCGCTGGTCTGGCCCGGCGACTCCAAGGGTGACGTCACCATGGGCGCCAAGTACGAGGTCCAGGCGATCCCGGCCGATCTCCAGACCAAGGCTGAAGAGTACCGTGCGACGCTCGTTGAGACCGTTGCTGAGGCCACAGAAGAGCTCATGGAGAAGTACCTCGAAGGTGAAGAAATCACCGTTGAGGAACTCAAGGCCGGCATCCGCAAGATGACCATCAACTCCGAGCTCTACCCGGTTCTTTGTGGCTCTGCCTTCAAGAACCGCGGCGTTCAGCCGATGCTTGATGCCGTCATCGACTTCCTGCCGTCCCCGAACGATGTTCCTCCGATGATCGGTCACGATCCCCGCAACGAGGAAATCGAACTGACCCGCAAGCCGTCCACGGAAGAGCCGTTCTCGGCTCTGGCGTTCAAGGTTGCGACCCACCCGTTCTTCGGCCAGCTGACATTCATCCGTGTTTACTCGGGTCATGTGTCTGCAGGCACCCAGGTAGTTAACACCACCAAGGGCAAGAAAGAACGCATCGGCAAGCTGTTCCAGATGCACGCCAACAAGGAACTTCCGGTTGACGGCGCCGCGGCTGGCCACATCTACGCAGCCATCGGTCTGAAGGACACCACCACAGGGGATACCCTGAGTGATCCCAACAACCAGATCGTTCTCGAGTCCATGAGCTTCCCGGAGCCCGTGATCTCGGTTGCCATCGAGCCGAACACCAAGGGTGACCAGGAGAAGCTCTCCACGGCCATCCAGAAGCTCTCCGCTGAGGATCCGACCTTCCAGGTCTCCCTCAACGAGGACACCGGCCAGACCATCATCGCCGGCATGGGCGAGCTCCACCTGGACATCCTGGTGGACCGCATGCGCCGCGAGTTCAAGGTCGAGGCCAACGTGGGCAAGCCGCAGGTTGCGTACCGCGAAACGATCAAAAACACCGTTGAGCGTCACGACTACACTCACAAGAAGCAGACCGGTGGTTCGGGTCAGTTCGCAAAGATCCAGATCGCCATTGCGCCGCTGGACACCGCGGACGGCGAGCTGTACGAGTTCGAGAACAAGGTCACGGGTGGCCGTATCCCCCGCGAATACATCCCGTCGGTTGACCAGGGAATCCAGTCCGCATTGAATGAAGGCGTATTGGCTGGCTACCCGGTTGTCGGCATCAAGGCGACCCTGATTGACGGCGCCTACCACGATGTTGACTCCTCGGAAATGGCGTTCAAGATCGCCGGACGTATGGCTTTCAAGGAAGCCGCACGCAAGGCGAACCCTGTTCTGCTCGAACCGCTGATGGATGTAGAGGTCCGCACCCCTGAGGAATACATGGGTGAAGTAATCGGTGACCTCAACTCCCGCCGTGGCCAGATGCAGTCGATGGAAGATGCAGCAGGGGTCAAGGTCATCCGTGCGCATGTTCCGTTGTCCGGCATGTTCGGCTACATCGGTGACCTGCGCTCCAAGACCCAGGGCCGCGCTGTGTATTCCATGACGTTCAACAGCTACGCCGAGGTCCCGAAGGCATTTGCCGACGAGATCATCCAGAAGAACCGCGGCGAATAGTCTTTCCGGCTGTCGCAGCAAAAACTCGGGTACGTTTCCGATTACGGAAATTCACCTGGTGCAGGTGGCCGGGCTTCGGTCCTGACCGGATACCGGCCATCTGCACGAACAGGCTCTAGGAGCTAGTATTAGTTCCTGAATCTGCAATTTCACCAATCCAAAGCCCCCCAAGTAGACTTACTGGAGTTTCTGCCGCGACAAGCGCGGTTGAAGGGTAAGTCATTTGAAAACGTTCTAGGAGGAACCTGTGGCAAAGGCAAAGTTCGAGCGGACTAAGCCGCACGTTAACATCGGTACCATTGGTCACGTTGACCACGGTAAGACGACGTTGACGGCCGCCATTTCCAAGGTGCTGTACGACAAGTACCCGACTCTCAACGAGCAGCGCGACTTCGCGTCTATTGACTCTGCTCCCGAAGAGCGTCAGCGCGGCATTACCATCAACATTTCCCACGTTGAGTACCAGACCGAGAAGCGCCACTACGCACACGTAGACGCCCCGGGTCACGCTGACTACATCAAGAACATGATCACCGGCGCTGCACAGATGGACGGTGCAATCCTGGTGGTTGCCGCCACTGACGGCCCGATGGCTCAGACCCGTGAGCACGTTCTGCTCGCCCGCCAGGTTGGCGTTCCCTACCTGCTGGTCGCACTGAACAAGTCGGACATGGTTGATGACGAAGAACTGCTGGACCTCGTTGAAATGGAAGTTCGTGAGCTGCTCAGCGCTCAGGGCTTCGATGGCGACGAAGCACCTGTTGTTCGCGTCTCCGGCCTGAAGGCACTCGAAGGCGACCCGGTTTGGGTCAAGTCCGTCGAGGATCTCATGGCAGCTGTCGACGAGTCCGTTCCGGACCCGGTACGCGACCGTGACAAGCCGTTCCTGATGCCGATTGAAGACGTCTTCACCATCACTGGTCGTGGCACCGTTGTGACGGGTCGCGCCGAGCGCGGTACCCTCGCGATCAACTCTGAGGTTGAAATCGTCGGTATCCGTCCGGTTCAGAAGACCACCGTTACCGGTATCGAGATGTTCCACAAGCAGCTCGACGAAGCATGGGCCGGCGAGAACTGTGGCCTCCTGCTCCGCGGTCTGAAGCGCGATGACGTAGAGCGTGGCCAGGTTGTCGTCAAGCCGGGTTCCATTACCCCGCACACCGACTTCGAGGCTAACGTCTACATCCTCTCCAAGGACGAAGGCGGGCGTCACAACCCGTTCTACTCCAACTACCGCCCGCAGTTCTACTTCCGCACCACGGATGTTACCGGTGTCATCACCCTGCCCGAGGGCACGGAAATGGTTATGCCTGGCGACAACACCGAAATGACTGTCGCGCTGATCCAGCCGATCGCCATGGAAGAGGGCCTCGGCTTCGCAATCCGCGAAGGCGGCCGCACCGTTGGTTCAGGTCGCGTTACCAAGATCGTCAAGTAGTCCTTGCTGATCGCTGTTTTCTGATCTCCGATCGGTTGGCCGTCTGACGGCCTGACGTGAAGTTTGGAACAGCCCCGCTGCTATTGCAGCGGGGCTGTTCTTTGCTAGTATTAATCCAGTCATTGGACTAATTGGTTCCGTTGTTGTTCCGGCCGACCGACGCGATGGAGAGGCTACAAGATGTGGGATGAGTCCTATCAGGCCGGCTACCGCGCCGGCCACCTTCAGGGCTGGCGGGATGCTGTCGCCAGCCGCGCAGGATCAGCCCAGACGGACGTTGCTGAGGCGGGCGGGCCCGTGTATGTCCAGGCAGCACCGGCTGAACGTCTCCAAACTTCCGCGCGGCCCCGGCCGGTTCGGACGGAATCTCCGGCTCCGCGCACTGAACCGGCAGGCATTCCGGCTCCGCGCACCTCGGCAGCGCATCAAGGGTTCCGGCCATCACAGCAGCAGCTGTCCCCGGCACAGGTCAAGGCTGAACAACAGGCTCGCCGGGTGAAGCAGGACCGCCAGAACATCAACATGACGCTCTACATCGCCAGCCTGCTGCTGGTGGCCGCCGGAGCCTTGTTCATCGGCACAAATCTTCCTGAGATGCTTCGCTTCGCCGGTGTTGGCGCCATCACGGCACTGTTCTATGGTGCGGGCTTTGTTCTTCACGCCAGGGCTCCACGCCTCCGGCCGGCCGCGGTGGCTTTCGCCGGCACCGGCCTTGCCCTAATCCCGGTCACAGGGCTTGCCATGTACAACTTCGCTGTACCCAATGGCCCTGTTGCCTGGCTGGTCACGTCCCTTATTGGCGTTGTGGCGTACGTGGTGGCAGCGGTCCGGCTCGAAAGCAGGGTGCTGGTATATCTCTCCCTGACATTCGTGGTTTCCACGGCCTGGTCAGGTGTTTCAGTACTCGGTGGCGCCCTGGTCTGGTATTTCACGGCGATGATTGCGGTGGCCGTCCTCCTGGCCATCCTCGCGCTGATGCGTCCGCGATGGCTGCCGCCTGTCTACATCAGGCCGCTGATGGACCTTCACCCGTTTGTTGTGCCGGCGGTAGCCGTTGCGGTGACCTTTGTGCCCCTGCTGCTGGAAAGGGCGAATACGCCCTGATCATGGCAATGTGCGGCTGCTATTTCGCGCTGATGGCGTTAGTGCCGGCCGGCAGGTTCAGGCTGTTGAACTTCCATGCCGCGAGGCTGGCACTGACTGTTGCCGCCGCCGTCGGAGTCTGGCATCTCACTGACCGGGGGACCGACGCCCTCGCGGCGGCGGCAGCGCTGCTGGCAGTACAGGCCGCGGGTATTTCTTTCGCTGCGCGCACTCTGGCGGCGTGGCTTCCGGGGTCCGGGACCCGGTCCGGAAACGCCGGCCGGTGGAAGGCTGACGCTCTGGTCACTTTCGGCATCCAGCTGGTGCTCACGCTTGGCTTCGCCGTTGCGGTGGCGCTCTCAGAAGCGTTCCGCTACGGCTCCCTTGACCAGCCGGCCAACATTCCTCTCTGGATCCCTGTGGTCCTCGCAATCACCACCGGCATGGTGCTGGCGGCAAGGCTCGGCGGGGCCGCCGAGTGGGCTCCGGCAGCGGCCCTGATACTTGCAGGACTGTTCGGCGAGCGGGTGGGATACTGGGCGTTGGCAGGCATGCTAGTTCTGGCAGCAGCATTCTGGGCCGTCCGTTCCGTTCCCTCGGGGACTCCGCTTCGGCAGCAGTTTGTGCTGGCTGCACGGATCGCCGTCACTCTGGCGGTTCCGGTGACGGTTGCGGCAGCGGGCGGCGATGGGTTGCCGCAGCAGGCCCCCGTTCTGCTGTCATTCGCCCTGGCGCTCGTGTGTCAGCAGCTGCTGACGGCTGGCTTGCTGCTTGCCGGGATCCGCAGCCTTGCCCCGAATGTCAGCCTTGCCGTCTTCGCGGGGCTCGGTGTTCTGGCGGGCTCCGTTTTGCCTTTTGCGGACACCACCCAGAGCGAAGGTTTGGCTGGCCTGGCCCTGATGGTCCAGCTTGTGGCGGCGCTGGGCATCGGCTGGCTGCTTTTCCGGCGTTCCCCTGACGGTGCTCCTTGGGAGCCCACAATCTCTGAGGCCCTCCCTCTCGTTGTGGCCCTCGCCGCGGTACCGCTGACTTTTGCCGGTGTTTCGCAGCTGATGGGAAACATCGCTTCGCTGTTGGTTGTGGCTTTCCTGGTAGCCACAGCCGTCCGGCTGACCGGCCTGCAACACCGCTGGGCATATTGGTGGCTTGCCCGCGCTGCGTGCACCAGCCTGATTCTCACGGCATTCCACCAGCTGCAGGAGACTTCAGGGCCGGTGGTAATTGGTGATGAGCGTGTTTTGCCCGCAACGGTCCTGGCGGTGGCACTCGGCTTGCAGCTCGTGTTCCCCCTGGCGGCCGCTTCCAGGAGCCGCGCCCCGCGGTTGGTCATGGCGGATGCCGCCGCCGTGCTCGGTATTCAGCTGGCCGCCACCGCAACCATCGCGCTGTCTGCAGACAGTGAAGGGCAGGTCACACTGTCCACGGTATTAGTGGCCCTGTGTGCCGCGGCCTCCGGTTACGTCCTGCGGGAAAGGGCCGGGTCGTTTGTCTTCGCGCCCGCGGCGCTGTTGCTGTTGCTGCTGTTCAGCGGTGGCGGGATGCTCCACGTCGGACTGCTGCTGGGCATTTTTGCCGCCTTCAGCGCGGTGATGGTGGTCGCGGTCAAGGAACGCGTCGCCAAGGGCGGGTATTTCATCGCCGCACGGGTACTCACGGCCGCCCTGGCACTGGTACTTAGCTATGACATCGCGGCGTCCGCCACAGCGGTGTCGGTGACGTCCGCACTGGTCCTGGCGGTCCAGCACGTGATCCGCTGGTTGATGCGCAGGAGGCTGCAGCAGGTTCCCTTCCAGCAGGCTGCCGTATGGATCACCTTGGCCGGCCAGGTGCTGCTTCCGCTCGGCTATCTCTGGCAGTCCCGTTTCCCGCAGGACCCGCAGGCGGACGACGGCGGCCGATGGGTCGTGCTGCTGGAACTGGTCCTGCTGCTGGTCTCCGCCGCTGCCGCCAGCCGTTTCTTCGCCGCCCGCGGCGCTGTCTACCTCACGGTTTACGCGGCGCTGTTCGGTGTGGTGGCGCTCGGCCCCCGGCTCCGATTCGGGCCGGGGGAGACCGGAAGCGCTTACCTGGCCGCGCCCGTTCTGAGCGACAACGGAGTGGCGCTGGTGCTGTTGTGCATGTCCCTCGCGGCGACAGTAAGCGGCGTGCTGCGGCCGGCCTCCCTGGGGCCCGCATCCGTCCGGCCAGTCGACACGGCACCCGGGACCATCGAGCGCTGGCTCTGGCTGGCAGCCGCGGGTTCCTTTGCCGTGTCAGGGATCGTGCTGTCGCCGTTGGCATCGGACTGGATCTCAGGGGCGGCGGTGCTTGTGCTCGCCGTGGTCTGCTTCGCTGCGTCACACCTTGAGAAGCTGCCGGCCGTCTACCCGCTGGCGGTCGCGTCGTTTCTGACCGGCGCCACGCTGTCTGCAGCTGTGGCGTTCCGCGATGTCCCCGGTGCCTGGGGGGACTATCTGCCGTGGCTGGTTGGCTGCGGCATCGCGGGCGCAGGGCTTTATGCCGTCCGTCTGGCGTTCAGCAGACCGTTCCTGGGCGCCCCGGTAAGGCGCTGGTCCCTCGCCGGCGCAGGGGCTTTGGGGCTGGCGATCGCTGCGGTGGCCGGGCTGTGGCACCATGCCACGTCCTGGACCGGTGTGGTGTTCGTGGCGCTGACTGCCACAGTCTGCTGCCTCGAAGCGCCCGCCAAGGAGCGCAGGGTTACCGCTGAACTCGCTGCCCTGGCCGTCACGGCCTCCATCCAGCGTGCCGTGCTGTTCGCCGACGAGGGCCTGGATGACAGCTCCTGGTCCTATCCGGCCGGACCCGATCCGTTCTGGACCACCCAGTGGTATGTATTGCTGGCCGGTGTGCTGGCACTGCTTCGGTACAAGTCCGGGCACTCCCTTGCCGGCCGGCTGGTCCTGGGTGCGGGCGCTGTCCTGCTTTCACTAAGCGGCCTGGGAATCATCTTCGGCGGCAACGGTGGACAGCAGCTGTGGGTACTGGCGCTACTGGCCGTGCTTCTCGTGACCGGACTGGGCCTGGGTGAGCGGCTGTTCGTCTGGTGGGGTGCCGCCGGAAACGCGGTCTGCATCATGTGGGCCATGCGGCAGTACACGTTCGCACTCCTGGCGCTGATCGCCGTCGGGCTTATTGCCTTGGCCGTGTGGCGGCTGAACCGCAGCAAACCGGAGCAGGTGCCGGCTGTAGGGACGCAGGCTCCGGACCCCACACCGCCGCACGCCCTGGCGGCGGACGCCAGGCCCGAGGAGCCGCTCCACCGCCCCTGATAGGGTTGCTTCCAAAGAGAGGAGCTCATCATGGGATGGCTTATTTTCCTGATTGTGGCCGTTGCAGTGGTGGCTGGCGTTTTCTGGGCCAAGAGGCATTTCCGCAACGAGATTGACCGCGCCAAGCGGATCAACCGCGCCAATAAGAACCAGCAGTAGCTACGGCGCCAGCGGCTCCGTAGCCAAGGCCTTCCGGGCCCGGCTCAGGGCCTGGTACCAGTAGAAGGAATCCTTGGGCGTCCGCTCCAGGGTGTCAAAATCAACATGCACCAGCCCGAAGCGCTGCGAATACCCGGCGGCCCATTCGAAGTTATCCAGCAGCGTCCAGACGTAATAGCCCAGCAGCTCTACGTCGTCGGCGATCCCGCCCGGGGCCGTGGCCATCAGCGCCTGGCCAAGATGGCCGGAAATGTAGTCGATCCGCCGGTCATCCGGGATGGGCCCGGAGACGTGGTCAGGCTCAGGGAAGCTGGCGCCGCTTTCCGTGATGTAAACCGGCGGCAGGGCATCGCCGTAGCGGTCCTTCAGTTCCCGCAGCAGGATCCCCAGATGTTCCGGGGCAACCGGCCAGCCGAAGCCTGTCGTGTCGTACTCGCCAAAGGCAGCCTGGTGGAACGGCACCCGGGCCATGGCCTCGGCAGGTCCCGCCGGGCTTTCGGGTGGCCCTTTTCCGGCGGCTATCTTCACCGGGTAGTAGTAGTTCAGGCCGTAGAAGTCCAGGGGCTGATGGATGGTGCGCAGATCGGCGTCGGAAATCCGTCCCAGGGAACGGAACCACGGCTTGGCGATCAACGGAGGTTTGGGGTAGTGGCCCAGCAAGATGGGGTCTGCGTACACCCGGTTGAGCATCAGGTCGAACACGGTTGCCACCAAACGGTCGGCAATTTTGCGGGACGCCGGCCGGACCGGTGAGTGCAGGTTGGTGACTCCGATGCTTCCTCTAACCCCCTCCGCCCGCAGTGCCTGAACCGCGAGGCCATGTGCCAGCAGCTGGTGGTGCACGGCGGGCAGCGCATCGAACAACAGATCGCGGCCGGGGGCGTGGACACCGAGTGCATAGCCGTTCAGCGTAACGGACACGGGTTCGTTGAGCGTGACCCACTGATCAACCCGGTCACCGAAGCGTCCGGCTGCTGCGGCGCTGTATTCGGCGAACCGTTCCGCGGTGGAGCGATTCATCCAGCCCCCGCTGTGTTCCAGCGGGAGCGGGGTATCCCAGTGGTACAGGGTTGCCATGGGGGAGATGCCAGCTTCGAGCAGCTGATCAATCAGCCGGTCATAAAAGTCCAGGCCTTCCGCGTTGAAAGGTCCCCGCCCATCCGGCTGGATCCTTGGCCAGGAGAGCGAAAAGCGGTAGGAGTCCACCCCGAGTTCGCGCATCAGCGCAACGTCTTCGGGGGAGCGGTTATAGTGGTCGCAGGCAACGGTGGGCGAATGTCCGTCCACAATACTGCCGGGTTTCTCGGCGAAGGCGTCCCACCCGGACGGGCCCTTGCCGTCTGCTGCCACTGCACCTTCAATCTGGAAGGCGGCCGCGGCGACCCCCAGGGTGAATCCAGGATTGAGGCGGCCGGCGAGCTCCTGCACCGAAACAGCATTCTCCACCGTCATGCCACTATCATCCATTCGAAGGTTGCTGAAGGCAATGACCTGAGGGCCCTTGTGCCGCCAGATTCGCTTCTGTGGACAAAATCCGGCATACTAGATGAGTTGTTCAAGCGCTTCTTCGCGTCCCGATCCGGATAATGCCGGGTGTCAGGGTCCAAGTGGAAGACCAAACATAACCCACTCCCCATGGAACTGCGGATTTGTACGCGTGAAAATCGCGACACGCCCGACCGCGGGGGTCGGTTACGCCGGCAGGTTGAGGAACCCGGATTCTTCCGGATTCAGCCTGTGCGTCGGGTGGTAGTTCAGACTTCAAATGCTTCGGCAGCCACATGCAACACGCAAGTAAACAGAGCAGCCCTAACTAGAGCAGCACTAACTGAAAGAGAGTCAGGCGACATGGCGGGACAAAAAATCCGCATCCGGCTGAAGTCATACGACCACGAGGTCATTGACGTTTCAGCACGGAAGATCGTTGAGACGGTCACGCGCGCAGGCGCAACGGTAGTGGGCCCTGTGCCGCTGCCTACGGAGAAGAACATTTACTGTGTTATCCGCTCTCCGCACAAGTACAAGGACAGCCGTGAGCACTTTGAAATGCGTACTCACAAGCGTCTTATCGACATCATCGATCCCACGCCGAAGGCCGTTGATTCGCTGATGCGTCTCGACCTGCCGGCCGACGTGAACATCGAAATCAAGCTGTAGGGAGGTGCTGAGAAACTATGACCGCAATCCGTAACGTAAAGGGACTGCTGGGCACGAAGCTCGGCATGACCCAGGTCTGGGACGAGAACAACAAGCTCATCCCCGTCACTGTGGTCCAGGCTGACTCGAATGTCATCACGCAGCTGCGCAACGCAGAAGTTGATGGCTACGTCGCAGTCCAGATCGGCTATGGCCAGATCGATCCCCGCAAGGTCACCAAGCCGCTGGCTGGTCACTTTGAAAAGGCAGGCGTCACGCCTCGCCGCCACGTCGTAGAACTGCGCACTGCAGATGCTGATTCTTACGAGCTGGGCCAGGAGCTTTCTGTAGAGCTCTTCGAAGCCGGCCAGAAGATCGACGTTATTGGCACCACCAAGGGTAAGGGCTTCGCCGGTGTTATGAAGCGTCACGGCTTCCACGGTGCTCCCGCCTCACACGGTGCTCACAAGAACCACCGCAAGCCCGGTTCAATCGGTGGCGCATCCACCCCGAGCCGCGTCTTCAAGGGCATGAAAATGGCCGGCCGCATGGGCGCCGTTCGTCACACCACGCTGAACCTCACGGTTCACGCAGTTGACGTCGAGAAGTCGCTGCTCCTGATCAAGGGCGCCGTCCCCGGCGCCCGCGGCCAGGTCGTACTCGTACGCACCGCCGTGAAGGGAGCCTAGTTCAATGACTAGCACTGTCAAGGTTGACCTGCCTGCAGAGATCTTCGACGTTCAGACCAACGTGCCGTTGCTGCACCAGGTCGTCGTAGCCCAGCTCGCCGCTGCTCGCCAGGGTACCCACAAGACCAAGACCCGCGCCGAAGTATCCGGTGCAGGCCGCAAGCCGTTCAAGCAGAAGGGCACCGGCCGCGCCCGTCAGGGTTCAATCCGTGCTCCTCACATGACCGGTGGTGGAGTTGTCCACGGCCCCACGCCGCGTGACTACAGCCAGCGCACCCCCAAGAAGATGATTGCTGCTGCACTGCGCGGCGCTCTCTCTGACCGCGCCCGTAACGGCCGCATCCACGTTGTTGCTGAACTGGTGGCCGGCACCAAGCCGTCCGTCAAGGATGCACTGTCAACGTTGCGCGGCGTTTCCGAGCGCAAGAACCTGCTCGTTGTCATTGAGCGCGCCAACGATGTTGCTGCACTTTCCGTGCGTAACCTCGCCGGTGTTCACGTTCTGTACGCAGACCAGCTGAACACCTATGACGTACTCGTTTCTGACGACGTTGTCTTCACCAAAGCTGCCTACGAAGCATTCGTTGCTGACAAGGCAGAGGCAAAGAATGAGGAGGATGCCAAGTGAGTGCAGCCACCATCAAAGACCCGCGTGACGTCGTGCTTGCACCCGTCGTATCGGAAAAAAGCTACGGCCTGATCGATCAGGGCAAGTACACCTTCCTGGTGGACCCCCGCTCGAACAAGACCGAGATCAAGCTGGCCGTGGAGAAAATTTTCTCCGTCAAGGTCGAATCGATCAACACCATCAACCGTGCCGGTAAGCGTAAGCGCACCAAATTCGGATGGGGAACCCGCAAGAACACCAAGCGTGCGATTGTCTCCCTCAAAGAAGGCACTATCGACATCTTCGGCGGTCCGCTCGCGTAGCGGAGACCACTTTAACGAGGAAATAAATTATGGGAATCCGTAAGTACAAGCCGACTACCCCGGGCCGTCGTGGCTCGAGCGTAGCTGACTTCACCGAAATCACGCGTTCGACTCCGGAAAAGTCGTTGGTACGTCCGTTGCCCAAAAAGGGCGGCCGTAACAACACCGGTAAGATCACAACCCGTCACAAGGGTGGTGGGCACAAGCGCGCATACCGTCTGATCGACTTCCGTCGTCACGACAAAGATGGCGTCAACGCCCGCGTTGCCGAGATTGAGTACGATCCGAACCGTACGGCTCGCATCGCCCTCCTGCACTACGTTGATGGCACCAAGCGTTACATCATCGCCCCGAACAAGCTCTCCCAGGGTGACTTCGTAGAGGCAGGTGCCAACGCTGATATCAAGCCTGGCAACAACCTGCCGCTGCGCAACATCCCGGTTGGTACCGTAATCCACGCAGTCGAACTGCGTCCGGGTGGCGGCGCCAAGATGGGCCGCTCCGCTGGCGCATCTGTTCAGCTCGTTGCAAAGGAAGGCCGTTTCGCCCAGCTGCGTCTGCCTTCCGGCGAAATCCGCAACGTTGACGTGCGCTGCCGCGCTACTGTCGGCGAGGTCGGCAACGCTGAGCAGTCGAACATTAACTGGGGTAAGGCCGGCCGTATGCGGTGGAAGGGCGTTCGCCCGACCGTCCGTGGTGTCGCCATGAACCCGGTTGATCACCCGCACGGTGGTGGTGAGGGCAAGACTTCAGGTGGCCGTCACCCCGTCAACCCGAACGGTAAGCGGGAAGGCCGTACCCGCCGACCCAACAAAGAGAGCGACAAGCTTATTGTTCGTCGCCGTCGTACTGGCAAGAACAAGCGATAGGAGCCCGGACACATGCCACGCAGCCTGAAAAAAGGTCCTTTCGTTGACCAGCACCTCTTTGTGAAGGTAGCCAGGGAAAACGAAAAGGGCACCAAGAACGTCATTAAGACCTGGTCCCGCCGCTCGATGATCATCCCCGACATGCTCGGACACACGATCGCCGTGCACGACGGACGCAAGCACATCCCGGTGTTTGTCACCGAGTCGATGGTCGGGCACAAGCTCGGCGAATTCGCTCCCACGCGGACATTCCGCGGCCATGTTAAGGACGACCGTAAGGGCAAGCGCCGCTAGGCGCCTGCACTTACGTCTTAGACGAGAGAAGGAAAGCAATGGAAGCCAAGGCAATTGCGCGTCATATCCGCGTAACGCCTATGAAGGCCCGGCGCGTCGTCAACCTTGTTCGTGGTAAGCAAGCGAATGAGGCTCTGGCAATTCTGAAGTTTGCCCCACAGGCAGCTTCGGAGCCGGTATTCAAGGTAGTTCAGTCGGCAATCGCAAACGCCCGGTCCCTCGCGGACCGCGACGGCGTTTCGTTTGACGAAAGCGACCTCATCATCAGCGAAATGTATGTTGATGAAGGCCCGACCATGAAGCGGTTCCAGCCGCGTGCCCAGGGTCGTGCATTTCAGATCAAGAAGCGCACCAGCCACATCACTGTGGTAGTCGCTACACCTGAGAAAGAGGAGGCTCGCTAAGTGGGACAGAAAGTTAACCCGCACGGGTTCCGACTCGGCATCACCACCGATCACGTATCGCACTGGTTTGCTGACAGCACCAAGCCGGGCCAGCGGTACAAGGACTTCGTCCGCGAAGACATCCGTATCCGCCAGCTTATGTCTGTCGGCATGGAGCGCGCCGGCATCGCCAAGGTTGAAATCGAGCGCACCCGTGACCGTGTCCGCGTGGATATCCACACGGCACGTCCGGGCATCGTTATCGGCCGCCGCGGTGCAGAAGCAGACCGCATCCGCGGCGAGCTCGAAAAGCTCACCGGCAAGCAGGTCCAGCTGAACATCCTCGAGGTCAAGAACCCCGAGATGGAAGCACAGCTTGTTGCCCAGGGCGTTGCTGAGCAGCTGACTTCCCGCGTGGCTTTCCGCCGTGCGATGAAGAAGGCCATGCAGTCCGCACAGCGTGCAGGTGCCAAGGGCATCCGTATCGCTTGCTCGGGTCGACTGGGTGGCGCAGAAATGTCCCGCTCGGAGTTCTACCGCGAAGGCCGTGTGCCCCTGCACACCCTCCGTGCGAACATCGACTACGGCTTCTACGAGGCCAAGACCACCTTCGGCCGCATCGGCGTGAAGGTCTGGATCTACAAGGGCGACGTCACTGCCAAGGAACTGGCTCAGCAGGCAGCTACTGCTCCGTCCCGTGGCCGTGGTGCCAGCGACCGCCCGGGTCGCCCGGGTGGCGCTGACCGCGGCGGAGACCGCCGTCGTCGTACCGACCGTCCGGCCGCCGAAGCAGCACCTGTTGCTGCAGAGGCTCCGGCAGTTGAGGCAGCTGCACCGGCAGTAGAAGGAGGACAGGCTTAAATGCTTATCCCACGTCGAGTCAAGCACCGTAAGCAGCACCACCCGGGTCGTTCCGGCGCTGCTACGGGCGGCACCAAGGTCTCGTTCGGTGAATACGGCATCCAGGCTCTGAGCCCGGCCTACGTAACCAACCGTCAGATCGAATCTGCACGTATTGCGATGACCCGCCACATCAAGCGTGGCGGTAAGGTCTGGATCAACATTTACCCGGACCGTCCGCTGACGAAGAAGCCGGCCGAAACCCGCATGGGTTCCGGTAAGGGTTCTCCGGAATGGTGGGTCTCAAACGTCAAGCCGGGCCGGGTTCTCTTTGAGATCTCCGGTGTCGAAGAATCGGTAGCTCGCGAGGCACTGCGCCTGGCAATCCACAAGCTCCCGTTGAAGGCACGCATTCTGCGTCGCGAAGGTGGTGAATAGAAATGTCAGTAGGGTCTAAGGATCTCGCAACCGTACAGCTGGACGGTTTCGACAACGAGCGTCTCGTTGAGGAGCTCCGCAAGTCCAAGGAAGAGCTGTTCAACCTGCGTTTCCAGTCCGCCACCGGTCAGCTGGAGAATCACGGTCGTCTGCGCGCGGTAAAGAAGGACATCGCACGCATTTACACCGTTCTCCGTGAGCGCGAACTGGGCATTCGTGCCGAGGTTGCCGCACCGGTTGTGGAAGCCAAGGAAGAAAAGAAGTCCAAGAAGTCCGCAGCCCAGGCTGAGAAGGCTGAAAAGCCTGCCGAAGCTGAGACCGAGGAGGACGCCAAGTGAGTGAAAAGGACGAGAACGTGACGGAAACTGTTTCTGCTGCGGAAGCTACGGCTGAGCAGCGCGGTTACCGTAAGACGCGTCGCGGCTACGTTGTCTCTGACAAGATGGAAAAAACCATCGTTGTTCAGGTTGAAGACCGCGTGAAGCACGCTCTGTACGGCAAGGTCATCCGCCGCACTTCGAAGATCAAGGCTCACGACGAAGAGAACGGCGCCGGCATCGGCGACCTCGTACTCATCGCCGAGACCCGCCCGCTGTCCGCTACCAAGCGGTGGCGTCTGGTTGAGATTCTCGAAAAGGCCAAGTAACACCTGCAGCTTCGCTGTCCGGAAACCCCCGTTCCCTTTGGGAACGGGGGTTTCCGCGTTTCCGGGGGGAATGCGCAGGGAACTGTTCCGTGGGCCTGTTCCTGGCACTGTGCCGGGTCCTGTTCCGGCGCCCCGCGTCACCGGGCGCAGACTCTTGCGGCGAGTCCGACGGCGGCGGGCCGGGTTTCCGGGGGAACGCGCCTGAGGCGGGCTAAAAGACTGCGGTGGGTGACGCCGTCGTCGGACGCTTTCGTCGAGATGCCCTGGGCTGTCGCAGCCGGGCGGGCTGCTGTGATAAAGAAATGGCGCAGAAATATGCTAGGATATTGAGTTTGTATGGCGCCGTTTGTGCGCTGTCATCTACCTCGTAAACAATCGTGCCACGGCATAGTGCCCCCTCGCGTCATTTTGGCCTGGGAAGCAAATGTTTTTGGCACTGGCGTTTAGGCCTGGCCTGGCAAAATCCAGGCAGGTCAAGAGACACCCCGATCAACCGTTCCGCAAGGCTCATTCCGTAGGAAGATTTTCGGTCTGAGAACCAGCGCGACGCAAGGAGTAAATAGTGATTCAGCAGGAGTCGCGACTCAAGGTCGCCGACAACACGGGTGCTAAGGAAATCCTTACCATTCGCGTTCTCGGTGGATCTGGCCGTCGCTACGCAGGCATTGGCGACGTCATCGTCGCCACCGTCAAGGACGCAATTCCGGGCGGCAATGTAAAGAAGGGCGATGTAGTCAAGGCTGTCATCGTCCGTACCAAGAAGGAACGCCGCCGTGCGGATGGTTCCTACATCAAGTTTGACGAGAACGCAGCTGTGATCCTGAAGGCTGACGGTGACCCCCGCGGTACCCGCATCTTCGGACCGGTTGGTCGTGAACTTCGTGACAAGAAGTTCATGAAGATCGTTTCTCTGGCTCCGGAGGTGCTTTAGTCCATGGCTAAGATCAAAAAGGGTGACCTGGTTCAGGTCATCACTGGCGCCAAGGCTGAGCGCGGCGGCGACCGTGGCAAGCAGGGCAAGGTTCTGCGCGTATTCCCCGAAACCAACCGCGTGTTGGTTGAAGGCATTAACCGCGTGACCAAGCACACCAAGGTCGGTCAGTCGCAGCGCGGCACCAAGACCGGTGGCATCGAGGTCGTTGAGGCATCGGTACACATCTCCAACGTGGCTCTGGTTGACCCGTCCACCAAGAAGCCCACCCGCGTCGGTTTCCGCACCGAGACTGTTGAGCGCGATGGCGTGAAGCGTGAAGTGCGTGTCCGCGTGGCCAAGAGCTCCGGGAAGGACATCTAATGACTGAGACTCTCGAGACTCCGGCAAGCAAGATCGTTCCTCGTCTGAAGACCAAGTATGCGGATTCCATCAAGGCCACGCTGGTTGAGGAATTCAAGTACGAGAACGTTAACCAGGTTCCCCGTCTGGTCAAGGTTGTTGTGAACATGGGTGTTGGAGATGCCGCCAAGGACTCCAAGCTGATCGACGGCGCTGTCCGCGATCTGACCCTGATCACCGGCCAGAAGCCGCAGGTAACCAAGGCCCGTAAGTCGATCGCGCAGTTCAAGCTGCGCGAAGGCATGCCCATCGGCGCACACGCAACACTGCGTGGAGACCGCATGTGGGAATTCGTGGACCGTCTGGTAACGCTGGCTCTGCCGCGTATCCGTGACTTCCGCGGCCTCAGTGGCAAGCAGTTCGATGGCAACGGCAACTACACCTTCGGTCTGACCGAACAGGTTATGTTCCACGAGATCGACCAGGATTCCATCGACCGCGTACGCGGCATGGACATCACGGTTGTCACCACCGCCAAGACCGACGACGAAGGCCGCGCGCTGCTCAAGGCGCTTGGTTTCCCGTTCAAGACCGAAGCTTAATCTAGCTACGTAAAAGGTCCGGCGTTGTCACTGAAGGCATCGCGGAAACCGTTATGAGGAAGGGCAAAAGCCCACATGACTATGACAGATCCAGTCGCAGATATGCTTACGCGTCTGCGCAACGCCAACTCGGCATACCACGAGTCCGTGACTATGCCGTACAGCAAGCTCAAGGCACGCGTTGCCGACATCCTGAAGGCTGAAGGTTACATCGCCTCCTGGAAAGAAGAAGACGCGGAGGTTGGCAAGAAGCTGACCCTCGAGCTCAAGTTCGGTCCGAACCGCGAGCGTTCAATCGCTGGCGTTCGTCGTATTTCCAAGCCGGGACTGCGCGTTTACGCAAAGTCCACCAACCTGCCGCACGTACTTGGTGGCCTGGGTGTCGCAATCCTGTCCACCTCTTCCGGGCTCTTGACTGATAAGCAAGCCGGCAAGAAGGGCGTGGGTGGGGAAGTCCTCGCCTACGTCTGGTAACGGGAAAGGAAGAGAAAAATGTCACGTATTGGACGTCTCCCCATCACCGTTCCTGCCGGCGTTGAGGTCAAGGTTGACGGCTCTGTCGTCAGCGTCAAGGGTTCCAAAGGCGAGCTGAGCCACATTGTGGCCAGCCCGATCGAGGTATCCCTGGAAGAAGGCACCCTGACCGTCGCCCGCCCGAACGACGAGCGCGCCTCCCGTTCGCTCCACGGCCTGACCCGCACCCTGATCTCCAACATGATCCAGGGCGTTACCCAGGGCTATGAGAAGAAGCTTGAAATCGTCGGTACCGGTTACCGCGTTCAGGCCAAGGGATCTGACCTTGAGTTCGCTCTCGGCTACAGCCACCCGGTAAATGTCTCCGCTCCGGTTGGCATCACCTTTGCAGTAGAGACCCCGACCAAGCTCTCTGTTTCAGGCATCAACAAGCAGCAGGTCGGCGAAGTTGCTGCCAATATTCGCAAGCTGCGCAAGCCCGACCCCTATAAGGGCAAGGGCATTCGCTACGCCGGCGAAGTCATCCGCCGCAAGGTCGGAAAGGCTGGTAAGTAACCATGGCCATCGCAATTAACAAGAAGCGTACGAACAAGAGCAAGTCTGCTGCACGCAGCCGCCGCCAGCTTCGTATCCGCAAGCGCATCTCCGGAACGGCTGTACGTCCTCGTCTGGTCGTCAACCGCTCCGCACGCCACGTATTCGTCCAGGTTGTCGATGACACCAAGGGCCTCACCGTAGCGAGCGCGTCCACACTGGAAGCCGACCTTCGTGCATTCGACGGTGACAAGACTGCCAAGGCCAAGCGCGTTGGCGAGCTGGTTGCCGAGCGTGCGAAGGCTGCCGGTATCGAAGCTGTTGTCTTCGACCGCGGTGGTAACAAGTACCACGGCCGGATCGCCGCCGTCGCTGACGGCGCACGTGAAGGCGGGCTGTCACTGTGACCGAAGCAAACAAGGAAAAGGACACTGTGTCTGCTGAAGAAAAGGCGCCTGAAGCTGTAGCTGCTGAGGCAACTGAGACCACTGCGCCCGCCGCAGCCGCTGATGACCGCCGTGGTGGCGCTCGTCGTGGCGAGCGTGGCGACAAGGGCCAGGGCCGCGGAGACCGTGGTGGCCGTGGTGGCCGCGATGGTGGCCGTGAAGCCGAGAAGAGCCAGTTCGTAGAGCGCGTCGTAACCATCAACCGTGTTTCCAAGGTCGTCAAGGGTGGTCGTCGCTTCAGCTTCACCGCCCTCGTCGTCGTCGGTGACGGCAACGGTATGGTCGGCGTTGGCTACGGAAAGGCAAAGGAAGTGCCTGCCGCAATCGCGAAGGGTGTTGAAGAAGCCAAGAAGTCCTTCTTCCGCGTTCCCCGCATCGGCAGCACCATTCCCCACCGTGTACAGGGTGAGGCCGCTGCAGGCGTCGTAATGCTGCGTCCGGCTTCTGCCGGTACCGGCGTTATCGCCGGTGGCCCGGTCCGCGCCGTACTGGAATGCGTGGGCATCCACGACATCCTCTCCAAGTCCCTCGGTTCCTCCAACGCCATCAACATCGTTCACGCGACCGTTGATGCGCTGAAGCGTCTCGAAGAGCCGGCAGCAGTGGCAGCACGCCGCGGCCTGCCGCTGGACGAGGTTGCTCCGCCGGCCATGGTTCGTGCAATTCTGAACCAGAAGGCAGGTGTCTAGCAATGGCTAAGAACCTGATTCCCTCCGACTCACAGTTGGAGATCACTCAGATCAAGTCCGCCATTGGCGGCAAGCAGAACCAGCGCGACACCCTGCGGTCCCTCGGCCTGAAGCGGATCGGACACACCGTTGTCCGCACCGCCGATGCCGTGACCGTTGGAATGCTCAACACGGTTCCGCACCTGGTAAAGGTAGAGGAGGCGAAGTAAATGGCAGAGAAGAACACCGCCGAAAAGGCACAGGGCGCCACTGCTGAGAAGCAGAACGCACTGAAGGTTCACCACCTGCGTCCCGCCCCGGGTGCCAAAACCGCCAAGACCCGTGTTGGTCGTGGTGAAGGTTCCAAGGGTAAGACCGCCGGTCGCGGTACCAAGGGTACGAAGGCCCGTTACCAGATCAAGGCTGGCTTTGCCGGCGGCCAGTTGCCGCTGCACATGCGCCTTCCGAAGCTGCGCGGTTTCAAGAACCCGTTCCGGGTTGAGTTCCAGGTTGTAAACCTGGACAAGCTCAACGAGCTGTTCCCGGAAGGTGGCACAGTCACCGTGGAAAACCTGGTCGAAAAGGGTGCCGTTCGCAAGAACCAGCCCGTCAAGGTGCTTGGCACCGGCGACATCACCGTCAAGGTGGATGTCACCGTCCACGCATTCTCGGCCAGCGCCGCAGAAAAGATTGCTGCAGCAGGCGGAACCACTACCGCTCTCTAAGAGACGGTGGGGCGCATGCCCGTTGTATAAACTCCCGGTCCGCGGGGCTCAGGCCCTGTGTACCGGGAGTTTTTCAATTCCGCGACCCCTTCGATTGTTCGCAGAGCACATCCAACCGTTAGACTCTGTTGTTGGGTTTTATTGACCTGCACACACAACTCTTATGACAATTCAGGAGGACGCTTGCTTAGCGCATTTGGCCGGGCCTTTCGCACGCCTGATCTGCGACGCAAGTTGTTGTTCACGCTGGGAATCATCACAATCTTCCGCTTGGGTGCGTTCATTCCCTCGCCTGGTGTGAGCTTCCAGAATGTCCAGCAATGCTTGCAAAACGGTCAGACCTCAGGCGGCATCTACCAGCTCGTTAACCTGTTCAGCGGCGGCGCGTTGCTGCAGGTGTCGATCTTCGCCTTGGGGATCATGCCCTACATCACGGCAAGCATCATTGTGCAGCTGCTCCGGGTGGTCATTCCCCGGTTCCAGGAGCTCCATGACGAGGGCGCCTCAGGGCAGTCCAAGCTGACGCAGTACACGCGTTACCTAACCATTGCCCTTGGTCTGCTGAACGCCACGACGCTGGTGTCGCTGGCTCGTTCCGGACAGTTGCTGCCCAACTGCCAGCTGCCGATCATCCCCGACACAAGCATCATCACCACCATCCTGGTCATCATCACGTTGACCGCGGGTACCGGCCTGATCATGTGGATGGGCGAGCTCGTCACGGAAAAGGGTGTGGGCAACGGCATGTCGCTGCTCATCTTCACGGCGATCGCTGCTGGATTCCCCAAGTCCCTGGGGGCTATCTGGACGTCACAGGGCCCGGGAACGTTCTTTCTGGTCCTCGCCGTGGGCCTGCTGACCGTTGCACTCGTTGTGTTCGTTGAGCAGTCCCAGCGCAGGATTCCGGTGCAGTATGCGAAGCGAATGATCGGACGCCGCACGGTGGGCGGCACCAGCACCTACATCCCCATCAAGGTGAACATGGCCGGCGTCATTCCGGTCATCTTTGCCTCGTCCATGCTTTACCTGCCCGGGCTGATCTCGCAGTTCAACCAGCCCAAGGCCGGCGAGCAGCTCCAGCCGTGGGTTGAGTGGATCAACAACAACCTGACCCGCGGTGACCACCCCATCTACATGGCGCTCTACTTCGCCATGATTGTTTTCTTCACTTACTTCTATGTCGCGATCACCTTCAACCCTGAAGAGGTCTCGGACAACATGAAGAAGTACGGCGGCTTTATCCCGGGTATCCGTGCCGGCAAGCCGACCGCGGACTACCTGCAGTACGTCCTTGCCCGGATCACGCTGCCCGGCGCCCTGTACCTGGGCTTCGTGGCACTGATTCCGCTGGTAGCGCTCGTGCTGATCAACGCAAACCAGAACTTCCCGTTCGGTGGCACCTCGATCCTGATCATGGTGGGCGTTGGCTTGGAAACCGTCAAGCAGATTGACGCGCAGCTACAGCAACGTCACTACGAAGGGCTTTTGCGATGACGAGAATGTTGATTATTGGACCTCCCGGCTCCGGCAAGGGCACCCAGGCGGAACGCATTTCGGAACGCCTCGGCGTTGTTGCGATCTCCACGGGGGATATCTTCCGGGCCAACGTCAAGGGCGAAACCCGCCTCGGCATAGAAGCCAAGAAGTACATGGACGCCGGCGACTTTGTTCCTGACAGCGTCACCAACAAGATGGTCCGCGACCGGCTCCAGGAGGAGGACGTCGAAAACGGCTTCCTCCTGGACGGTTACCCGCGTACCACCGCGCAGGTTGACTACCTCGACGAGATCCTTGCCTCCGGCGAACAGAAGCTCGACGTCGTCCTGCAGCTGACTGCCGACGACGAAGAACTCGTTTCGCGCCTGCTTGGCCGGGCGAAGGAAACCGGCCGCAGCGATGACAACGAAAGCGTCATCCGGCACCGCCTTGACCTCTACCACGAGCAGACGGAAACCGTGGTGGCCAAATACGCCGAGCGGGGCATCCTTACTCAGGTTGACGGCATCGGCGGCATCGATGAAGTCACCGACCGCGTGATGCAGGCAATCAAGGCGGCCCAGACCGCCTGATCCAGGCATTGAGCTACGAGGCTCCTCCCGCTTGCCGGGAGGAGCCTCAGCCATTTAGCCGCCGTACGCGGACCTCCCGCACAAATAGCCAGCGGCGGCACCGTTGAAAGGACCCTGCAGATGGCATTCGGCCAGCCCCGGATTGAATACAAAACAAACGCCCAGATGCGCACCATGCATGAAGCCGGACTCGTCCTGAGCCGCGCCCTGGACGCCGCGGTGGCAGCGGCTGCCCCGGGCGTCACTACCAGGCAGCTGGACGATGCCTTCGCCGCTGTGCTCAACGAGGCCGGCGCCAAATCCAACTTCCTCGGCTACCACGGCTTTCCGGCCACCGTCTGCACTTCCGTCAACGAGGAAGTGGTGCACGGGATCCCCGGCGGCCGCGTGCTGCAGGACGGCGACATCATCTCGATCGACGGCGGCGCGATTGTGGACGGCTGGCATTCGGACTCGGCCCGCACAGTGATTGTGGGCTCGGCCGATCCCGAAGACCAGCGACTCTCCGACGTCACGGAGACCGCCATGTGGCACGGCATCGCCGCGCTGGCCACCGGCAGGTTCGTGGGAGACATCGGCGCCGCCGTGGACGACTACGTTGCCTCGGTACAGGGCAAGCCGCTGGGCATCCTGGAAGACTACGTGGGCCACGGGATCGGTTCGGAGATGCACATGGCACCGGACGTCCTGAATTACCGCACCACCCACCGTGGCCCCAAGATCCGCCCGGGACTCTGCCTGGCGATCGAGCCCATGCTGGTCCGCGGCAGCATCGAAACCGCTGTGCTGGACGATGATTGGACTGTTGTCACCACAGACGGCAAGCGCTCGTGCCAATGGGAGCACTCCGTGGCCGTGCATGACGGTGGCATCTGGGTGCTTTCAGCGCCCGACGGCGGTGCGGAGCGGCTTGCGCCGCTGGGCGTGGTCCCCGTCCCGATCCCCTGAAGAAGCGCAAACTTCCCGGCGACACGAAAAATCCCTGACGACACTGGAAATTCAGCGTCGCCGGGGATTTTGCGCGTCGGCAGGCAGGAACGGCAGCGGCCACCAGCAGGCACAACGTTGGTTTTGGACCCCGGAAGAGATGCCTGAGGAGCACAATGGGTTCATGGCAGCCATTACCGATGTGACCGGAATCCAAGTGGGCCATGCCCAGAAGTCCGGCGACGGCTGGCTTAGTGGTGTGACGGTGGTGCTCCCGCCGGCCGGCACCGTGGGATCCGTTGATGTCCGCGGCGGCGGCCCGGGCACGCACGAGACCGACGCCCTGGACCCCACCACGCTTGTTTCCACCGTTGATGCCGTGGTGCTCACCGGCGGCAGCGCGTACGGGCTGGTCTCCGCGCACGGGGCTCAGCGCTGGTGCGAGGAGAACGGCAGGGGGTTCGTCGTCCCTGGCGGTGTGGTGCCCATCGTTCCGGCCGCTGCCATTTTTGACCTGGGAAGGGGCGGCGACTTCGCTGCCCGCCCGGACCAGAACCTGGGGTACGCGGCCGCGGCGGCCGCTGCAGCGTCCGGTGAGAAGGCCGACGTCGGACGCGGCAATGTGGGCGCCGGCACCGGAGCCGTGATCGGCCGGGGCAAGTTCAAAGGGGGAGTGGGAACCGCATCCATCACCCTGGAGAACATCTCCCCCGACGGGCCGGTGGTGGTGGGTGCCATCGCTGTCGTCAATGCGCTGGGACTACCGTTCGGTGATTTCGACAAGCTCGATCAGCGGCAGCCTCAGGTCGACCAGCTTCTCGGGACGCCGGTTGATTTCGACAAACCCAATCAGCGGCAGGACAACCCCGATCACCAGCCGCTCAACACCACGCTTGTGGTGGTTGCTACGAATGCCGTGCTTGATGCTGCTGAATGCAAGAGGACTGCCTCGGCTGCGCATGCGGGACTGGCTCGGGCATTGAATCCGAGCCATACCTTGGCTGATGGGGACACGGTGTTTTGTCTGGCTACCGGGGAGGTTGCGGTGGACCGCAGCACGGAAGCTGCCCGGCAGGTGAGTCTCATTACCCTGCAGAGTGCGGCAGCCCACGTCGTGCGTCTGGCCATCCTGGACGGGATCGCCAGCGCGGTGAGTGTCAGCACTCCGGCCGGGGAATTTGCTGCGTACGGGGACTCTGTAGGTTAGTCTGTAGGATTTCGTAAATACACACCGGTGTAGTAGTGTTGCATGTTGGTTGTCTGCCCTTCCACGCCCTTTTGTGGCCTGGAGGCACCAGCCAATCAATCAAAAAACGTTCGCAGTCATGACCGGTGCCAACCGGAGGGCTGTGGCAACAACAGTTAGCGGAGGGTATGGCCAAGAAGGACGGGGTCATTGAGATCGAGGGCGTTGTGACTGAGGCGCTGCCCAATGCGATGTTTCGCGTTGAGCTCACCAACAAGCACATCGTTCTGGCACACATCTCAGGGAAGATGCGCCAGCACTACATTCGAATCCTCCCTGAGGACCGGGTAGTGGTGGAACTGAGCCCGTACGACCTCACTCGTGGTCGTATCGTCTACCGCTACAAGTAAACACCTGGGCGGCCAGAGCAATTGCCGAAGGCCGGTCCAGTTGACCAACTGCAACACGCAAAGGAATGCCATGAAGGTCAAGCCGAGCGTCAAGCAGATCTGCGAAAAGTGCAAAGTGATCCGCCGTAATGGCCGGGTCATGGTGATCTGCGAGAACCCGCGCCACAAGCAGCGCCAGGGCTAATTTCCCTCTTCGGGAAATCCTGGGTTGCTAACCCACGCAAGTAAATAAAAGGCAGCACAAGCTGAATTGGGACGTATGAGCCCGGACAGCTAACCCCCGGTCGGAGGCTGGGGCCGCACTGAAAGTGCGGGTGTACTGCCTACGACCTCCGGTTTATTCAAGGAGCACTGCCACTATGGCTCGTCTCGCTGGCGTAGACATTCCCCGCGAAAAGCGGTTGGAAATTGCGCTTACTTACATCTACGGCGTGGGCAAGACCCGTGCACACGAAACCCTGGCTGCCACCGGCATCAGCGCTGACGTCCGCGTTAAGGACCTCAGCGATGCCGAACTGGTCCAGCTGCGTGACTACATCGAGGTCAACTACAAGGTTGAGGGTGACCTTCGCCGCGAAGTAGCAGCAGATATCCGCCGCAAGGTGGAAATCGGCAGCTACGAAGGCCTGCGTCACCGCAAGGGCCTGCCAGTACGCGGACAGCGTACGAAGACCAACGCCCGTACCCGCAAGGGCCCGAAGCGTACCGTCGCCGGCAAGAAGAAAGCCGCACGCTAGAAATAGCGTCCCGCTTACCCCCGTAACTTTCTGTAGGAGAAATAATGCCCCCGAAGACTCGTGGCGCGGTTCGCAAGCCGCGTAAGAAGGACAAAAAGAATATCGCGCTTGGCCAGGCGCACATCAAGAGCACGTTCAACAACACCATCGTTTCCATCACGGATCCGAACGGTGCTGTCATCTCCTGGGCTTCCTCAGGCGAGGTTGGCTTCAAGGGCTCACGTAAGTCCACCCCGTTTGCTGCCCAGATGGCTGCCGAAGCTGCTGCCAAGCGTGCGCAGGAGCACGGCATGCGCAAGGTTGACGTTTTCGTCAAGGGACCGGGATCCGGACGCGAGACCGCAATCCGCTCGCTGCAGGCCGCTGGCCTCGAGGTCGGCTCCATCCAGGACGTCACCCCCGCAGCGCACAACGGCTGCCGTCCGCCGAAGCGCCGCCGCGTCTAAGCCTTTTCCGCAGCAGGAGCTTGCCCGGACCGTCACTGGTCCGGGCAAGCCCAGCCGCGTTAAGTCTTCAGACCGAACTTTCCACCACCTGTGTTGCGTCATATAGCGGATGCTCGCCGAAAGGAAACCTAAGTGCTCATTGCACAGCGCCCCACCCTCTCCGAAGAGGTCGTCTCCGAAAACCGCTCGCGTTTCATCATTGAACCGCTGGAACCGGGCTTCGGCTACACGCTCGGAAACTCCCTCCGCCGTACCCTGCTCTCCTCCATCCCCGGTGCTGCCGTAACCAGCATCCGGATCGATGGCGTGCTGCACGAGTTCACCACGGTTCCGGGTGTGAAGGAAGATGTCACTGAGATCATCCTGAACATCAAGAGCCTGTCCGTGTCCTCCGAGCACGATGAGCCGGTTGTTGCCTACCTGCGCAAGCAGGGACCCGGAATCGTCACCGCCGCGGACATCGCTCCGCCGGCCGGCGTCGAATTCCACAACCCGGATCTGCACATTGCCACGCTGAACTCGAAGGGCAAGTTCGAACTCGAACTGACCATCGAGCGCGGCCGCGGCTACGTTTCGGCAGCTCAGAACAAGTCCGGCGATTCCGAGATCGGCCGCATTCCGGTCGACTCGATCTACTCGCCGGTGCTGAAGGTTACTTTCCGCGTGGAAGCAACCCGTGTTGAGCAGCGCACTGACTTCGACAAGCTCATTGTCGACGTTGAGACCAAGCAGGCCATCGCCCCGCGCGATGCCGTTGCTTCGGCAGGTACCACCCTGGTGGAACTGTTCGGTCTGGCCCGCGAGCTGAACACCGCAGCTGAAGGTATCGAGATTGGCCCGTCGCCGACGGACGCTGCCCTGGCAGCGGACATGGCACTGCCGATCGAGGATCTGGACCTCACCGTCCGTTCCTACAACTGCCTCAAGCGTGAGGGCATCCACACCGTGGGTGAACTCGTTGCCCGCTCCGAGGCTGACCTGATGGACATCCGTAACTTCGGTGCGAAGTCCATTGACGAGGTCAAGGCAAAGCTGGTTGAACTGGGCCTGTCCCTCAAGGACTCGCCTCCCGGGTTTGACCTCGCAGCACGCGCCGCAGCAATTGAAGAGGACGACGCCGCTTTCGGCGACGACGAACTCTAACAAACAGATCTTGGCTGGCGGGCTGGATGCACCATGGTGTGCGCAGCCCACCGGCTTCCATATGAGGAGAAACTATTATGCCTACACCCGCTAAGGGTCCGCGCCTCGGAGGCGGAGCGGCTCACGAGCGTCTTATGCTCGCGAACCTGGCAGCCGCACTGTTCGAGCACAAGCGGATCACCACCACGGTGACCAAGGCCAAGCGGCTGAAGCCGTACGCAGAGCGTCTGGTGACTTTCGCCAAGCGCGGCGACCTGTCTTCCCGCCGTCGTGTACTCGGTCTGATCAGCAACAAGGGCATTGTCCACGAGCTGTTCACCGACATTGCACAGGCAGTGGAAAACCGCGACGGTGGCTACACCCGCATCACCAAGATCGGCAACCGCAAGGGCGACAACGCTCCCATGGCTGTCATCGAGCTGGTTCTTGAGCCGGTTTCCGCCAAGCAGGCTGTTGTAGCCGAAGCCACGACGGCTGCTGAAAAGGCCGCTCCGGTTGCCGAGGAATCCGCCACGGTGGCTGAGCCTGTCGAAACCGAAGCCGAAGCAGCTGAAACCGAAGAGGCTCCGGCCGCTGAGGACGCCGCCGCTGAGTCTGCAAAGGACGCGAAGTAATTCGCTGAAACCTTCGCATAGACTTGAGTCTATGAGTGACCAAAAACCCGCTGCCCTCGTTTTGGGGGGCGGCGGGTTTTTGCGTGTCCGGCTGGATCTCGCGTACGACGGCGGCCCGTTCAACGGGTGGGGGATCCAGCCACGTTTGCGGACGGTCCAGGGAGTCCTGGAGGCTGCGCTGGCACTGCTGATCCGGCGACCCGTGAGGGTGACGGTGGCCGGGCGCACAGACGCCGGGGTGCACGCCCGCGGCCAGGTGGTGCACCTGGATCTCACGGAGACCGAGTGGCTGGGATTGAACAGGGGAGCGGAGCTCGATCCGGCTGCGGCGCTGTTGCGCCGGCTGCGGGGGGCCCTGAGCAGGGGGCTGGGTGACCTGACAGGCGCCGTGGAAGTGCACAGGGTGGGTCTGGCGCCGGAAGGCTTCGACGCCCGCTTCTCGGCGCTCTGGCGCCGCTACAGCTACCGCATTGCGGACGGGCCTGCCCTGTGGGATCCGCTGGGCAGGTATTCAACGCTCTGGCACAAGGAAGAGCTGGATGTTGACCTGCTGAACAAGGGTGCGTCGCAGCTCCTGGGGCTGCAGAATTTCCTGTCCTACTGCAAGCCGCGCGCGGGTGCCACCACCATCCGCGAGCTGCAGCGTTTTGAGTTTGCGCGCGGCACCGACGGCGTGATTGTTGCCACTGTCCAGGCTGACGCGTTCTGCCACAACATGGTGCGCTCTCTGGTGGGCGCTGCCTTGTTTGTGGGCGAAGGCGTGGAGGAGACGGGCTGGCTGCACGAGCGGCTGCTGGCCAAGAAGCGCGATGCCAAGTCGGTGCTGGCCGCGCCGCACCCGCTGGTGCTGGAGGAAGTGGCATACCCGTCCGTTCACGAAATGCTCGCGCGGGCCGAACTGACCCGGGCCAGACGGATGTAACGCCTGCTGACGGCTGTCAGCTGAGAATGTCAATCTGGTCGGGACCGCTTTGGCCGTCTGATTTGAGCCCACCCCCAATTCGCCGGACGGGCGGGCATCTTGACGGTGATGATCGTATTAGGACATGGACCGGTGTGACTCACGCCTTGACTGACGCTTCTTGAAGCTGTCTTTAGCATGATCCGTGCACCGGTCCGCGGCCCTGCATCAAGCGCGTTGGCCAGGCGGACATGACCTAATAGGACCCTTACATGAATCCACAGAGAAATCACCGGCCAAGATGCGCCCTTGACTACCACGCAGACGCGGCGTCCCAGTTCCAACGATGTGGGAGGCTCTCGGGTCGTTGTAGGAATCCGACAAAACTCTTTTGCTCACACCCGACCTACCGCGCGGAGCCCTGGCGCTGAGGCCGGGCTAGTCAACGTCCCCGGGGACACCAGAGGTCTCCTTGCCAACGGCGGAGCACACATGATCAGTCGAAGCCGAAAATTCCGGTCTGGGGTGCACCATAGGGTAGGGGCAGCGTCCGGGCCCACGCCCCTAGCTTTGGCCCGGCAACGTCCTTTTCTGCGGTGCTGACGCCGTCGATGACTCGTTCTCTTATGGGTGTGATGGCACGGATACGGTCATGGATGCGGTCTTTTCCCGAGTGTCACGACGTTGTCGGGGAAAATTGATTCGACCTTTCCCACGACATTTCGAACTCCCGCTTCGTCCAGGAACCCGGCGAGCGTTCCTTCGGCCAAGGTCGGAATGCATTTCCTGGTGCCGCCGGCGCCCCAAACCCGACTTGACGGCTCACGCCACATTTAGCGCACGGTCCCGTTCCATTACTACCAGACCCCGTTTCTCAGTAGTTTTTGCAGTCGTCACAGAGCGCCCGCTACTACACCAGCGCCGGTGTGCCGGCGGCGGCCCGGGCGAACCACGGCGCGGTAACCATTTCGATGAATGTGTCCACCACCTCATTGCGCCAGATGAACGAAGTCCACAACGGCTGCTCCCCGGCGGCGATCCGCCCCCACGAGCAGCCACTTTGCCGCGACGGAGCTGAGGATCAGCACGCTCTGTCAGTGAAGCGCAACGGTGTCATTTTCGACTCGGTCGCCTGCATCCTCGTCGAGCGGATTCTGTTCCCCATCAGGGTGGCGCTTCTCGGCGGCGTCTTTCCGTGTCAGTGTCAGGTATACGACGACGACCAGGACGACGGCGAGGAAGGTGACGCTGGTGCCTGTGGTGCCCAGACCCAGCCCGCCGTCGTCGGGGGACTGGGAGAGGAAATCGCCCAGTGACGCGCCGAGGGGCCGGGTCAGAATGTAGGCGCCCCAGAAAGCCAGCACCGCGTTCAGCCGCAGACCGTAGCGGGAGAGGGCGATGGCGGCGATGGCGGCAGCGAAGAGCATGGCGGAGGGCCAGTAGCCGACGTCGAAGCGCTCTGCGACGAGGTCACCGGCGGCGGTGCCGAGGGCAAAGGTGAAGAGGATGGCGAGCCAGTAGAAGCCCTCCCGGCGCGAAGTGGTGATGGCGTGGATCGACAGGGTCCGCTCAACGGCGAACCAGGCGCCGAAGGTGGCTGCCAGGGCCACGGCGAAAATGAGGGTGGACACTTTCAACGGCACGTTCAGGGTGTCCGTCAGGAAGTCGGTGAGAAGGGTCCCGACCACGCTGATCAGGACAACGGCCAGCCAGTAGATCCCGGGAACATACTTCCGTGCGCGGAACTGGACGACCAGCGCCGCCGCGAGGAGGGCGGCCATCAGCAGGCCGGTCCCCTCCAGGCCAAGATCCAGGTTGGTGTTGAGGTAGTCCGCGGCGGTTTCACCCACCGTGGTGCACAGGACCTTGATGACCCAGAAGTAGACAGTGACCTCGGGTACTTTGTTCAGCAGCCGCAGGGACGAGCCGCTGCGCAGGTTCGGTGGTGTGGTTTCCATGGTCGAACTCTGTCATCGGATTCTTGACACACCCTGAGAGCTGGCCGTGAGTATGCCTCGGTAGCTTGACGCTGCGCCCATGCGCCGTCATGTTTGGGTGAGGGACATGTCTGGGCTAGGCAGGACACCCTGTCAGCGCATCTGTAACGGCCGTGACGTTGGGGCCGCCGGGCGTTCTCTCGACGGGAAGGTGTTATCGATGTACAGCACCGACGCAACGCGACCGGCTGGCCGCAGCCGCTGGAGAGCGTGGCAACCACTGGCGGTGGCGTTCACCCTTGTCGTCGCGGTCGGCCTCGCAGGATGCCAATCGGGGCCGCCGACCACGCCCGGCGCATCCAAGGCCGCCACGTCCCAGTCCGGAACCGGGTCCCAGCTGTCGTCTGCGGGCGCGGCACCCGGGTCCGGCTCCCCTCAGCCGTCTGTGGGTGCGGCACCCGGAACCGGGTCCCAGAAGGGGCCGTCAGGAACGATCCCGGAGCATGTCTTCGTCATCAATTTGGAAAACAAGGGATACGACGCGGTGTGGGGGCCGGGCTCAGAGGCGCCCTACCTTTCCCGAACGCTCCGGGCCCGGGGTGTGCTGCTGACGCACTACTACGGCACGGCTCACCATTCCGCCCCTGATTACATCGCCCAGATTTCAGGGCAGGGATCCAATGCCATGAACCGCGACGATTGTCCGACCTACGCACCGTTGACGCCTACGGGAACGGCGGCGGCCGGGCAGGTGCAGGGCACCGGCTGCGTTTATCCGGCGTCCATGCCGACCCTGCCCGGCCAGCTGAGTCCGGCCGGGAAGACCTGGAAGGGGTACATGGAGGACATGGGGACGCCCTGCCGCCACCCCGAGCTCGGCGCCAAAGACGACAGCCAGAAGGCCAAAGCCGGCGATCAGTACGCGACCCGCCACAACCCGTTCGTGTATTTCAGGTCCATCACGTCTTCCCCGGAATGCGCGAGCAACATTGTCGACTTCAGCAACCTGGCGGCCGACCTTGGATCCGTCCGGACCACGCCGAACCTGTCCTACATCACCCCCAACCTGTGCAACGACGGCCACGACAGCCCCTGCGTCGACGGCCAGCCCGGCGGCCTGGCCAGCGCCGATGCCTGGCTCCAAAAGCAGGTCCCTTCCATACTGGACTCGCCGGCGTTCAACAAGGACGGGATGCTGGTCATCACCTTCGACGAAGCCGAAGGCGACGCGGCCGGCCCGACGGGGATGCCCGGAGGCACCGCCGGTGGTCGGGTCGGTGCGCTCGTACTCTCACCCCTCACGACGGCCGGCACTACCTCGGACACCGCTTACAACCACTTCAGCCTGCTGGCCAGCATCGAGGATATCTTCTCGCTTCCCCGTCTGGGCTACGCCGGGGCACCCGGGCTGAACAGCTTCGGGACGGACGTCTTCAACGCCCGCCCGTAGCCGGGCGGACCGCGAGTGCGTCTCGGGGAGCAGGAACTTGGCGGAGAACCATGCTGCGTCGGCGGCGCAGTGCGCGCTTAGACTTTGAGTATGTCCCGAATCCTGGTCATCGAGGATGACGCGACAATCGGAGCGACGCTTCTGTCTGCGCTTGGAGCTAGCGGCTACGGCGTTCAATTGGAGCCGACCGGTTACGGCGGGCTGGCCGTCGCGGCTGAAACGGGCGCTGACCTGGTGCTGTTGGACCTTGGATTGCCGGACCTCGATGGCTTCGCTGTCTGTAGGGAGCTGCGCGGCCTCCTGCCCGACGCGGTTATCGTTGTGCTGACCGCGCGGCAGCAGTCAATGGACGTGGTTTCGGGCCTGGAGTCAGGGGCGGATGACTACTTGACAAAGCCGTTCAAGCTCATTGAGCTTCAGGCGAGGGTCCGGGCGCATCTGCGCCGTTCGGCCGGATCCGCCGCTAGCGCACCGACGTCGTTAATCATGCTGGGAACTCTGACGGTGGATGGCGGCGCCAGGCGGGCGATGGTCAACGGAGTGGAGGTTCCGCTGCGGGCGCGTGAGTTTGATTTGCTGCTCCGTCTTGGTCGTGAACCCGGACAGGTTGTGAGCCGGGAAACTCTCATGTCCGAAGTCTGGGACGCCAACTGGTTTGGTTCGACCAAGACACTCGATGTCCACATGACATCCCTGCGGCAGAAACTCGCGCGAGCGGACGCGGGTAACAATGCGGTTCCGGTGATCCGAACGCTGCGGGGGCGGGGGTATCGACTGGACGCCGCCCCGTGGACGGGTCCACTCCCTCCGGGCGGAGCGGGATTGCTATAGCTCCCGCAGCAGCTCGACGGCGGGGCGCCGCTGCCGCCGGAAGACGAGCAGGTCAGCCGCCAGGATACCTCCCGTAGTCACCAGCAGTAGCAGCGCCAGGTAAGGTCCGGGCACGGCCGGGCCGGCGGGCGGTGGGTCAAATACTCCGGAGAGCACCGCGACGAGCATCTGGGAGAGCGCCCATCCGCTCAGTGCGCCGGCTACAACTCCGGCAACGGTTACCACGGCACCTTCACTGAGGATAAGCCCACGGAGCTGGCCCCGGGTGGCGCCGAGTACCGTGGCAATGGCGAACGTACGGCGGCGTTCGACGAGCCCGAGGGCCATGAGCAGCCCGCCTGCCGCGCACGCCAGGACCAGCGCGAAGCTGAGCTCCAGGCGGGTCAGGCCGGCAAGGTCGACCGAGGTCAGGCTGGAGCCGACCGAGGATCTCACGCTGTCGATTCCCGTCACGGCCACGGTGGGCCCGAGCTTTCCTGAGATCGCTGAAGTTACGCCGGAAACATTCTGGCCGCCGGTGTTGACCAGAACGATGTTCGCGGCGACGTTGTGCGTCTGCGCGGACAGGTAGTCGGCATTGACTACAAGGAAGCTATCCTTCGGGGCAGTGGGAAATTCACTGACGGTCCCCGCATACCGGAAGTCCAATGGGATGAACTTCTTGGTCTTGGCGTCCTGCAGCCGCAACGTCACCGTGTCACCGATTTGCAGCTGGAAATCCTTCACGGTTTCCGCGCTGACCAGAACGGCATCCGGGGAAGCGGCCAGGCGGTGCATCATGTCCGTTGCTGTGCCGCCTTGGAAGTAGGCATCCTGCAAGGACGTGGCCTGGGCGATGGTTTGGGCATGTACTCCATAGATGTCCTGAAGATCAGTGCCGACAAAGGCGAAGCGATGCTGTAATGGCTCGACGGACACAACTCCGGGCACGGCGGAGACAGCCTGAAGTATTTTGGCGTCAAGATTTCCGGCCGGAGGCGCGGAAACGGCCACATCCGCTCCGTTGGTCAGCCGCGCGTCTACCTCGGCCTGTTGTTGATACGTGGCGTTGAAGATTGCTGTCGAGGCTGCGAACGCGAGGGCCAGGGCAAGCACCACAACTGACTGGGCGATCAATGAGCGCTGCCGGAACATGCTGGCGGCAGCCGTGGGAGCAAGGCGCCCGGCCAACGGTCTGATGAGCCGGGAGACGGCCGACCTGCGGCGCAGGAGGAAGTCCACTGCGCGCCGGATCGCAAGCCCTGCCCCAACCCACAAAAGTGCCGGACCCAGGAACGCCCAGTAGTTGACAGAGATAGAGGCGACACCCTCCGGTGCCAGCACCAGCGTGTAGCCTGACTGCGTCGTGGCCAGAAAGACCGCCAAAGCCAGCGTGAGAGCAACGAGATCCAGGCCGAAGCGCATCCACCGTGGCGAATGCTCGCGCCGGATCTGCTTGCGGGCGGCGGAGACTGTGCTTTCACGGAAGTCCCCGACGGCCGGTCCGACCAAGGCCATGCCGGCGATTATGAGCCCTCCGGCGAATGCGGCAGCGGGCCACAGAATGGCGCTGGTCGACGATGCACCGAATCCGGACGATCCAAAGGAGACGGCGCCAAGGATTGCTGCCCCGGCGAGACCGGCGAGGCCGCCTACGGTTCCGACCAGAGCAGCTTCGATAACCGCCATCCGTATGATCTGAGCCGCTGTGGCACCTCGGGTGCGAAGGAGAGCTTGTTCACGGCGGCGGCGCAGGGTCCCCGCCTTGGCGAAGCTGACGGTAAGGATGCCGGCCAGTACGGCACCGGGCAGGCCCAGGAACAGAAAGAGTATGTTGGAATAGCCGGCGTCGCTGCGGGCCGCGTCCAGGGCTGCGCCCAGGTTATCGCCTACTTTGCCGGTTCCTGCCAGCGCTGCCTCCAAGTTATGGGCTGCTCCGCTGACGGAGACGAAGGCGTCTGCCGGGGAAGCAGGAAGGCTATGGGACCTTGCCACATGGATCTGCGTGGCCAACAGGTCTGGCCGTGTCGCCGACAGTGCCGACCTGACCTCGGAAAAGGTGGAGGCAGGCAGCAGGACGACGTTGTCAGGCGGCGCTGCGGGCTGCGACTGGGATGGCGCTCCTACGGTTTGAAACAGCGAATTTGCCTGTGGCAGATCCACGACGCCGTCCACGGTCACTGTCACGGATCGGCCCCCGGCGAGCTGAATGGACAGCCGGTCACCTGGACCGACGTGCAGGTTGGAAGCGGTCTGTTGTGCCACGAGGACGCCGCCGCGCGAACCGGTCAGGGGCCGCACCTGGGCCGGGAACGCGGACAGGTAACCCTCTGGTAGCCCCAGAACGACGCCCGGGCCGGTGGTCTGGGTGGAGCCGGCATTCGTGGCCTGGAGGCCCGCCGCCTTGGCGAATCCGACGGGCAGCGCCTTGGCGATTCCGGGCGCGGCCGCGATTTTTGTCAGGGCGGATGCCTCGTTCGCGCCCTGGCTGAGTTCAACCTGCCAGTCCGCGGCTACACCCGCCGCCGCCCGGGCGGTCATGGATCCCTGGGCTGCCGACAGGAAGGAACCCAGGCTCGCCGTCAGGGCCACAGCGACGGCCACCCCGGCTGCTGTCGCCAGCAGCCTTCCCCTGCGGCGGCTGAGCAGCCCGCGAAGCCAGATCCAGGTCACGATCTGCCCTGTTCCAGAGAACGCTCAAGGGCGCCGTCCTTCATATGCCACACTTCCTCAAGCAGGCCGGCGACGACTGGATCGTGTGTTGCTATCAGAACGGCCGCGCCGAGGGTGTCCGCGGCTTGGAGCAGGACCTTGAGGACGGAATGGCCCGTGGCATGATCGAGTTGCCCCGTTGGTTCGTCGGCCAGGATCAGACGCGGCTGGCAGGCCAGAACGCGGGCGATGGCGGCCCGTTGGGCCTGCCCGCCCGAGAGTTCCTCCGGCAGTTTGTGCATCAGCCAGCCCAGGCCGAGAAGTTCCAGGGCGCCGTGAGCGGCGTTGCGGGCCTGTGTGTCAGAGGCGCCGGCAAAGATCAGCGGCAGGGCCACATTTTCCAGGACGTCCAGGGCGGGTATCAGGCTCGGGCTTTGAAAGACGAGGCCGATCGTGTCCGGGCCCGGTCTGTTCCGCGCTTGGAATATGGATCCCGTCATGGTGCCGGACGTCGGCATCTCAAGTTGCGCCAGCATGTGAAGCAGCGTGGATTTGCCTGAGCCGGACGGCCCCATCAGCGCGATCCGGGCACGCGGGGGTATATCGAAAGTGGCATCATGGACTGCCACGACTGCGTTGGAGCCGGTGCCAAAGGTGTGGCCGACCTGGCGGCAACGAATTAATTGGGCGTCTGCTGCGGTCACGGTCATGCCTCCCGGCCAGGTTCCTGAACCAGGCCATCGGCCAGGCGGACGACCCGGTCTGCGGCTGCGACAACGTCGGGGCTGTGCGTGACCACCAGAACGGCGCACCCGCTGTCGGCGTATTGCCGTAGCAGCTGCAGAAGGCGCAGCCCGGCGTCGACATCGAGTTCCCCGGTGGGTTCATCCGCCAGCAAAAGCACCGGATCGTTGGCCAGGGCCACGGCGAGCCCGGCACGGGCTGCTTCGCCACCGGAGAGCTCGGACGGGTAAGCGTTCGCGCGGGCAAGGAGGCCCACGGATTCGAGGATGTCCAAGGGCGGTTCCGGTTGCTTGCGGGAAAGCCGTCGCACCAAGGCGACATTCTGGGCCACGGTCAGGTGGGCGAACAGATTCTCGGACTGGAAAAGGACTCCGACGTGCTTTGCCCGTAGCGCCACACGTTCGGATTCCGGTCGCGAATTCATCCGTTGGCCCAGGATCCGCACACTTCCCCCTTCCGGCTCGTCGAGTCCGGCTGCGCAGGCCAGCAGGGTGGACTTTCCCGAACCGGACGGCCCGACGACGGCGACGACCTCGCCCGCGAGCACACGTACCGTAACTCCGCGGAGGGCGAGTGTCTCTTCCTCGCCGTTGCGGAAGAAGCGGTACAGGTCCCGGACTTCGAGCACCGGCGGCAGCACGTTGACTAGTGAAGCCATCGGAACGATCCGCTGACTTTGGCCCACGGATCGACGTTGTCGGTGCCGTCCGGGCTGGCGAGGGTCAGTACAGCGAGTCTCCCTTGGCTCCAGAACAGGTACCGCTCCACGGCCTCCTGGACGGTCTTGTGCGTCACGGGATCCGGGACTGAATCAGCCGTGTACCTCATCCGCACGCCGCTGCCGCCAGCGCGTGTGAACGTTGTGACATCCTTCAAGACAAAATTGGGTGCAGATTTTAGAAGCTGCGATACGTCCCGCGAGGCAACGGACTGGACAGTGGGTGCGGCCCGAGCGGCGCTCTGATCAAGGGCAACACTGTTGAGCTTGTCAGTGAAACTGATGGAGGTTCCGCGTCGGGTCTCCGCCCATCCCTCGGGTACCTGAACGTCAAAGGCCCCCGAGGCGGCCTTGACCGTGATGAAGGCCTGATTATCGGGAATATCCCCGCCTTGGTTTGCCTCTATGGCTGAGGATGACGCCGCGATGCCTGGTTGAGCAGGGGAGGAACAGGCCGCAACACCGATCACTACGGTCAAGGAAGCCGCAAGCGCCATGGCGGCAGTACGATGAGTTGGCATGAGGACCTCCGGTAGGGATTTCGTCTGACTTCAGCGTACGAAGGCCGCGGTTAACGCAAGGCAATCCGAAGGTAAGTGGATGGCAAAGTATGTAATCCCGCAGAGGCGGACGTGAGACGACGAATAGTCGGGGCCGCGGTGGCCAGCGCTGTGCTGGCCTTGCTGCTGTTTCTTGTGCCGCTGGCCATAGCGGTGCTAAGCCTTGATGTGGAGCATGAGCGGGCCGCCCTCGAGCGTGAAGCCCTCAACGCAGCGCTCGTGGTCGACTCGAATTTCTCGGTCCGTGACCCGCCCGAATTGCCGGCGGCCCCTGCAGGGGTGGAACTGGGGCTTTATGACGGTGCCGGCCGCCTGCTGGCCGGCACCGGACCCCGCACCGCAGATGGTGAAACTGCCGGCACCCTCGGCCTGTCAAACGGCCAGGACAGTGACGGCTGGCTCGTCAGCGTCGTTCCGGTTTCCGCCAGCGAAAAAACTACGGGCGCGGTCCGGGCGGCCACGGCAGTCAGCTCGGTGTGGCAGCGTGTTGCCCCCGCCTGGGCAGGTCTGCTGCTGGCAGGCATGCTTGCCGTCTTCGCGGCCTGGCTCGTGGCGCGAAGGTCAGCGCGCCAGATCAGCACGCCCGTTGAGCAATTAGCGGATGCGTCGGTGCGGCTGGGGAACGGAGACTTTAATGTGCAACTGGCCTCGACAGGAATCGGAGAGCTCGACCAAGCAGGGCAGGCACTGCAAACCGCGGCCGTCAGCCTTGAAGATCTCGTGACCCGCGAACGGATGCTCGCTGCTAACGTCTCCCACCAGCTGCGGACCCCGCTGGCCGGGCTGCGCGCTGTCCTTGAGGTTGCGCTGGCGGGGCCCGAAGCTGGTCTACGGGCCGCCGCCGAGATTGCGGTCACTCACGCCGACCGGCTGGATTCGACAATCGAGGAAGTGATCGCACTAACCCGGGGGAATGCCCCATCAGTACCGGAGGTCGTCATCGCTCCCCTCGTGGAGGGCGCCGTGTCCGCTTGGAATGGCAGGCTGGCCGCACAGTCCCGCCCGCTGCGCATAAGAATTGACGCTGGCCTGCCAGGCACAGCCGTCGCCCCTTCGGCGATCCGACAGATTCTGGACGTCCTGCTTGAAAACGCCCTCAAGCATGGCCAAGGACCTGTAACCGTTTCTGCCAGATTGACCGGCGAGGCGCTGGCCGTCGACGTTGCCGACAACGGAGGGGACGTGGCTGATGACAGCATCTTCCTGCGCGGGGTTTCCGGCGACGGCGGCAGCGGAATGGGCCTCGCCCTGGCCCGCCGGCTCGCCGAGGACCAGGGTGGACGGCTTCTGCTTTCCCAGAGGACCCCGCTGACACGGTTTACTCTTCTTCTTCCACTTCGGTCAGAATTGGCCCGCTAGCTCATATGACGCCTATAGTCGGATCGGGAATTAAATATGAAATCCGATCAGTCATATCCACAGCCGGGCGGATCCCTGGGCGCGTAGGCGCGGCCACCAGACCCGGCTTTGTCGCGGTGCCCCCAGGCACCCACACACCAGACCTCCCCTGTAGTGCTGGAACGCATACTACATGACACTTGAGAGGTCAAGTAGCTTTCCCAATATATTTGAGGTCCCAAACCGGCGAGGTTCGTGGGCACCCGCACCGGGTCGCCAACAGGGCTGTGAAATGACCGCCCTTGATCCCTAAACGCCCCGGCGAGTCGCGGGTGGACTCCAAGTCAGACCGCCAAAGCCTTGTCCAACCAAACTGCCATAGTCGGCAGGTGGATCAGCCATAAATAGGTGTGGTCCATCCGCAACAAGGCCGGTGGACCACAATTAGGTGTGGTCCATCCGCAACAAGGCCGGTGGGCCACACCCCTGTGTCGGTTCCGCCGCCGCTGGCGATGAGACATGTGTCGAGGACATCGATCTACGGTTGTTAAGCCTGGCCCCCACCCCACCCGGCCATTCAGTCGAGCGACCGGATCATAAAGGGTCATCGCGTCCGGGGTGGCAGACAAAGCTCCCGCTGCGATCAGGTTCCCCCTTAGCCGCAGGAGCTTCGTCAGGTAAAGAATTACACCAGCGCCTGAGGGCAACAATACGTAGTGATACTCGAGTTTTGGGCACCCCTTTTGGCCGGATACTCGTCACTCGAGGGGGAATACTCGGTTTCTGACCAGCGGCCTGCGCCATTGCACGGATAGTGAGCGGGCGGGGCTCGACTCCGGGGCAACAACTGGCGCGGTGGCACCCTTGCCTCGGATGCCGCGCAGCGCTCAATACGACAACCAACCGGAGGAAAAAATTGGAAGGTCCAGGTAGCTGACTGCGGGAGTCGCGACGCCGGGCCGTTCGACGGGTGGGGATCCAGGAGCGTTGCGGACGACCCAGGGTGTCCTGGACACAAAGCTGGGTATGGCACTCTGAAATGGCCCCACTTCGGGGACTTTTAGCCGTTTGAAGTGGCCCCACCCTCGACCCGCACGTAGCGTTCTTTTGTCCACCAAGACGAAGAGATCGGAACGCGATTGAAAGAGAGATCGAGAGTGAAGCAATTCGAGCGTATCCGCCTTGATGCGAGGGATAAAGATATGGCGGTCAGAGAGCTGGCACGGGTGCACGGCGTCCACTGCCGCACTGTCCGGGCCGCGCTGGCAGAGGCCACGCCGCCGGCACGGAAGACGCCCGTGCGGAAGGCTCCGAAGCTGGGGCCCTGGGAGGAAACCATCCGGTCGTGGCTGGTCGCAGATCAGGCGGCCCCGCGCAAACAGCGTCACACGGCCCGCCGGATCTGGCAGCGGCTGGTCGATGAACACGGCGCCGTGGATGCCGAGTCCACGGTCGCCCACGCCAACCTCAAACCCGCGGTCATCACCGTGATCCTGGGCCGGGAACGGCTGGAAAACGAACGCTTCATCGCCCTGCGCTCCCACTACGGGTTCGACTCCTTCTTCTGCTTGCCAGGCATCGACGGCGCCCATGAAAAGGGCGGCGTTGAAGGCGAAGTCGGCAGGTTCCGCCGCCGCTGGCTGACCCCAGTTCCGGAGTTCGGTACCTTGGCCCCGGCTGAACGGGTATATGGCCGCCTGCGATGTCAAAGACGGCCACCGCGTCATCACCGGCCGCCCCGTCACCGTCGGTAAGTGTTCCTGGCCGTCCCTGCCCTTGCAACCGCCGGAAGGTATCTGGCAGTGCGCCATCGCAGGGGCTCTGCCTCTCATGGATCGGGCGAATCTACTCCCTGAAGAGTTTGAACATGAATTTGGTTCAGGACCGTCGTGACAGTTTGAACCAGGACCGCCCGTTCTAGCTAGGACTCTTCGAGCAGCCGCTTGATTCGTTGGTGGACTTCGCGGACCTGGCCCCGGGATTGCCGTCTGATGATCGGCTCGAACAGCCGGGTGAAGCCACTCACGTGCATTTCGAGAACCTCGGTGACAGTGGTGCTGGCGCCGTGCCCCTCGAAGGTCTGCGTGGCCACTACATCGACCGGCCCGTTACCGCTCTTGATCGCGAGTCTCCGCTCTGGCTCGTACTCAACAATCTCGATGGGAGCCTCGAACCTGCGCCGGCCCATGACGCGGATGTGGCACCATGTGCTTCCCACGCCGACGGGTCCGTCCGACGTCCGCCACGCCTTCTCCACCCACGGTTCGTGCTCGGGCAGGCGTTCGAAATCGGCCATGTACGCGAAGACTTCACCGACGGGGCGGTTGATCACAACGGTGGACCGGCTGCGGATCATGGCTTGAGCGCCCATTCGCTTGTCGAAGCGGGCAGTTCTGGCTTCGGGATCATCTGCGTCTCCTTGAGGGGCATCACCGCTGCGAACGTGGTCCCGCTTCCGAAGCTACGCCGGGCCCGTGACGCCGTCAACAACCTCCGCTCCGGAGGGCCTAGCTTGCGGTTTGTTGGGCGATGGTGTGGGCGAGGCGGTAGGAGTCGGTGCCGGTTTCGATGATGGCACCGTTGAAGGTCAGACGGTCCACGATCGCGGCACAGAGGCGTGGGTCGGTGAAGGTTTTGGTCCAGCCAACTGGAGAAGGATTCGTTGCTTGCGATGGCGATGGAGTTTTTCTCTTCGCGTTTGGTAAGGACCTGGAAGAGGAGTTCGGCGCGGCGGCGGTCCAGTTCCATATAGCCAAGCTCGAGACCCACGGCGCCGAGCTTTTGTTCCAGATCACGGCCAGGGAAGAACGGGCGTCCATAGCCTGCGCAAGCAACGCGCCGTTCAGCGAGTGGGGCCAGACGTTCACCGACCCGCGCCTCTGTGCCGCGATCGTGGACCGGCTGACCTTCCGCGTCCACATCATCAACACCGGCACCGATTCCTACCGGCTGAAAACCACCCAGCAGACCATCAACAACAAGTCCCGGCAAATCTGACCGGAACACCAACCGGGTGGGGCCAAAACAAGCGGCGAACCCGGGGAGAAATCAACTTGCTATTCCCGCAAAGCGGCCCTCCTCGGTTCTGGGGGCCGAGGAGAGCCGGTCTTTGGGGCGCCGTGACGTTCAGCTGAACATTTCCATGATGTTGATGACTGCAGGGCCAAGGAGCACGATGAATAGCACTGGGAAGATGAACACGAGCAGTGGAAACAGCACCTTCACCGGCAGTTTCATCGCCTTTTCTTCAGCCCGCTGCCTGCGCTTGACACGGGCGGCTTTCGCCTGCGTCCGGAGGACTTTCGCTATGCCGATTCCATACCTGTCGGCCTGCACAACAGCCCGCACAAAGCTTCGGAGATCCTGCACGGAAGACCGTGCTGCCAGCGCTTCATAAGACTCTTGCCGCGGACGCCCAACCTGGATGTCCTGGAGGGTTCGCATCAGTTCCTGCGCCAAGGGTCCGCCACCATATTCGGCTGCCCGTGCCATGGCAGCTTCAAAGCCAAGCCCTGCCTCCACCGAGATCAGCATCTGATCCAGTGTGCTCGGCAAATCCAGCTCGATCGTTGCCTGGCGTTTGATGCCCTTGTTGTATATCAGCAGATCCGGGACAAAATAGCAGAGGGTTGTTATCGCGAGTCCCAAACCGACATTTTGCGGTGTTACTGCTCTACCGTTCAGAAGAAGACCCAGTAATGCCCCGACCAGCGCAAGAGCAGGCTTCGAGGTGATCCCCAGTCACCGGCCGTATCTGGACTCCATCGCCGAGGAACTCAACGTCAGACCACGCCGTCCTTGGGTGCCTCACCCCACGGGAAGTATTCACGAGGCTACTCAATGACGAAGTTGCTACGACGCGTTGACACCGCCAGGGTTTTCCTGTGCTCCTGATGGCCCCTGCAAACTGGGGAGGCACCGCCGTTCCTGGTGAAAGGGCATAGGAAAATCCCAAGGACGCAGGCACACAGTAGGAACATGAAATCACTACTATGCGACGAAGTTGTCGCCGTCCGCGGCGTTCTTACTGATACGCATCCGGTCGATTTTTATGCTCTTGGAGTCGCCGGAGCGATTGACCGTTTGACTCTTCCGTTGCGCGAACGCGCGATCGTGGTGCGCCTGGAGACGCCGCACCACGGCATGGAAGTGGACCGAAAGTCCGCGATGCTGCTTTACCGGGCGGCGCAGGAGCTCCTGAGCAACGTCTACAAATTCGCTGAAGCATCCGCTGTGACGGTCCGGCTGGGCTGCGTCAGCCACGCCGTCCAGCTCAAAGTGACCGACGACGGCGCTGGCTTCGATGTGCAGGCAGCAACCAGTGGCAGGAACTCCGGCATGGGGTTGCGCCTCATGCGCCTCGCCGTGGGCCTGGCGGGCGGCCAGATGGTTGTCGGTTCTTCGGTAGCCACGGGCACGTGCGTGACAATAACGCTGCCGCTGGACTAGGCAGGGCCGGCACCGACCTTTGTAGTCCTTTAGGAGGTCGTGGCGCCGTCAGCCGGCAGTGTAATAGTGAACGTGCTTCCTTGGCCCGGGGTGCTGACGCAGGAGATAACGCCTCCGTGCCGCTCCACGATGGCCTTGGTGATGGAGAGGCCCAGTCCGACGCCCGGTATGGCTGACTGCCGGGCTGCGCTGGTCCGGAAGAATCGTGTAAAGATGCGTGTCGTTTCCTCCGCGCTGATACCCATGCCTGTGTCTTCTACTTTGAGTTTGACCCAGGACTCGCTTCTCTGCGCGCTGACGGTCACCATGCCTCCGGCCGGGGAATATTTGATGGCGTTGGACAGGAGGTTGTCCAGGGCCTGGGACATCCGCAGCGGGTCAGCATGCGCCCAGAGCGGTATGGGCAGATCGGTACGAAGCGACACGTTGGTGGCGTCGGCCTGCGCCTGGGCGGAACCGATGCTGCTTTCGACCAGCCCAGCGAGGTCCGTCCGCCTCGGGTGGACGGCAAGGACAGTTGATGCTGACACGAGCAGATCCGAAACAAGTGAGAGCAACCGCTCGGCATTGCGTTGCACGACCTGCAGCCGCTGTACGGCGATGGATGAAAGGTCTTCCACTTCGTCTAGCACCAGATCCACATTGCCCAGGACGGACATCAACGGGGTACGGAATTCGTGCGAGACGTTGGATATCAGTTCCTCTTTGGCCGATAGGGCTTCTACCAGGCCCGAGACGTCACGGTAGATGATCACCGCCCCGCTGAACCCGCCGTCGTCGTCGTTCTTCATGATCCGGGCGGCGGTTGAGACCGCACGGCGGCCCGGCCCCTCACCGAGCCACACCAGGTAGTCCGCGAAAGTTTCGCCAGCGGCTGCCCGGTGGATGGGGCGTTCGTCTATTGCCAGCGGAGTGACCCTGTCCTGGCCGAACAGAAACTGCTCGGATTCCTCCGGCATCGCCCCTGGGCCTTCGGGGGACGCCGCTTGCAGGAATAGTCTCTGCTTATCATTGACCAGAAGGTTCTGGCCGTTCGCGTCAACGGCGACAATCCCGACGTCGACAGTGTCCAGAACCGTCTTGAGGAGCCTTTCGCGGTTCCTGCTTTCAACGAGCAACTCCCGAAGTTCGGTGTCCTTCCTTTCCAAACGCTGGCGCTGGACGCGGACGTTGACGCTGGCGAATCGGATGGCAAGCGAGACAGAGAGCATCATCAAAGGCAACAGGATCACTGGGGCGATGGTGGATGCAGAAACGTCCGGAAACGATGGCAGCAACGACGGCAGGGTTATGCACAGGGGCCCGGAAAAGCTCAGGATCAGGCTTGTACGTGCGAATGCGCCCGAAGCGGACAACCAAATGACCGGGAAGATGGCCAAGACCCCGAGCCCCGGTATTGCTGGAACCGCTCCGTTGCGAGCCAACCCGATCACCACGAGGTCAAGGACGGGAATTACGAGATAAGCATTCGCCGGCAGCCGTTCCCAAGGAACAAGGAAACAGGCAAGAAACAAGATGCCGCTCAGCACCATTCCGGCAATAAATGCCGTGCTGTCGATCAGTTCCGGCCAAATTGCCGGCGACGCAATGGTCAGGGCCGTCAGGACTAGCGTCAGGGGAAGTTGGCACAGAGCAACTTGAATTCGCGGACCAAGCCGACGGAAATAGCGTTCCGCATCCCGGACCAGGAGCTGCTCACCCAAGGCGGCCGTGCTCCTCGCCATAAGGCGTACCGGTGGAGAGCCAACTAATTGAATGGCGTGACATGAAGCCATTATGCCCGGCAAAGGCGAGTTCTAGCGGTCGATGCAACACCCCCAAAATCGGGAGTTGCAACACCAACGGAATCACCATCAATAAATAGCTCTTCCTCAAAGAAAAATTCACGCCCAAGGAAAAAGTCGGGTTCGCCGGTCGAGGTGCCGCCCAAGCGCCCGTATCGGACCTACACGGAGGCGGAGAAGGCCGGGTTCTTCCTGACTTTGGATCGCCTGGGCAATGTCGGGGCGGCCGCACGTGAGCTGGGATTCAATCACAGTACGTGGCACGCCTGGGCTGTCTCCACCGGGAGGACAGCGGGGCAGAAACACACCAAGGACCAGAAGGATGAATTCTTCACCGTCTTGGAGCGCATGGGCAGTGTCAGCGTGGCCGCCAGGGATCTTGGCCTGAACCGGACGACGTGCGTCAGCTGGGCACGCACGGCTGGAATCCGAAGCATCCACCCGGGCGTGAAGAAGCGCGAAGAGTTCCTGCGCCTGCGCCAGGGCGGAGCCAGCAGAAAAGAAGCCGCAACGGCGGTGGGAGCCAGCCGAAAGAGCGGATACCTCTGGGACAACGGTCTGATTCAGGTCAACGGCAGGGCCGTTAACCCGGACTCCCAGGAACCCGCGTATAAACACGAGGTGACCGCTACTGTTGCAGAACCTCCAGTCCTCGAATCAGCTCCGGAAACCCTGGTGGCTGACTGCGAGCAGCAGTAAACCGGCCAAAAGAAGCGCCAAAACCAGTCGATTCGGCAGCAGATGGTGGGCAATGTCAATCCTGGCCAGCCGGCAGTATCCAGGCGGCCCCAAGGCGGAAGGCAAGGGCGGCGCAGAGCGCTCCGGTGAGTGCCGCCGTCGTAATCCTGATCTTTGTGGCCGGCAGTCCACCAAGCCGGGGGAGCGTACGTGCAACCAGGAACTCTGCGAGCAGTCCGAGCAGAACGCCCAACATCCCGATGACAGCTATGAAGAGCGGTCCGGCGGCTGCGGCGCTGCTTAATAAGGACACTGACACTCCCTGATGGAACTGGCCGGCAGGCTGGAGGACGCATCCGGATACCCCATTTTGACCCGGGCGCCCCGTTCAGGCTATTCTTGGTAGTCGTTGTGCGTGTCCTTTCTCGATGATGCGTGCCCGTTTGGGAATCCGGTTGCAGGATAACTACTCAACAGGCACATTCGGGACTACGGGACCACTGGTTACATGGAGCCCTCACCTCTGTTCCGGTAGCGCATAGATAGTAGGTGCACACGCTCACGTGACACCTAAACAAGAACGCCAGAACAAGAACGAGGCAAAAACCGTGCGTACGTACACCCCGAAGCCCGGCGATATCAACCGCCAGTGGCACGTCATTGACGCCACAGACGTTGTCCTTGGCCGTCTCGCCAGCCAGACCGCAATCCTGCTGCGCGGCAAGCACAAGGCCACCTTTGCGTCCCACATGGACATGGGCGACTTCGTCATCATCATCAACGCTGAGAAGGTAGCCCTCACCGGCGCCAAGCTGGAGCAGAAGCGCGCATACCGCCACTCCGGCTACCCGGGCGGCCTGACCTCCGTCACTTACGCGGAGCTGCTGGAATCCAACCCGGTCCGCGCCGTGGAGAAGGCCATCAAGGGCATGCTCCCCAAGAACTCCCTCGCTGCTCAGCAGCTGGGCAAGCTGAAGGTGTACAAGGGTGCCGAGCACCCCCACGCAGCCCAGCAGCCCAAGACTTTTGAAATCACTCAGGTCGCCCAGTAGTCCTGGCCACCAACCAACTTTTTAAAGGAGAATCGTGGCTCAGAACGAAGAACTGACCACCGAGGCCGTTGTGGCTGAGGAAAACCTGACCAGCTACACCTCGGAAAGCGGAGCTGCAGAAGCAGAAGCGCCCAAGAAGGAACGCCCGGCACTCACCGTTGCCGGCGCAGCTGTTGGCCGCCGTAAGGAAGCCGTTGCACGAGTCCGCATTGTGCCGGGCTCCGGCAAATGGACCATCAACGGCCGCGAGCTGTCCAACTACTTCCCGAACAAGCTGCACCAGCAGGATGTCAACGACCCCTTCAAGATCCTTGATCTTGACGGCGCCTACGACGTCATTGCACGCATCCACGGTGGCGGCATCTCCGGCCAGGCCGGTGCACTGCGCCTCGGCATCGCCCGTTCACTGAACGAGATCGACACCGAGAACAACCGCGCCACCCTCAAGGCTGCCGGCTACCTTCGCCGTGACGCACGCGTCATCGAGCGCAAGAAGGCCGGTCTCAAGAAGGCCCGCAAGGCCCAGCAGTACTCCAAGCGCTAAACCCGCTTACACGGAAGCCCGTCCCGCCATCCGGCGGGGCGGGCTTCCGCCGTTTATCGGTTCGCGGCCGTGGGTAATGTGAAGCCGGTCCGCAGCGCCTGAGTGCAGGGCTCGCGGCCTCCATCGTCTAAGCTTGACCCGATGTCTAGATTATTTGGAACAGATGGTGTCCGGGGCCTGGCTAACGGCCTGTTGACTGCCGAGCTGGCAATGCAGCTGGCCCAGGCTGCCGCCGTTGTGCTTGGCCACGACCGCAACACCTACGGCACCCGGCCGCGCGCCGTGGTGGCGCGTGATCCGCGTGCCAGCGGTGAGTTCATCGCGGCAGCCGTGGAGGCGGGACTCTCGAGCTCCGGCATCGACGTCTACGATGCCGGTGTGCTGCCCACGCCGGCCGCGGCCTACCTGGTGGCGGATCTGAACGCCGACTTCGGCGTGATGATCTCCGCCTCCCACAACCCCGCGCCTGACAACGGCATCAAGTTCTTTGCCCGCGGTGGGCAGAAGCTCCCGGATGACGTGGAGAACGCCATCGAGGAACAGATGGCCAAGGAGCCTGTCCGGCCAGTCGGCGGCGACGTAGGCCGGATCCAGCGCTTCTCCGACGCCGAGGACCGCTACATCGTGCACCTGCTGGGGACCCTCCCGCACCGTCTGGACGGCATCAGGGTTGTCCTGGACTGCGCCCACGGCGCTGCCAGCGGCTGTTCGCCCCAGGTATTCAAGGACGCCGGCGCTGACGTTGTGTTGATCGGCGCGGAACCGGACGGCCTCAACATCAACGAAGGCGTGGGCTCCACCCACCTGGGCCCCCTCAAGGCGGCAGTGCTCAAACACCAGGCAGACCTGGGGATCGCCCACGACGGCGACGCCGACCGCTGCCTCGCGGTGGACCATGAAGGCAACGAAGTGGACGGCGACCAGATCATGGCCATCCTTGCCGTCGCGCTGAAGGCCTCCGGCAAACTCAAGGACAACGTCCTGGTAGCCACCGTCATGAGCAACCTCGGCCTCAAGATTGCGCTCCGCGAAGCGGGCATCAGCCTCCGCGAAACCGCCGTGGGGGACCGCTACGTCCTCGAAGCAATGCGCGACGGCGGCTTCAACCTCGGCGGCGAGCAGTCCGGCCACGTGATCTTTGCCGATTACGCCACCACCGGCGACGGCGTCCTGACGGGCCTGCAGCTCGCTGCACAGGTTGCGCTCACAGGGCGGCCTCTGAAGCAGCTGGCCACGGTGATGACCAAACTTCCGCAGGTTCTCATCAACGTCAAGGGCGTGGACCGCACCCGGGTCAACGGCGATGTCGTGCTGGCCGCCGCGGTGGCCCGCGCTGAAGCCGAACTCGGCGATACCGGCCGTGTCCTGCTGCGCCCCTCCGGCACCGAACCGGTGGTGCGCGTGATGGTGGAGGCCGGAGACCACGAGACGGCCCGGGCCATTGCCGAGCGGCTCGCAGAAGTAGTCCAGACCGAGCTTGCCCTCGCGCTGGTCTCCGACTGATCGGCTGAACGGGCACGACGTCCCGCCTGCCAACAGCCACAATTGACAGCGGCCCGCCTCCTTCAGGAGCCGGGCCGCCGTCAGCTTGATCCGTGGAGCTACCTGCGCGCGGCGTCGTGACGCAATGCGTCACGGATCTCGGTCAGCAGCGCGATCTGCGGATCTTCGGCGGCCTCTTCCTGGACATCCTGATTGATGCCCAGCCTGCGGTTCCTGCGTTCGATCATGTGGTTCATCGGCATGACCACGACGAAGTATATCGCGGCGGCGATCAGCAGGAACGAGATGATGGCGGAAACTACGGACCCGTATTTGAACCCCTCCCAGGCCATCTCTTCGATGCCCTTGGCGCTGAACAGCCGGCCAATCAAGGGAGTCAGCAGGCCATCAACGATGGAGTTGATGACGGCGCTGAAAGCAGCACCAACGACAACGGCTACGGCAAGGTCAACGACGTTGCCTTTCATGACAAAACTTCTAAATCCACTCAACATAGGGTCCAAGCTAGCGCACGCTTATTAACATCGGATGACAAGGGAGTGATTCTCCGACGGTGTGTCGGGCTCCGGTTGAGCAGAGCTGCCGCTATGAGTAGCCCGGCGCGGCTTCCAGGCCAAAGTACTCTTCCAGGGTGCTGATGCCGCTTTTCTTCATGTCCGATGCGGCCTCAACACCGATGTACCTCAGGTGCCACGGCTCGTAGTAGTACCCCGTGACCGGATGGAGCGTCAACGGATACCGCACCACAAAGCCATACCGGTGCGCATTGGCTTTGGCCCACACGGCAGCCGGCTGATCTGCGAAGCATGGCTGGAAACCGCAGGACCCGCCGCCGTCGCCGATGTCGAATGACCACCCGGTCTGGTGCTCGGAGTACCCCGGCCGCGCCGATGCCGTGTCTGCGTCCGCCTGGCCGCGGGAACTGACGTAGCCGTTGTAGGTGGCCGTCTGGGTGCCGTATGAACGGTAGCCGCTCGCCAGCGTCGTGGCGACTCCGTCCCGCGCAGCCGCCGCGAACAGCTTTTCCGCGGCAGCCGCCGTCGTGCTGTTCAACAGGGCCGCTTCGCCGGAAACTGCCAGCAGTACCCTGGGCTGTACCAGATCCGCCGGGGCGTAGTCCGCCGGAACCAGCGGACGGTGCTTGTTGACCACGAGCCATGGGCTGGCGGGATCCGTCAGGGAGAACTGCTTCGGCAACGCGGAAGCGGCCGACGGCGGTGCCGGCGCCGAGGCGGTCGCGGACGCTGCGCTTGGCGTTGCGCTTGGCGGTGCGTTACGTGTGGGGGAGGCGGACGCCGCTGTTTCTGCAGACGGTGAAGCGGAGGAGCCGGCGGGGGAGGGCGACGGCGGCTGTTCCGCAGCGCTGTCCGGTGTGCAGGCTGCCAGGACGGTCAGCCCGGCGCCGGCCGCGAGGAAGCGGGTGAAGGCGCGTCTGCCCGGGCCGGGGGAGTGATGGCAGCACACGTGCTAGACCTTCCTGAGCAGCATGCGGCGGATGGAGTGGTCGGAATCCTTGGAGAGCACCAGCTGCGCCCGGCCGCGCGTCGGCAGCACGTTCTCTTCCAGGTTGGGTTCGTTGATGCGCTTCCAGATTTCGCGGGCTGTGCTTTCCGCCTCGGTATCCGAAAGCGTGGCGTACCGGTGGAAGTAGGATTCGGGCTGCGCGAATGCCGTGGTGCGGAGCTTGCGGAACCGGTCCACATACCACTCCTCGATGTAGGAGGTTTTGGCATCCACATAGATGGAGAAGTCAAAGAAGTCGCTCAGTGCCAGGCCCTGTTTGCCGTCGTGGCGGGGGCGGGCCGGAGCCAGCACGTTCAGACCCTCAACAATCAGCACGTCCGGGCGGCGGACCACAACCTCCTTGCCCGGGACGATGTCATAGGTGACATGGGAGTACCACGGCGCCCGCACTTCTTCAGCGCCGCTCTTGATCTCGCTCACAAAGCGCAGCAGGGCCCGGCGGTCATACGACTCCGGAAAGCCCTTGCGCTCCAGCAGCTGCCGGCGCTGGAGTTCGGCCAGCGGGTACAGGAACCCGTCCGTGGTGATGAGTTCCACGTTGGGGGTGCCCGGCCAGCGCCGGAGCATTTCCCGGAGCACGCGGGCGATGGTGGACTTGCCCACCGCCACGGAACCGGCCACGCCGATCACGAACGGCGTGCGCTGCGTCTTCTCGCCGAGGAAGGTGGTGGTGGCCGAGTGCAGCTGGCCTGCAGCCTCCACATACAGATGCAGGAGCCGCGAGAGCGGCAGATAGACCTCGCGGATTTCCTTCATGTCCAGGGGATCGCCGAGTCCACGCAGCCGGAGGATGTCCTCTTCGTTGAGAGGCTGTTCCATCTGGGCAGCGAGCCGGGACCAGGTCTGCCGGTCCAGCTCCACGAACGGGGAGACGCCGTCGCCGTTCGCTTCATTGCGTTGCAAAGTCACCCTAGAGATTCTGCCCCGCGCGGAGCCCAGAGCGAAATGGAGGGATTGTAATGTCTGTGGCATCCGCTGGATCTACGTTTACCTGCATTCGGATCCGGTAGCAGTGGGCCGGGTCCAGGCGGATCGCAACGGCGGGCTGGTCTTCGACGTGCCCGGGACGAACGGGCCCGGGGCCACTGCCCCGGTTCGAAGCTTCCCGTCGTCAGGCCGGCGGGGACCCCGGCGGTACCGGAAGCACTACCGGCGTCGGAGGTCCCGCTCGCAGCGGCAGGAGCCGGAAATTTGGTGACTCTGCGCACACGGAAGCGGGCAGCGGCCAGGCGCTGGGACTGTTACGGGTGCGCCGGTGGCCGGCGCACCCAACGGAGCTGAACCCCGTAACCGGGCAGGACGCCCCCAATTGGCGGGCGTCCTGCCATTATTCGGACGGGCCTGTTAGCGCGAAGCGGCGGACTTTCGGAAGCCGTACATTACGCCATCGCACTGAGGTCCTACGTCCGCTCTCTTGGAAGCCAGCTAGGCTTGTCTCCATGTGTGGAATCGTAGGATATGTAGGTCATTCGGCAGGCCGGGGAAATGCCGGACACAACGCCCTGGACGTTGTCCTTGAAGGACTGCGCCGGCTGGAGTACCGCGGCTATGACTCGGCGGGCATCGCCGTTGTTGCCGACGGTGTCATCTCCTCCCGGAAGAAGTCCGGGAAGCTGAGCAATCTGCTCGCCGAGCTGGAAGGCAGCCCGCTGCCTGAGTCCTCTACCGGAATCGGCCACACCCGCTGGGCCACCCACGGCGGCCCCACGGACCAGAACGCGCATCCGCACCTGTCCGACGGTGGCAGGCTGGCGCTCATCCACAACGGCATCATTGAAAACTTCGCCGAGCTCAAGCAGGAGCTGGTGGCCAAGGGCGCGGAGTTCGCTTCCGAGACGGACACGGAGGTGGCCGCCGCGCTCCTGGGCGACATCTTCCGGACCAAGCTCAACGGCGACGTCTCCAACGGCGGCCTGACCAAGGCCATGCAGCTGGCGTGCCAGCGCCTTGAAGGCGCCTTCACCCTTCTCGCCGTGCACGCAGACCAGCCCGACGTCGTGGTGGCTGCCCGCCGCAACTCACCGTTGGTGGTGGGACTGGGCGACGGCGAGAACTTCCTCGGCTCCGACGTCTCCGGCTTCATCGACTACACCCGCCGTGCTGTGGAACTGGGCCAGGACCAGATCGTCACCATCACCGCAGACTCCGTGGAGATCACCGACTTCTTCGGTGCACCCGCAGAGGGCAAGGAATACCACGTTGACTGGGACCCGGCTTCCGCGGAAAAGGGCGGCTTCCCGTCCTTCATGGAGAAGGAAATCCACGATCAGCCGGACGCCGTGGCTGCGACTCTCCTGGGCCGCTCGGATGTTAAAGGCAAGCTGACCCTCGATGAGCTCCGGATCGATCCCGAGCTGCTGAAGAGCGTCAACAAGATCATTGTGCTGGCCTGCGGCACGTCAGCGTATGCCGGCCAGGTGGCCAAGTACGCGATCGAGCACTGGTGCCGGATCCCCACCGAGGTGGAGCTCTCGCACGAGTTCCGTTACCGTGATCCGATTGTTGATGCCAACACGCTGATCGTTTCCATCTCCCAGTCCGGCGAGACGATGGACACGCTCATGGCTGTCCGGTACGCCAAGGAGCAGGGCGCCAAGACGCTCTCCATCTGTAACACCAACGGCTCCACTATCCCGCGTGAATCCGATGCCGTGCTTTACACCCACGCCGGTCCCGAGATCGCGGTGGCATCCACCAAGGCGTTCCTCGCACAGATCACCGCCGCCTACCTCCTGGGCCTTTATCTGGCACAGCTGCGCGGGAACAAGTTCCAGGGCGAGATCAAGGACATCCTTGCCGACCTGGGCAAGATCCCGGCCAAGATCCAGCGCATCCTGGACAACGAGGGCCAGATCAAGGAACTGGGCCGGGCCATGGCTGACGCCAAGTCCGTACTGTTCCTGGGCCGCCACGTGGGCTTCCCCGTGGCCATGGAGGGCGCCCTCAAGCTCAAGGAGCTGGCCTACATCCATGCTGAAGGCTTTGCCGCCGGTGAGCTCAAGCATGGCCCCATCGCGCTGATCGAAGAGGGGCAGCCGGTATTTGTGGTGGTGCCGTCCCCGCGCGGCCGCGACTCCCTGCACGCCAAGGTGGTCTCCAACATCCAGGAAGTCCGCGCCCGCGGTGCAAAGACCATCGTAATTGCCGAAGAGGGCGACGAAGCGGTCAAGGACTACGCCGAGCACGTTTTCTACATCCCGGAGACGCCAACCCTGCTCGCACCACTTCTGGCAACCGTGCCGCTGCAGATTTTCGCGCTGGCACTGGCGTCGGCCAAGGGGTACGACGTGGACCAGCCCCGCAACCTGGCCAAGAGCGTGACCGTAGAGTAACTGCCGGCCAAACCAGGCGCCCCAGGCCGGGCTTTCCGGTTGCCGGTGCTTTCACGCATCCGGGTGCAACGCGGCCCAGCCGCGCGTCCAGCGTGACGCGCAGCTGGGCCGCTGCCGTTTGCACGGCTAAATTGGGCCGGAGTGGTGCAGCGCCACCGTAGAATAGCGGCATGATTGTTGGCATTGGCGTAGACGTTGTAGACATCGAGCGGTTCGGCCGGCAGCTCGAGCGCACCCCCGGGCTCCGGGACAGGCTGTTTGTTCCGGCCGAACGCGGGCTGAACACCCGCTCCCTGGCCGCGCGCTTTGCCGCCAAGGAAGCCGTGGCAAAGGTGCTGGGCGCTCCAGCAGGCATGAACTGGCAGGACTGCTGGATCGGACTGGACCAGAACGGCCCCACCATCCAGGTCACCGGAACCGTGCTGGCAGTGGCCGAGGCCAAGGGCGTCAAGCGCTGGCACCTCTCCATGAGCCACGACGGCGGGATCGCCACGGCCACTGTCCTGGCCGAAGGCTAGGCACTACTTCCGCAGGAACCCCGCCCGTACACGGCACGGGCCAGGCACACAGCCCACGGACAGCACCGCGAACGGACTGAACTCCATGATCAGCGCCTACACCGGAACCCAGATACGGGACACTGAAGAGCCTTTCCTGGCATCGGGCATGGGCGCTGCTCTTATGCAGCGGGCCGCCCACGGACTCGCCAATGCGGTGGTCCGTGAACTTCGGTCCAGAGGCCGGCGCCTCTACGGCGCCAGCGTCGCCGTGCTCGCCGGCAAGGGCAACAACGGCGGGGACGGACTGTTCGCGGCCGCTTTGCTTGCCGGCCGCGGGATGCGGACGACGGCGGTGCTCACGGCCGGGGAAGGGCATGCCGGTGCTCTGGCTGCTTTTGAACGGGCCGGCGGGCGCGTTTACTCGCTGACTGACGCGAACGTCACTGAGCTGGCGGCGGAAGCCGCGAGGGCCGACGTCGTACTTGACGCAATTCTTGGGACCGGCGCCAACGGAGGGCTGCGCGGAACCGCCGCCGCGTTTGTGGCCCTGCTGGGGGCCGCCGGACCCGGGCTGGTGGTAGCTTGCGACGTGCCCAGCGGTGTGGACGCTGATACCGGCGAGGTGAATGCGCCCGTGCTGCCCGCCGGGCTGACGGTCACGTTCGGCGCGGCCAAGGCAGGGCTGCTCGCTGACCCGGGCGCCAATTTTGCAGGGCGGGTGCAGGTGGTGCCGATCGGGATCGAGGCAGGGCTCCCATGGCCCGCGCTCAAGCGGCTGGAAGCTGAAGACCTCGCCCTGCTGCTGCCGCGGCCGGAGCGGCGCTCGCATAAATACTCGCGCGGAGTGCTTGGAGTGGTGGCCGGCTCGGCTGCCTATCCCGGAGCCGCGGTCCTCGCGTGCCGGGGAGCGCTCGCGGCAGGCGTGGGCATGGTGCGTTACCTGGGCCCGCCGGAAGTCGCGGAGCTGGTCCGCCAGGCGTGCCCGGAGGTGGTGTGCAGCTCCGGGACCGTGGCCGAAACCCATGTGCAGGCGTGGCTGGTGGGTTCCGGCCTGGATGACAGCGATCCTGAACAGTTGCAACGCGTCCGTGACGCCGCTGATTCAGGGCTGGCCACCATCGCCGACGCCGGCGCGCTGCCTGCCCTGCCCCACGTCCTCGCCCCGCAGGTGGTGCTGACGCCTCACGCAGGTGAGCTGGCCGTGCTTTTGAACAGTCTCGGCGTTGAGCTGGACCGCCAGGGCGTGGAGGCGTCGACGCTGGCTGCTGTGCGGCAGGCAGCCGGACTGACGGAAGCAACCGTGCTGCTAAAGGGCGCCACGACCCTGGTGGCGTCGCCGTTCCAGGATTTTTACAGCCAGTCGGAGGGAAGCCCGTGGCTGGCCACGGCCGGCAGCGGGGATGTCCTGGCAGGGATCATCGGTGCCCTGCTCGCGCAGGTGGGATCCGACGTCGGGCGCTTCACGGATCTGGGGATCGATCCGGACGAACGGTGGGCGGCAATAGCCGCGATGGCCGCAAGCCTGCACGGGCTGGCCGGCACTCGCGCGTCTGCTGGAGGGCCGCTGGCCGCGGGCAGAATCGCCGACGCCATACCCGGGGTGTGGTCCAACATCAGCGAACTTAGTAATCAAGGGTCGGCGAAACGTAATAGTCGCACCCACCCGTTAAGGTGAAGCTAGGTTTTTACCGGCACGGCGCGAACGCTTTTTCCGACACCCGGTGTTGGACAACATTGAGGAGCACGAATGGAAATCTGGCCCGGATCGGCGTACCCCCTTGGTGCCACGTTTGATGGCACCGGCACCAACTTTGCCCTGTTCAGCGAGCACGCTGAGAAGGTAGAGCTCTGCCTGGTTGACGACGCCGGAACGGAAACCAGGTTCGACGTGGTGGAGGTGGACGGCTACGTGTGGCACTGCTACCTGCCGCAGGTCCAGCCGGGTCAGAAATACGGCTACCGCGTGCACGGCATCTACGACCCCGCATCCGGTAACCGCTTCAACCCCAACAAGCTCCTCCTGGACCCCTACGCCAAGGCGGTCCAGGGCCAGATTGACTGGGATCCCGCGCTCTTCTCCTACAACATGGGCGAGCCCGAGTCCCGCAACGATGCGGATTCGGCGCCGCACATGATGCTTGGCGTGGTCATCAACCCGTTCTTCGACTGGGACGGGGACCATAACCTTCGCGTTCCTTACCACAAATCGGTGATCTACGAGGCCCATGTAAAGGGGCTGACACAGCTGCATCCCGAGGTCCCGGAGGAACAGCGGGGCACGTACGCCGGTGTGGCGCATCCCGCCGTCATCTCGCACCTGCAGAAGCTGGGCATCACGGCGATCGAGCTGATGCCGGTGCACCAGTTCGTCAATGACGGCATTCTGCAGGAGAAGGGACTGAACAACTACTGGGGCTACAACACCATCGGTTTCTTCGCCCCGCACAACAGCTACAGCTCAACGGGGGACACCGGCCAGCAGGTCCAGGACTTCAAGGCCATGGTACGGTCCCTGCACAAGGCGGGCATCGAGGTCATCCTGGACGTGGTGTACAACCACACCGCGGAAGGCAACCACCTGGGGCCCACGCTGTCCTTCAAGGGCATCGACAACTCCTCCTACTACCGCCTGGTGGAGGACGACCTCCAGCACTACATGGACTACACCGGCACTGGAAACTCCCTCAATGTCCGGCAGCCCCACTCACTGCAGCTGCTGATGGATTCGCTGCGCTACTGGGTGACCGAAATGCACGTTGACGGCTTCCGGTTTGACCTCGCCTCCACGCTTGCCAGGGAGTTCTATGACGTGGACAAGCTCTCCACGTTCTTCGAACTCATCCAGCAGGACCCCGTGGTCTCGCAGGTCAAGCTCATCGCCGAGCCCTGGGATGTGGGCCCGGGCGGGTACCAGGTAGGTAACTTCCCGCCGCAGTGGACCGAATGGAACGGCCAATACCGCGACACCGTCCGCGATTTCTGGCGCGGGGAACCGGCTACGCTGGGCGAGTTCGCCTCACGCATCACGGGCTCCTCGGATCTGTACGAGCACTCGGGCCGGCGCCCGGTGGCCTCCATCAACTTCGTCACGGCGCACGACGGCTTCACCCTCGCGGACCTGGTTTCCTACAACGAGAAGCACAATGACGCCAACGGCGAGGGGAACAACGACGGCGAATCCCACAACCGCTCCTGGAACTGCGGGGTGGAAGGGCCCACCGACGATCCGGCCGTGCTGGGGCTCAGGGCCCGGCAGCAGCGCAACTTCATCGCCTCCATGCTCCTCTCACAGGGAGTTCCCATGCTGCTGCACGGCGATGAACTGGGGCGCACACAGCAGGGAAACAACAACGGTTACTGCCAGGACTCGGAACTGACCTGGATCAACTGGGAAAACGTGGACCAGCCGCTGGTGGAATTCACCTCGGCAGTCAATGCGCTGCGGGCCAGACACCCCACATTCCGGCGCAGCCGCTTCTTTGACGGCCGCCCTGTCCGCAGAGGCGAAGGCGAGCGGCTGCCGGACATCGTTTGGCTGGACGTTGACGGATCCACCATGCAGCCCGAGGACTGGGACAGCGGCTTCGGCAGATCCGTGGGTGTCTTCCTCAATGGGGACGGTATCCGGGGGAAGGATGACCGCGGGCGGCGTATCACCGACGTCAACTTCGTCCTGTATTTCAATGCGCATGTCGACGAAGTGGCTTTCACCCTGCCATCGGACGAATATGCCCCGGCCTGGGACATCATCATCGACACAGCCGGGCACAATGCCGACACCGAGCCGGTACAGGCCGGCGGCGTCATTGGTGTGGACGCAAAGTCCCTTGTGGTGCTCCGTGCCCACAGCACGCCGGAAACCGAACCGGACCACTCTGTGGCCGCCTCGCTTGCGGCCCTGTCCCAGACAGCCACGAGTGAAACGGCGGGACTGACCTCCCCGATGGTTCCGGAAACGCGAAGCACGAAGAAAACCGCGAAGCCGAAGACTTCCGCCTCGTGAGGGCACCGGTCTCGACGTACCGGCTGCAGATCCGGCAGGGGTTCACGCTTCAGGACGCCGCCGGGGCAGTTCCGTATCTGCATTCCCTGGGTGTGGACTGGCTCTATCTTTCCCCGGTGCTCACGGCGGAGCAGGGGTCGGATCACGGCTACGACGTGACCGATCCCTCAACAGTGGACCCGGACCGCGGCGGTTCCGAGGGACTGCTGGCCGTCTCCGAGGCGGCCCGCGCTGTTGGCATGGGTCTGCTGATGGACATTGTGCCCAACCATGTGGGGGTGGCGTCGCCCCGCCAGAACCCGTGGTGGTGGTCCCTGTTGAAGGAAGGGCGCCAGTCCCGCTATGCGGAAGCGTTCGACGTTGACTGGGACTTCGCTGGCGGCCGCGTCCGGATCCCGGTGCTGGGCAGCGACGAGGAACTGGACCGGCTGGAAATACGCGGCGGTGAACTGCGTTACTACGATCACCGCTTCCCGCTGGCCGAGGGCACGTACTCGGACGGGGACACTCCGCAGTCTGTGCACGCCCGCCAGCACTATGAGCTGGTGGGCTGGCGCCGTGCAGACAAGGAACTGAACTACCGCCGGTTCTTTGCGGTGAACACGCTGGCCGGCATCCGGGTGGAAGTCCCGTGGGTGTTTGATGAAGCCCACGCCGAGGTTGTCCGCTGGTTCCGTGAAGGCCTCGTGGACGGCATCCGGGTGGACCACCCGGACGGCCTTGCCGATCCCGGGGGCTATCTGCAGCGCCTTCGGCAGGCGACCCGGGGCAGCTACCTTCTTGTCGAAAAGATCCTTGAGCCCGGCGAAGAGCTGCCGGCATCGTTTGAATGCGACGGCACAACCGGCTACGACGCACTGGCGGATGTTGACCGGATTTTTGTGGATCCCGCAGGCCGGGAACCGCTGGACGCGCTCGACGGCAAACTCCGCGGCGGGGTTCCCGCGGACTACGGAAAGATGATCCACGGAACCAAACGCCGGATCACGGACGGCATACTGCACTCGGAGATGTTGCGGCTTGCCCGGCTGGCCCCGGCCAGCGCCGGCATCCCCGGTGAGCTGGCGGCCGATGCGCTGTCCGAAATCATTGCCGCCTTCCCCGTCTACCGCACCTACCTGCCGGCGGGCGAAGACGTCCTCAAGGAGGCCTGCGAGCTAGCCGTCCACCGCCGCCAGGACCTCGGCCAGGCCGTGGGCGTCCTTCAGCCTCTGTTGCTGGACACCGGGCTGGAGCTCGCCCGACGGTTCCAGCAGACCTCCGGAATGGTCATGGCCAAAGGGGTGGAAGACACGGCGTTCTTCCGCTACACGCGGCTGGGCACCTTGACGGAGGTGGGCGCGGATCCGACCGAATTCGCCCTGCAACCGGCCGAATTCCACGCCCGCATGATCCGGCGGCAGCGTGATCTCCCGCTGTCCATGACCACTCTCAGCACACACGACACCAAGCGCAGCGAGGATACCCGGGCGCGCATATCGGTGATCTCCGAACTGGTCCCGGAATGGGAAACGGTGCTGGGCAGGCTGCAGGAGCTGGCGCCCCTGCCCGATGGTCCGTTCGCCAGCCTGCTCTGGCAGTCCATCGCCGGCGCCTGGCCGGCGGACCGGGCCAGGCTGCAGCAGTACGCCACCAAAGCCGCGCGCGAGGCCGGGAACTCCACCAGCTGGACCGATCCGGACGAAGCCTTCGAGGAGAAGGTGGCGGCTGCCGTGGATGCGGCCTTTGGCAATGACCAGGTCAGGGCGGAACTGGACGCGTTCGTGGGGCTCCTCGAGCACCATGGTGCCTCGAACTCGCTGTCGGCCAAGTTGGTGCAGCTGACCATGCCTGGAGTTCCGGACGTCTACCAGGGCACGGAATTCTGGGACCGGTCGCTCACCGACCCGGATAACCGCCGGAGCGTCGACTTCGCCGAGCGGCGGCGGGTGCTGGCTGACCTGGACGCCGGGAATCTGCCGGCATCGTTCCTGAACGACGCCGCCAAGTTGCTGCTGACGTCCAGAGCCCTTCGCCTTCGCCGGGACCGTCCGGAGCTGTTCACCGGCTACCACGCGGTCACGGCTTCCGGCGCGGCCGCCGGGAACCTGGTCGCCTTTGGGCGTGGCGCCAACGCAGGCCGCGGTGCCCTCACGCTGGCCACGAGGCTTCCCTGCGGACTGGAACGTGCAGGCGGCTGGCGGGACACCGCCGTCGTGCTTGAAACTGCGATGCGGGATGAGCTGACCGGAAACAGCTTTGCGCCAGGCGCGGTACCGGTGGCGGACATTCTGCGGAACTATCCTGTGGCGCTGCTGGTGCCCGAAGCCGGTGAGGACTCATGAGGCTGCCTGTCAGCGCGGCCGGACGCTTTGATGTCTGGGCGCCCGACGCGGAGTCGGTGACGCTGCTCGCGGACGGGCAGCGGTATCCCATGAACCGCAGTGCGGAGGGGCACGGTTGCGGCGACGCCGGGCAAAGCGGCTGGTGGACCGCGCCGGAGGCACCGTCCGGGGCGGATGTGGACTACGGCTATCTGCTCGGGGATGACACCCGTCCCTTGCCGGATCCCCGGTCCAGGCGCTTGCCGGACGGTGTCCACTCGCTGACCCGGACCTTCAATCCTGATTCGCACGAGTGGCAGGACGCGGGCTGGGCGGGGCGGGGGTTGCGGGGATCGGTCATTTACGAGCTGCACCTTGGAACGTTCACGCCTGAGGGCACGCTGGACGCCGCGGCCGGCAGGCTTGGCTACCTGGCCGGACTGGGCATCGATTTTGTGGAGCTGCTTCCGGTCAATGCGTTCAACGGCACCCACAACTGGGGTTACGACGGTGTGCAGTGGTATGCCGTGCATGAGGCCTACGGTGGCCCGGCCGCCTACCAGCGGTTTGTTGACGCTGCCCATGCCGCGGGCCTGGGCGTCATCCAGGACGTGGTCTACAACCACCTGGGGCCGAGCGGCAACTACCTGCCCAGATTCGGGCCCTACCTCAAACAGGGCGACGCCAACACCTGGGGCGATTCCGTCAACCTGGACGGGCCCGGCTCGGATGTGGTCCGCGAATACATCCTGGACAACGTCGCCATGTGGCTGCGGGACTACCACGTGGACGGGCTTCGGCTCGACGCCGTGCATGCCCTGCCGGACGAACGGGCGGTTCACATCCTGGAGGAACTCGGAGCTCTCGGAGACGCCATCTCTGCGGAGACCGGGCGGCCGCGGACCCTCATCGCGGAGTCTGATCTGAACGATCCGCGGCTGCTGTACCCGCGCGATGTGAACGGGTACGGACTGGCCGGGCAATGGAGCGATGACTTCCACCACGCGGTCCACGTCAACATCAGCGGCGAAACCACCGGATACTACGCGGACTTCGATTCGCTGGGCGCACTGGCGAAGGTGCTGCGCGGCGGGTTCTTCCACAATGGCAGCTACTCCAGCTTCCGCGTACGCCACCACGGCCGGCCCATCAATCCCGGGCTGGTGCACCCCTCGGCTCTGGCGGTCTGCAGCCAGAACCACGACCAAATCGGCAACCGCGCCACGGGGGACAGGCTGTCCCAGTCCCTGCCATACGGCAGGCTGGCGCTGGCTGCCGTGCTCACGCTGACCTCGCCGTTTACGCCCATGCTGTTCATGGGCGAGGAATACGGGGCCACCACACCCTGGCAGTTCTTCACCTCGCACCCGGAGCCCGAGCTCGGCAAAGCTACTGCCGAGGGCCGGATCCGCGAGTTTGAGCGCATGGGGTGGGATCCCGCCGTCGTGCCTGATCCGCAGGATCCCGAGACGTTCCGCCGCTCCAAACTGGACTGGGCGGAAGCCGCCGGCGGCGATCACGCGCGGCTGCTCGAGCTGTACCGTTCGCTGATTGCGTTGCGCCGTGCTGCGCCGGAGCTCTCCGGCCTCGGGTTTGAGGACACCGAAGTTGAGTTCGACGACGACGCCGGCTGGCTGAGGTTCAGCCGCGGCCAGGTGCAGGTTCTGTTGAACTTTTCCGGCGCGGTCTCCCGGCTGAGTGGACGCGGCACTCTGCTGCTTGCGACCGACGACGGCGTCCGGCTGGACGGGGACCGGGTGGAACTTCCGCCCTGGAGCGCCGTGATTCAGAGGGTCGAGTTAACCTAGACGGTGGAGTAACCGGGGGTACGATTTCGTGTGTCTGATGATGTTCACGGGAGGGGCCCCGATCCCATATGTCACTCCGGCCAATTGAGTCACAGCCGGCCCGGGGCGACTCTCCAGCGCAGGCATCACCGCCCTGATCTTGCCCGGGCCGCGGCCTGTGATGCTGGCCGCCCTTCCGAGGCCTGTTTTCCCTGCGCTCGTGCGGTTTTCAGGAGTATGATATGGGCGTCGGCAGGATTCCCTCGACTCCTTGCCGAAGGCCGGTTCTCCATCAGAAGAGCCGGCAATCAGCGTGAAAGGGACGGTAATGACCACCGCTTCGCATCCTGCGCAACACCACCACGTAATGGGGTTGACGCTTCGCAACACCGCCATGGGCGTTGGTGCGGTATTTCTGCTGGTTGGAGTCCTCGGGTTCGTCCCGGGAATCACCACCAATTACGGCGCCATGAACTTTGCGGGACATGAGTCCGGCGCCATGCTGCTTGGAGTCTTCCAAGTGTCCGTTCTGCACAACATCGTCCATTTGCTGTTCGGCGCAGCCGGAATTGCAATGGCCCGGACAAGTCCGATGGCCCGCCTGTTCCTGATTGGCGGCGGCGCCGTGTACGTGGTCCTGTGGATCTACGGCCTTGTCATCGACGTGAACGCGGGCGCCAACTTTATCCCGTTCAACTCTGCCGACAACTGGCTGCATCTGGTCCTCGGCGTCGCCATGATCGGCCTGGGCGCCTGGCTCGGCAGGGATGCCATGGAGGAAACGAAGGGACGGGCCAAGTAGCGCCTCCCGCGGTTCGTGGAAAACCGACCACAGCGGCCGTCCCCCGGGCAGGAAATCTGCTTGCGGGGACGGCCGCAGTGCTGTGAGCACACGCGCCGGCCATGGCCTTAGCCCAACTGCTTGCCCTCGGCCTGTCAGTTCGTTGTTCCGGTTGCGCTTGCGCTGAGGGGCCTGAATCGTCAGGAACGCATGGTTCCCCTTTGTCAGCTGTTCGAGGGACGTCTGCATAATCAGCGCCGTCGTGAACTGCCTGCCTGAGGTGAAGCGTCAAAGGAGGAGGATGTATGCCTGCGGCGTAACTTTGGCTCGGGGGCGGTGTTGGCTGCATCACAACTGGCAGGATAGTACGTATGACTTATTCGGCTGCGGAGAACCGCTATGAATCCATGCCCTACCGCCGTGTCGGACGCAGCGGCCTCAAGCTTCCGGCCATCTCACTGGGCCTGTGGCACAATTTCGGTGACGACAAGCGCTTCGATGAGCAGCGCGCCATCCTGCGCCGCGCGTTCGATCTGGGTGTCAACCACTTTGACCTGGCCAACAACTATGGCCCGCCGGACGGCTCGGCGGAAACCAACTTCGGCCGCCACCTCCAGGACGACTTCAAGCCGTACCGCGACGAACTGGTGATCTCCACCAAGGCCGGCTACTACATGTGGCCCGGCCCCCACGGTGAATGGGGCTCCCGCAAGACCCTCCTGTCCAGCCTTGACCAGTCCCTGCAGCGCATGGGCCTGGACTACGTGGACATCTTCTACAGCCACCGCCCGGATCCGGAAACGCCCATGGAAGAAACCATGGGCGCCCTGGACTCCGCAGTGCGCTCCGGCAAGGCCCTGTACGCCGGTATTTCCTCGTACACCCCGGAACAGACCATCGAAGCCGCCGGGATCCTCAAGGAACTCGGCACCCCGCTGCTCATCCACCAGCCCAGCTACTCCATGCTGAACCGCTGGACGGAAAACGGTTCGCCCAACCTGTACGAAGCCCTGGACCAGGTGGGCGCCGGCTCCATCGCCTTCTCGCCGCTGGCGCAGGGAATGCTCACGGACCGCTACCTCAAGGGAATTCCGGCTGACTCGCGTGCGGCCAAGGAACGCTTTCTCTCAGAATCAGCCCTCACGGAAGAGAAGCTTGACCGCGTGCGCGGCCTGCGTGCCATTGCCGAAGGCCGGGGACAGTCCCTGGCCCAGATGGCCATCGCGTGGATTCTGCGCGATCAGCCCAAGGGATCACCAGTAACCTCGGCACTCGTTGGCGCCTCCAGCGTCAAGCAGCTCGAAGACACGCTGTCCGCCATCAACAACCTGGAGTTCAGCTCCGAGGAGCTGACAGCGATCGACGAGTTCGCCGTCGAATCCGACATCAATCTGTGGGCACAGAAGTGACAGCCCGCCGGGCATAGCCCGGACGTAACACAAGTGCCGGGGCCGGCCGGGAACAATTCCGGCCCCGGCACAGTTGGTTAGAATGTTAGGGCGTCCCATGGCGCTGTGCCCGTCGGCCGCCGTCGTACATCCCGGTACTGGCGCGCCGGGCACCTGAAGTTTGTTCTCAAAGGAGTTCCGTGTCTTCGAATCCGATTCGTGTTGCAATCGTAGGTGTGGGTAACTGCGCCGCCTCGCTGGTCCAGGGTGTCCATTACTACCGGGATGCCGACCCCCAGGCCACGATCCCTGGTCTGATGCACGTTGAGTTTGGCAAGTACCACGTCAATGACGTCCAGTTTGTTGCGGCGTTCGACGTCGATGGCAAGAAGGTGGGCGTGGACCTCGCTGACGCCATCCTGGCCAGCGAAAACAACACCATCAAGATCGCAGACGTCCCGCCCACCGGTGTGACAGTGCAGCGCGGCCACACCCTTGACGGACTGGGGAAGTACTACCTCGAAACCATAGAGCAGTCCACGGAGGAGCCGGTCAATGTTGTCCAGGCTCTGAAAGACGCCAAGGTTGACGTTATAGTCTGCTACCTGCCCGTTGGTTCTCAGGAAGCCGCAGAGTTCTACGCCCAGTGCGCCATTGACGCCGGTGTTGGCTTCGTGAACGCCCTTCCCGTGTTCCTGGCCGGCACCAAGGAATGGGCCGACAAGTTCACCGCCGCAGGTGTGCCGATCGTTGGCGACGACATCAAGAGCCAGATCGGTGCCACCATCACGCACCGCGTTATGGCCAAGCTGTTCGAAGACCGGGGCGTCACGCTGGACCGCACATACCAGCTGAACGTCGGCGGCAACATGGACTTCAAGAACATGCTGGAGCGCGACCGCCTCGAATCCAAGAAGATCTCCAAGACCCAGGCTGTGACGTCCAACGTCGAAGCCTATATTGCCCCGCGCGACGTCCACATCGGCCCGTCGGACTATGTTCAGTGGCTCGATGACCGCAAATGGGCCTTCGTCCGCCTCGAGGGACGCAACTTCGGTGACGCCCCCGTTTCGCTGGAATACAAGCTCGAAGTCTGGGACTCACCCAACTCCGCAGGTGTGATTATCGACGCCATCCGAGCAGCGAAGATCGGCCTGGACCGCGGCATCGGTGGCCCGCTGCTCTCCGCATCGAGCTACTTCATGAAATCCCCGCCGGAGCAGTTCAACGACGACCTCGCCCGTGACAAGGTTGAAGCCTTCATCCGGGGCGACCTCGAGCGCTAGCCCTGTCCTGAGCGCTCGCTCACCCGGTTGCTCTGTCACTTTTGGTCCCCATCCGCCTGGTTTGGCTGCCAAAAGTGATAGAGCAACGTGCGTTCAGCGGGGATGGAGGGCGAGTCGGACTCTACGGACCGCACCGCGGAAGTCGTCGGCGAGATCGTCTGCGTTGAATTTGAAATACCGCCACCCCGCAGAGTTGAACGATTCGTCGCGGCGATTGTCGCGGGACTGCTGTTCGCGCGAGAGGTGATGTCCGCCGTCGTACTGGATGCCAACCTGATGCTCCCGGTAGCCGAGATCCGCGGCAGGAGAATACGGGTCACCCTGGACAATCCGCAGCTGCAACTCAGGTTCGGGGAGTCCTGAAGCCGTCAGCGCCAGGCGCAGGAATGTCTCCGGTGCAGAGTCGGCGCCGACACGGATCAGCTCCATCGCCTGGCGCGCTTTCACGATTCCTTTGAGCTTCGGGTGGCGCTTCAGCATTTCCTGCAGCTGGGGAATCGTTGCCCACGCTTCCGCGCGATTCTCGAGGCCCGGACGGGGGCGACGGACCAGCTGGTCACCGACAGCGACGAGATCATCAAGCGGCAAGATGCGGGCAAGGTCAAGCCAGGTCCGCGCCGGCGTTGAAATGTGGGTGCCGTCCAGCTCCATCACCTCGTCGGCAAAAACAAGAACGGTATGCCCGAGGACACCCTCCCGCCGGACCGGGGGCAGCGCCCTAGGCTTGCTGAGGTGGAGTTCCCGGCAGTCACGGAACCAGGACGGAAGCCACAGCCCATGCAGTATTGCGGCGGTCAGGTGCGATATCCATGCGCCGGGTGTTGCCGCCGATAAGGCCCTCGCCAGGCTGCGGATTTCAGAGTCCCAGCCGGCGGGCACGTACAGCAACCGGCCGGCGGAGGCGAGATCGGATGAACGGAGCCGTCCGCTGCTCAGGCTGGCAGACCTAGCCTCATGGACCGTGAACGGTGCGGTGGCAAGGTGGGCCGGAAGAGGCGCAGATGGACGCATGGGCACCATTGTTGTCCGAACAGCCCTGCCACCGCTGAAGTTATCCACAATCCGGCGGCACTCGTCCTCCACAGCCCCTCCCTGACCCGTTGCCCTATCACTTGTGGGCGCCAAAAAGGGGGAATGGCGACCAAAAGTGATAGAGCAACCGGAGGGGGATAGGCGAGGGGTCAGAAGAGACCTACCGGATTTCCGGCGTCGTCCACGTCCATCCGCATGGCCGCCGGAACGGCGGGCAACCCGGGCATGGTCATCACGGCACCGGTGAGCGCCACGATGAAGCCGGCACCGGTCTTGGGGATGAGATCGCGCACGTGCACGGTG